>NZ_CP158687.1:2625427-2953605 GCF_040580765.1 Lentibacter algarum | reverse complement strand
AGGCCGCCCGCTTCGTCCTCCCCAATCGCTTGCATGTAGAGCCTGTTCGCTTTGCGTTCATAGGAAATCCCAAAGCCCGCCATTTTATTAATAGAGGCACCAGAGCCTTCATTTGTATTTCCAATCAAGGCCGTCCCAAGGGAGCCCAAGCCCCCCGTGAATTGGGCAGTTTGTAGCAATTCTACCTTCAGGCCGCTGACCGGCTCTAACTCCAATCGCGCACCCATTAAGTTCTTGTCATTGTCTTCGCCCAAGAAAAACTCGCCGCCCCATGGCCCAATCCAGGAAAACAGCCGCGACGTAGACTGGCTCAAGTTTTTCCGAATGTAGCCCGTGGGCATCGGCCGCGCATTTGTAGACAAAATAAGAGACGTGTTGGGCGAATAGGACCAATTCCGGTCCACAGCGCCGGCCCCAAACACCCAGTCGCCAAAGTTGAGATTGACGTAAGAGCCGTCCGCATTAAATGTCTGCGTATTGTCCTCTGCCGCAAGGCTGAGCCCAACGTCAAGCCGACCAAACGTCTTTACATAGCTGCCGCGGATCGAGGCGTTACTGCTGGTTCCATATATTTGCCGACTGTTGAGCACATCACCTCCCCCAAGCGACAGCTGAACTGTTGTGCCATCCGCCTTGGCCGTTGGCGTGCACATCAGAGCAATGCTGACAATCGACACCACCTGGGTCAAAGTTTTTTTGATGAGGCTGTTCATGAGAGGTATCTTTTTTGTTGGGGGCAGCGTGCTGCGTGCGAATCCTGTGATCATTTTATGGGATCTCTCAAAGGCATCAGCGCCCGATGGTCCTTTAGGCGCTGCTCGGTGTTTGATGTATCCGCAGGTTTTGGACAGGCGGAACGGCGAAGTTTTGGAGCGATCCAGATCCCTGTTTTATATGTTGTAGTAAAAATCACCGCAAACGCGACACAAGCGATCGCTGCATTGCTATGATCATCTGAAAGCAAAACACCTGCCACCATTGGCGCAAAAATAAAAGGCATGGTCAAAAGGCTTGCCAGCGGATTTGCGATCCGTCGTTTCCGTCTGCCGAGAAGAATAATTTCAACGCCACGCATCACCAGCTGGTGGAAATGCAATCTGTCGGGTTGTGCTATTGGTTTGCCCAACGACAAGCGTCTGCTAATGGCGAGCAGGGTGTCTGCCACAGGCCAAAAAAATATGAGCAGCATTGCGAGTGGCGTCACATTTGACGCATTCCACAAAATCGACACCGATATCCAGACGAGAAGATGTCCAACCACATATGCTCCAGCATCCCCCAGGAATATTTTTCCAAATGGAAAGTTAAACACCAAAAAGCCCAAAATGGTAGCTGCAAGCATTAGGAGAAGGTCGTGGTGCTCCGCGAGGCCCGCTTGATGAGCAATTGCGGCAAGTGCAAGAGCGGCAGCAAGTGCAGTGGACCCTGCGAGGCCGTTGAGACCATCAATAAGGTTGAAGGCATGACTTATACCAACGGCCAAAAACAAAGAGAACATCATGGCAAAAGGTGACCACTGGAGGGCGATGTCCAGTCCAGGAATGCCAGTATGCGGCACCCATTGCCCCATCAAGGATATAAAGACTGCTCCTGAAACGGCTGCAGCAAGCAGCCTTTTGCGCGGACTGGCAAGGTAGCCAAGGTCTTCAGCCAAGCCGACACCAAACACAGGCAAGGCACTCACGAATGCGATTGTTGAAATATGCCAACTCATCGCGTTCTGAGACAACCCAACCACCGTGCCTAGGGCGACAACAATCCCAAGTCCGCCAATGCGAGCCGTTGGCTTTGAGTGCGAAGCTTGTACTGCGGATGTATCAGTGCGCTTTCGTGAAGCCGTCGAAGCTCTTTCAAACCAGACAAAGATCAACACACAAAGGATGGCTGAGAGGCCAAAACTTATAGACATCAATTCTATTGGTAGATTCGGCATGGGCAAGTCACTTAATATTATCGACTAATTAATAGGCTGTTTATCATATCATTATGACACTCACTAGTTAAGTTGTGATCAATTCTCAAGAGTTATCGCGTCAAATTGGGGATTGCCCCTGTCGAGGCGTATCTCATTGCGCCGCTCACGCGCAGCGATTTTTAAAGACACACGCTTTGTCATATCGCGACGATATGAGAACTTCCGCTCTCCCAAAACAGCTAATCTTCAGGAAGCGCCCCAAGAGGGTTTGAAATCTCTAGACCGAATTCGAGCAGCAACAATGCACTAAGCAGAAAACAGATAGCAGCACAGGGGTACCGTATCGTTTTACGACAAGCTTTGCCTTTTATGAACGGAGAGCTGCATTCAAGTTGCAAGCAGCAGGTGTCGCGCGACACAGGGCGCATCAAAAACGCGCCGCTCTAAAATATGACCATAGTGGATAAGGGGCTCACATCAGCTACACCTGCTGCAGCGATCAAAACATCTGCAAACGAGAAGTCTTTACTTTACCTAGAGCTGCCACTGCCACTCTGCTTGAGCTGGCCAGACCTATCAAAATTGAGCTGATATGTGATGGCGACCAGATTTGAAAAAATCTCCATGCCCGTGCTCCCCCACTTTTAAAGAGGGCAAACTCTCCAAAGAGGCGTTCGTCAAGACATTGGCTTAAGAGACCGCAATAAAAAACACTTTTTAAACCAATTGGAATAAATGAAGTTTCAATAAAATACTTTTTTAGGTACATTTATGTCAAAATTTAAAAGCCCCTTCATAAACTTGGATTATTGCTCTGTTCATACTCTAGTTTCTATTTTATGAATAATAGCCTAATCGACAAATAGTTTTTCCCAATAGGATCTAAAAATGGACCTCAATACCCTTTCCCTGAAAGAACTCAAAGACCTCCAAGACAAAGTTGCCATTGCGATATTTGATTTTGAAAGGCGCAAAAAAGCCGAAACTCTAGTAGAGTTAAAAGCCTTGGCACAATCTAAAGGGTTTTCTTTGGAGGAGCTGCTGGATAACGGCAAAGCCAATAAGAAAAAAACACCTGTTGCGGCCAAATACGCGGACCCTGCCAACCCCGACAACACATGGTCGGGTCGTGGTCGCAAGCCTAAATGGCTGGCAGCCGCTCTTGAGAATGGTGCTTCTATCGAAAACTTCGCCCTCTAAGGCGGCTTTTACCAAGCGACACCTCTTAAGATAGCTCTTGGCTGTTCGCTGCGGTGTCGTGAGGTGATAAGCTGACAGCGAGACGCCATGCTGGTGAAGATGATCCTTTCAAATCGTCTGGAGCAGATCGTGAGCACACTTTTTAACCTTTCCAACAATTAGGTCCGCAAAAGGCTTTCTTTCAGTCGGCTCATGCGGCTTGGCTCAAGAGACCGTTTTGTTGATGCCAGAACGATTTAGCTTTGCCGCGCCGCAGTGGCGCCAGCTGGCACGGTAGTGGGGCTATTGCTGCGCTTTGACGAACATCTCAATTGACTGGGCGCCATCATCCGTGGCGGGCAAATTTTGCGCCCTTCTATTTTGACAGAGCTGTTCAACCACAAAACGCGCAATGCGAGCGCTATGATAAAGAAGAGCACCCAAGTGTTGAGCAGAAAGCCCGTCAACCGCAGTCAGAAGGATGTTGATGCGCATTGGACGCATACTGGAACTTCTTTTGTGCGGCTGGGTATGTCTCAAATTAAAGGCGGGCCGCTTTAAACCAAGCACTGGCCAAAGCGTCGAACCATAACATTTGTCAGGCCGTGACCAAGGAGATCTGCCAAAAGCCACCGCGGGCGACACATTCCAGGACAGGATTAACCCCACACCCGCGGACAAGATTGGCTCATGCCCCAAACCTCACACGCCAGATTTGACAAGTATTCCTTGTAAGAGTAATTTTAAGATGTCTTTTTACCGGAAACTCTATGCCACTTAAAAGTAAAGTTAATGCGATGGTTAAGAACAGTTCAAAATACTCTGGTCCTTTTATAAAAGAAGGGCTTTGCGTTGATGTCCAGATCTTTTATGATTTGAAAAAAGGCTGGAAATTATCAACCTATGACGGAGAAAACAAACCCGTTATCTGGAGCGAAACGTTCCAAACAGAGTTGGACGCCTGGAACCACTTCCTTGAAATTGTCGCAAGAGACGGCATGGAGGCTTTGTCAGGGCCAATGAGCGTTATGGACATATGAAAGAACTTTGTCTAAATACAGTTCTACAAAATTTAAACTGTTCCTAGTTTTTTTGGCTATCTTACAGCCAAATATTGGCAACGTTGTTTTAAGGCTGCTAAGCGTATTCGGGGAGTGGCAATGCGCAAGAATTATCGGATCTGCTCTTGGGTCAAAATGAAGGTCTTGGTCCCTTCAGAAAAACGAAGTCATTATTCGGCAGTGTGTTTGACTCAAACAGTAACCGCTCGATTGTTACCGCGGCCTAGGCGGTGTCCGTCGTCAGGGTTTTTGGGACCAAAGGGGGCCTAAACTAAGAGAGAATCTGGCTCATCTGGTTGGTTTGATTATGCGGCTGTCTTCGCCACGCAGGCCATCCAACACGATCCTAATCTTCTCTTCAGATGAATAGTGCTTGCGCGTCGCGCGCTTGATGTCTTTGACAATCTTCGATCCGGGGCTTTTCGTTGTCTTTCTCATTGTCCACTCCTTGGTGGTTACGATGAGCAACAAACCCTCTCTTAGCAAATCGCCCTATTTGGGCCCATAGGTGCTGACGTCAGACACGGGGCAGATATCAACAGGGAAACTAAAGCGCCGCCCGTTTGCAAACTGAACTTCAGCATTGAGTGATACATCAATAGCGTCCGTTTCCACCGCCGGAGGAGCAAGAGGGAAGAATGTCACGCCAGCCGAATTTGTGCGCTCCAGTGCAGCCTTCCTCTTCAGCTCCTGGCGCCACTGATAAATATGTTGCCGCGTAATATCGTGCGCGCGGGCAACGTCCGCATCGCTGGCACCATTGACGCCAACCTTGCTCAAGATTGCTTACTTTTCCTCATCACGCCATCGGCGCCGACGCTCAACGCCAATGATAACTTCCTGTCGCAGATACCGCCCTGTCTCATACGACGCCAATAACGACATAGCTTAAGATCTCAAAACAAACTCAGACAGGCGGTACCAACCGAGCGGTGACCTCAAACACCATTCCGTCCCCTGTGATTCAAAATAACTATTGTGGGAGCCCTCGGAGTAACGAGGAGCACCTGCCAGTGGTTGATCTGCTCGAACCCATAAGACCCTGATAGTCACGCCAATCAATGAAGACATATCTATTTTGGAGGTCCGGGCAGTTATCTCCCCATCGTTCTAACCCTTTGTGTGCCGCAGGCAGAGCAGTAGGAGCTGATCTTGCCCAAGAAGATGCTCGCAGACCTCTCGCAGTCACCCTCGCTACCGGCCACGCCCTGGCGCACCTGTTGCAAGGGTATTGCCAAGTTGTTGCTGGCCCATTGTGAAACATTGGCAACCGTTGGATCATGCCGCCATTTCGGCGGTGTAATCGGACCAGAGGTTGAACGCATCAGTGCGGGCGTGGCGGTATGAGGTTGCGTTCAGTTGATAGCGGCGCGGTCGGAAGATCAGGTTGATCTGGTCATGTGCTGACAGAAACCTTTGAGCCTGCCGGTGGGATTTGAATCGGCCAAATATTTTCTCTCGTTTACGCGTCGGCCTGTGCGACACTTCGATCGCATTGTTCAAACCCTTGTGGGCGCGATGATCCGCGCCCGGTGCCAGTTTACTGATGGGCTGGATGTAACTGCGCAACTTGTCGGTGATCACGACCCGTGGTTCGCCGAACAGGGTGATCAATCTTTGGAAGAACCGCTTTGCGGCCTTTGCGTTTCGGCGTGTTTGCACGAGAATATCGAGCACGTCGCCATTTGCGTCGATCGCGCGCCACAACCAATGTTTCTTGCCACGGATTGTAATAACGACTTCGTCAAGATGCCATTTGTCGTTCGGTTGCGGTCGATCCCGGCGGATGCAGTTTACGAAATGTTGCCCAAAGCGATTGACCCATAGCCGGATCGCCTCACGGCTGACAACCACGCCCCGCGCTGCCAACAGGTCCTCGACATCCGCCGTGCTCAGTGCAAAGCGATGGTACGCCCAAACCGCGTAAGCAATGATCTCGCGGGGGTAGCGGAAGCCTTTCAGGCGCAGCATATGGGTCGGAATGTTCATGGGACCGACATAGCTTGATCAAACCCGGCCAACAACTTGGCAATACCCCCCAAGCTTATGGAAGGCATCGACTCTGTCTTGGAGACCTATGGAAAGTCAGAGCGCAACAAGTATCGCGCTGTGGTGTATTACATGCTGACCAAGCATTTTGGCAAAGAGTCTGTCTACAAATAAACAGATATGCCTGAGAAGATAACGCCTGCCAATTTGGCGGGCGTTATCTATTTGAGTTATGTTTTAGACAGTTGGAGTTTGGGTCTGCGCCAAACTTGCGATAGGCATGACTTGTTCGAGTCAGTACGGCCGAACCCAGATTGATATTCGCGTGTGGTGGTTAGGGAGCACGTGGGGAGAAAGAGGGTTCAGCCAGAGTTTGTCCGGCTTGAACCCTCTTTTCATTTTAGCTTTTCGTTTTACCCATCGCGCAGATGATGTCCCACTCATCTTTGGCAACGGGCTGCACCGAAAGACGCGGACTTTTGACAAGCGGCATCTCAGCAAGACGCGGATCAGATTTGATCATTGCGAGTGTGACGGGTTGCGAAAAGGGGCGCAGCGCTTTGATATCGACACACTCCCACCGGAGGTCGTCTGTGCTGCTATCCGGGTGCGCTTCTTTGATCACTTCAACAATCCCGACAACAGCTTTGTCAGACTGAGAATGATAGAAGAAACCACGATCGCCCAGGCGCATTTCTCGCATGAAGTTGCGCGCTTGGTAGTTGCGCACACCGTCCCATTCCTCGCCTGCGTCGCCCTTGGCGACTTGGGCAGGCCAGCCCCATGTGTCGGGCTCTGATTTGAAGAGCCAATAGCGCATTATCCGATTACTTTTTTCCAAGGCTGGATGCGCACATCAGAGAAGAGGCCTGCTTTGGCGTACGGATCATTGTCAGCCCAGCTTTGTGCGGCGGAGGCATCAGCCACATCTAGGATCACGAGGGAACCGGCCATTTCGCCAGCCTCGTCAAGAAGGGGCCCAGCCATGGCGACAACGCCTGTCTCGGCAATGTAGGCGAGGTGAGCGTCGCGGTTGGCTTTGCGGGTATCGAGACCGCCTTTTTTGTCGGTGCAGATAAGGGCGATGAGCATGTTATTCTTCCTTGAGTGGGCGTGAAAGGAGCGTTTGTAGAGCTTCGGAAACGCTATAGTCACCGTTGCTGAGGGCTGCAACGGCTGTACAAATAGGCATGTCGATTTGAAGTTCTTCGGCCCATGCAACAACGGCGTTGGCTGTGGGCACGCCTTCGACTGTGACAGATGTATCGAAAGGCTCTTCGCGGCCGAGAGCAAGGCCGAAACGATAGTTGCGCGAGAGCTCAGATGTGCAGGTGAGAGCGAGATCACCGAAGCCTGAGAGGCCTGTGAGCGTGTCGGGTTGCGCGCCACGGCGAAGGGCCAAGCGCTGCATTTCGGCGAAGCCACGAGTCATCAAGGCGGCGCGGGCGCTGTCGCCCATACCCTTTCCGATGCAGGCTCCGCAGGCGATAGCGATCACGTTTTTTAAAGCCCCACCAAGCTCTGCGCCTGTTGTATCGGTGGTGCGATAGATCCGTAAATTGGGCGTCGTGAGGGCCAGTTGCAATGTTTTGCCAATTTGTGTGGTTTCGCAAGCAAGGGTGAGCGCGGTTGGCAGGCCGCGCGCAATATCGGCCGCAAAGCTTGGTCCTGTAAGAAGAGCTGCGTTGGCATGAGGAAGGCATGCGCGGATTGTCTCGACAGGACCAAAGTGTGTCTTAAGATCAAGGCCTTTGCAGGCAGCAATCAACGTGCGGTCTGCTAAGGGCTCTGCGTTTTCGGTCAAAAAGTCCCGCAGCTGCTGCATTGGCACGGCGAGAATGACAGGCCCGTCATGAGAAATGTCTGACAGCGCTTCAATGACAGTGAGGCTCTCTGGGAAAGGGGCTTTTGGCAGTCGGCGTGCATTCTGGCGGCTTGCTTGCATATCGGCCCCGCCGTTGCGCGCCCAGAGGGTCACAGGCTGGCCTGTGCGCGCGAGCGAGATCGCCAAGGATGTGCCAAAAGCGCCTGCGCCTAGAATGGTGATCATGCTTTGGCTCCTTTCTTGCCTGAGCCGAGCATTGAAGGGCTACTTGTATCAAGCGGCCAGCGCGGGCGCGCGGCAAGTGTTAGGTCATCTTGCTGGCCCATTTCAAAAAGCTCAAGCCCCGCGTAGGCGATCATTGCGGCATTGTCTGTGCAGAGCGCAAGGGGCGGGCTGAGAAACTGGGCGCCAAATTCTGCGGCAACAGTTTCTAGCGCGGCGCGGATGCTCTTGTTGGCGGCAACACCGCCTGCGACGGTGAGTACAGGCTGGATAGGGCCCAGCTCAATGTAGAGCGCCATGGCGCGACGAGCCTTTTCCGCCATGACATCGCTAACTGCAGCCTGAAAGCCAGCGCAAAGATCAGCGCGGTCTTGGCGCGTGATCCCGTCTTTCTCGGCAACGAGAGCATCACGTGCGCGCAGAAGTGCTGTTTTGAGTCCAGAAAAAGACATATCACATCCTGCGCGGTCAAGCAGAGGGCGGGGCAGGCGGAAGCGCTTTGGGTCGCCTCTCAACGCTTCGGTTTCGACAATGGGTCCGCCGGGCTGGGGCAAGCCAAGGAGACGCGCGGTTTTGTCAAATGCTTCGCCTGGGGCGTCATCAATTGTGCCGCCGAGACGGGTGAAATCTTGGGGGCTGCGCACGATGAGAAATTGGCAATGTCCGCCTGAAACCAGCAGCATGAGGTAAGGGTAACTTGGCGAGTCTGTGAGGCGTGGTGTGAGTGCATGGCCAGCAAGGTGATTGACGCCGATCAAGGGCTTTCCTGAGCCAGCGGAGAGGCCCTTGGCAAGCGCTACACCAGACATAACGCCGCCGATGAGGCCAGGGCCAGCTGTAACGGCGATTGCGTCAATATCGGCGAGTGTCAGACCCGCATGAGACAGCGCTTGAGCTATGCAGCCATCGAGCCTTTCGGCATGCGCGCGTGCGGCGATCTCGGGCACGACGCCGCCGAAGTCGGCATGCAGACTTGTCTGGCCTTCGACCACCGAAGACAGCACTGACGCTGCGCCCGATGTGCCGCGCACTACGGCTGCGGCCGTGTCGTCACAGCTGCTTTCTATACCGAGAAGGGTCAGTGTCTTTTGCATCGGTCTTTTCATTGCATGGGTGCTTTGCTGCAGGTAACACCTTAGCCATGGTTAAAACAAGTTTGCCTCTCGTTCTTCTGACACGCCCGCGTGCGGCGGCGGAGCGCTTTGCGGCGATGCTTTGGGCTGAGCGGCCTGATCTTGAGATAATGATAAGCCCGATTATGGAGATTGTGTATCTCAAGCCCGAGGTCTTGCCGCAGGCAGAAGTGCTTATTTTTAGCTCTGTGCACGGGGTAAAGGGCTACATTGCGGCGGGTGGCGCACCCGCGCAGGCATATTGTGTCGGTGTTGCGACAGGTGAGTGTGCTCATACCGCTGGGTTTGATGTTTTGCAGATTGCGCCCGATCTTGAGCGTTTGAAGCCTGTTTTGGGGCAGGAAGAACGTAGCCTTTTGCAGGTTCGCGGTGTCCATGCGACAGCGGATCTTGTGGCGGAGTTTGGCCATGTGAAGAGCGTAATTGTTTATGATCAGCCGAGCGTTGGGCTGAGTGCGGCTGCAAAAGGTGCACTGGCAAGCAGTCGGTCTGTGGTTGTGCCGCTCTTTTCGCCGCGCAGTGTGCGAGCCTTTGCCGCCGAGGCACTTCGGCTTGATGGGCTATATGCCGCATATATCAGCGAGGCGGCGAAAGCGGCGTGGGAACTGCCTTCTATAGCGGCAGAAACGGCCGAAACGCCCGATGCGCAGGGTATGGTTGTCGCGACCTTGAAGCTTATTGATAAGGTTTGATTGCTTGAGGCTCTTGCAAGGGGCGTCTAAGCTCAGTTTGGTATAGTAAATTTGGTGAGATTCGGGAGGGCCGTGCGCCGTGGCACGCAAGACAACTAAAACCAAAAAACCAACCTTAGAGGCCAAACCCGAGACTGAAGACGCAGTGATCGAGGCGGCAGACGTTGAGACACCTGCAGAGGAGGTCGAGGCGATAGAGCCCGCGCCTGAGACTCCGGAAGAGCCGTCTGAAGAAATCGTAGAGGCGATTGAGCCAGATGCAACTTTAGAAGAAACGCAAACTTTTACGCCGCAGACCACCGTTGTGCGCAAGGGAGGGTTTGTTCCGATGGTTCTTGGTGGCGTGGTCGCTGCTGGGATCGGATTTGGATCTGCGCTGTACTTATTGCCTAATTTGCCAGCCGCTTGGCTGCCCTCGCAGGGCGAAAACCCCATGGAAGCATTGGCGCAAAAGCTTGAAGCGCAGAGCCAAGAGATTGCCGCCATGAAAGCCGAGCTGGCCGATGCAGGGGCGAATGAGGCGCTCGAAGCGCGTGTTGCCGATGTGAGTGGGCAGGTCTCTGGGCTTGCAGGCGAGATCGCGGCGTTGAAAGCACCTGTTGAGGCGATTGCCGAGCTTGGTGTGCGCCTTGATGCTTTGGAAAAAGCACCAGTCGCCAATGCGTCGCCCGTCGCGGTCGAGGCGTATCAGCGTGAGATGGATGAGTTGCGCGCGGAGATTGGCGCGATGACGGCTGAAGCGGAAGCCAAGCGGGCCTCCGCAGAGATGACTGCGCAAGAGGCTTTGCGGCGCTCTGCGATGAGCCAAATTTTGACATCACTTGAGACGGGCTCCGGCTTTGCGGAGGCTATTGAGAGCCTGAGTGCGACGGGTGTGAATGTGCCTGAAGCTCTTGTCGCGCAAGCAGCGGGTGTGCCGACGGTTGCGGGGCTGAGCGCGGACTTTCCAGAGGCTGCGCGAGAGGCGTTGGCAGCAGCAAGAACCGCAGAGGGCAGCGAGAGCAGCGGTTTTGGCGCTTTCTTGAAGTCACAACTGGGTGCGCGTTCGCTTGAGCCACGTGAGGGCACCGACCCTGACGCTGTGCTCTCACGGATGGAAGCTGCGGCGCGTGAAGGCCGCTTGGGAGATGTTATGGCTGAGGCAGAAGGCCTGCCTGAAGAAGCCAAAGCGCCGCTTCAAGACTGGCTAGATTCGGCGAAAGCGCGGCAAGCTGCAACAGAGGCTGCTGAGGCGCTGAACCAGACGATGAATACGAATTGAGGGTAAAGACATGCTTTGGTCATTGATAAAGATTTTTCTGTTTTTTGCCCTTATTGCGGGGGCCAGTTTTGGCGCACTTGAATTGCTTGCCTTGGAGGGTGGTATCCGCATTGCTATAGCGGGGCAGGAATATAGCCTGACGCCATTGCAAGCTGTGATCGCCTTGGTTTTGCTTGTCATTGCGGTTTGGCTTTTCCTCAAGCTGATGGGCCTTTTGCTGGCGACATTCCGTTTTCTCAATGGGGATGAAACTGCAATTTCGCGGTATTTTGATCGCAACCGAGAGCGCAAGGGCTTTCAGGCTTTGGCGGATGGAATGTTGGCGCTTGCCTCTGGTGAAGGGCGTCTGGCGATGGCCAAGGCAGCGAGGGCAAACAAGTATCTCGACCGACCTGATCTTACTGATCTTTTGACAGCGCAAGCTGCGGAAATGGCGGGAGACAAAGGCAAGGCCGAGGAGGCTTATAAGCGGCTTCTCACGGAGGATCGTACTCGGTTTGTTGGCGTTCGTGGTATCATGAAACAACGCCTTGCTGCGGGCGACACAGACAAAGCGCTTGCGCTGGCGAAGACTGCGTTTGCCCTTAAGCCCGCACATGAAGAAACACAGGATGTGCTCCTTAGACTTCAGGCTCAAGGGGCTGATTGGAAGGGTGCGCGCGAAACACTGAAAGCTAAGCTCAAGCACGGCTCTTTGCCGCGTGATGTCCATAAGCGCCGTGATGCTGTATTGGCGTTGAGTGAGGCGAAAGGCGTGCTGTCTGAGGACAGTGGCATTGACGGGCAAGAGCGCGCGATTGAGGCCAATAAGCTTTCGCCAGACTTAATTCCTGCGGCTGTTATGGCTGCGAAAAGTTATATTGAGCAGGGCAAGCCAAAATACGCGGCGCGCGTTATTTCTAAGGCTTGGGCCGCACGTCCACACCCTGACCTTGCGGGCGCATTTGCTGGAATTGTTCCTGACGAAACACCAGACAAACGTATCAAGCGCTTCCGTGCTTTGACAAAGACCAATCCGAACGATCCTGAGACAAAAATGCTGCTCGCCGAGCTGAACATTGCGGCTGAAAACTTCCCTGATGCGCGGCGCGCTCTGGGCGATCTTGTGGAGACACAGGCTGACGCTCGTGCGCTGACCATCATGGCGGCTGTCGAGCGGGGTGAGGGAGCGTCTGACACTGTGGTCAAAGGCTGGCTTGCCAGAGCTTTGAGCGCACCGCGCGGGCCTCAGTGGGTCTGTGATAACTGTCAGCATATTCATGCAGAGTGGACGCCGACTTGTGATAATTGCGGGGCACTTGATACGCTGTCTTGGAAGCGCCCGCCACAGAGCGAAGTGCAGGCTCTTTCGAGTGCTGCGATGCTGCCGCTGATTGTGGGTGCGATTGAGGATAAATCGGATGAGGCGGTTGCCGAAATCGACGATGCAGAAATCGTAGATATGAACGCAGCGGACGGTCAGGTTAATTCTTGATTTGGGGGGGTGAAACCCGTGCACACTGCGTGCACAACCCGTGCACCGGCAAAATGGAATTTTGGCGGCGTTAACCTTTAAAATATTTTTTTAACAAAGCGTTCAGACATCGGCAGGACAAGCGCGTTGTAAAGGCGCATCCTGTGAGCGAGCATCAAGCGCTCTCGACTTTTGCGGCGCAGGTGATTATCTGGCGATCATGGCACAAGGCAATGGAAAATCTGATCCGAACTACAAGGTGATCGCCGAGAATCGGCGCGCGCGCTATGATTACGCGATCGAGGATGATCTCGAATGCGGGATCATGCTTGAGGGATCGGAAGTGAAGTCGCTCCGCGAGGGGGGCTCGAATATTGCCGAAAGCTACGCGACTGTGGAAGACGGCGAACTCTGGCTCGTGAACGGCTATATTGCGCCCTACAAACAGGCACGACAGTTCAAGCACGAAGAACGCCGCCGCCGTAAGCTTCTGGTCAGCCGTAAGGAGCTTGCCAACCTCTGGAGCGCGACCAACCGCAAGGGTATGACGCTTGTTCCGCTGGTGATGTATTTCAATCATCGGGGCATGGTGAAGCTCAAGATCGGGATCGCCAAGGGTAAGAAAAACCATGACAAGCGCGCCTCTGACGCCAAGCGCGATTGGGGCCGCCAGAAACAACGCCTCTTGCGCCACGGCGACTGAGCTGCCCTAACATGGGAAAGCGATGTGGTATTTCCCATTCTGACATTTTCAGTCTTTGCGCTAGTCTGCCCCCACCAAAGCAGAGTGAATTGCTTGGATTTTAAAGGGTAGGGAAGGACTTTCGTATGGAACTTATTATCGGTTTGATTTCAGGTGCTGTGGGCGGCAACGTCGCCGGCGGCGTTTTGAAAAACCTCAACCAAGGTACGCTGATCAACTCGCTGGCGGGCGTTGTGGGCGGCGGGCTTGGCGGCTCCATCCTTGGTATGTTGGGCGCGCCTGACATGGCGGGTGTTGCTGGCGAAGCGGCAGGCCTCGATATTGGCGCGATCATTGGCCAAGTTGCTGGAGGCGGCGTTGGTGGTGGCGCTGTGCTGGCGATTGTTGGTGTCGTGCGCAACATGATGAACAAATAAGTCTCTTTTCAGAGAAACAAAACGAGGGCCGGGTACAGGAAACTGTGCTCGGCCTTGCTCCTTTTGACCTTGCGCGCTAGAGATTTGGGAGATGAAAGATGAGGGTGAAGATGGCGCAAGATGATCCCAAGACGTTGGTGAGCACAGAGTGGCTGGCCGCACATTTGAAAAATCCTGATCTAAGGATTCTGGATGCAACCTGGGTTTTGCCACATGTCGAGCTTGATGCTGTGGCGGGCTATAATGCGGCGCATATTCCAGGTGCACGGTTCTTTGATATTGATGAAATCAGCGATCATCGTAGCGAGCTGCCGCATATGGTTCCTCCGGTTGAGAAGTTTATGAGCCGGATGCGTGCCATGGGTGTCGGCGACGGGCATCAGGTTGTTGTTTATGACCAAGTGGGCGTGAGTT
The DNA here is from genome assembly GCF_040580765.1 of Lentibacter algarum. Taxonomy (GTDB): domain Bacteria; phylum Pseudomonadota; class Alphaproteobacteria; order Rhodobacterales; family Rhodobacteraceae; genus Lentibacter; species Lentibacter algarum. Next base: position 2,939,342 of record NZ_CP158687.1, on the reverse strand, counting down.
CGGCGCCGCGGGTTTGGTGGCTTTTTAAGCTTATGGGGCAGGAGAATGTCGCTGTGCTGGATGGTGGCTTGCCCAAGTGGGTGGCTGAAGGCCGCAATACCGAAGACCTTCCGCCGATGGTGCGCGACAGGCATATGACAGTGCGCGTTCAAAATCATCTGGTGAAAGATGTGACGCAGGTCTCTTCGGCGAGCAAACTTGGCGATTACGAGATCGTTGACGCGCGCTCGCGCGGACGCTTTGCGGGGACAGAGCCAGAGCCACGCGCGGGGCTACGCGGCGGGCATATTCCGAATTCAAAGAACGTTCCGTTTGGCGAGCTTTTGACAGAGCAGAAAACTTTGAAGTCACCAGACGAGCTGCGCAGTGTTTTTGAAGCGGCAGGCGTCGACCTCAGCAAGCCTGTGATCACCTCTTGCGGATCGGGGATCACAGCGGCGATCCTCTCACTCGCGCTCGAGCGGATCGGCAAGACAGACCACGCAGTATATGATGGCTCATGGGCCGAGTGGGGCGCGTTTGGAACGCTGCCAGTGAAAACGGGAGAAGCCTGATGTTTTCGAACCTAAAAAACCAACCTGTTGATAAGATCATGCAAGTGATGGCCAAATTTAGGGCTGATCCACGGCCCAACAAGATTGATCTTGGTGTTGGTGTTTACAAAAACGCGCTCGGCGTTACGCCTGTGATGCGTGCGATCAAGCAGGCGGAGCATAAGCTCTGGGAGGAGCAAGAAACCAAGGCCTATGTCGGTCTGGTGGGTGATCCTGCGTATAGTGATGCGATGATCAAGCTGGTCTTGGGCGATGCAGTGGCGCGCGAAAATATTGGTGCAGCAGCGACACCGGGTGGCACTGGAGCTGTGCGGCAGGCGTTTGAAATGATCAAGATGGCGACACCTGAGGCGCGAGTCTTTGTGAGCAATCCGACATGGCCGAACCACATCAGTATTCTGGACTATGTCGGGCTGGAATGTGTGCAGTATCGCTACTTTGACGCAGAGACACGCTCTGTGGACTTTGGCGGTATGATGGCGGATTTGGACGGGCTGCGCGCAGGCGATATCGTGCTGTTGCACGGTTGCTGCCACAACCCGACGGGTGCAAACCTGACTTTGGAACAGTTCGGAGCCGTTATTGAGGTGATGAATGCCAAGGGCGCGATCCCGATGGTGGATATTGCGTACCAAGGCTTTGGCGACGGGCTGGAAGAAGATGCGGCGGCGACACGGCTTGTTGCGTCGAGCGTGCCCGAGTGTTTGATTGCTGCAAGCTGCTCCAAGAATTTCGGGATCTACCGCGAACGCACTGGGCTTTTGATGTGTGTCTCTCAAGACGCTGCCAAAACGCCGTTGACGCAGGAGAACCTCGCCTTTCTCAACCGTCAGAACTACAGCTTTCCGCCTGATCACGGCGCGCGGCTTGTCAGCATGATCCTGAACGATGATGCGCTGAAAGCGGAGTGGATGAGTGAGCTGGAAGAGGTACGCCTTGGAATGCTCGGTCTGCGCGAGCAGCTTGCGGGCGAACTGGCACGGCTCACCAACTCGGACCGTTTCAACTTTTTGCGTGAACATCGCGGGATGTTTTCTCTGCTTGGAACAGGGCCAGATATGGTTGAACTCATGCGTGAGAAGAACGGCATTTATATGATCCCTGACAGCCGTATGAATATTGCCGGTTTGAACAAAGAGACTGTGCCTTTGTTGGCGAAAGCAATTGTCGAGGCGGGTATTTAGGCTCGAATTTTCGCTGTGCGAAAATCCGACCAGTGCGAGGGGCCAGCCCCTCGCACTCCCCGGGATATTTTTGAAAAGAAGAAGGACGGGTCAGGCTAGAGCCTTGATCAACTCGGCGTGAATATTTGCGCTTGAGGCGACAACTCCGTTTGAAGCGGGATCACTTTTATTAAAGCGCAGGTCTGCGCCTTTTCGGTCGGTGACTTGAGCGCCAGCTTCTGTGATGAGGAGGGCGCCAGCTGCGATATCCCATTCCCAAGAGCGGCGCAGGGTGAGCATCCCATCATAGCGGCCTTCAGCAACCAGTGCGAGGCGGTAGGCCAGTGATGGGCGGTAAGCGCGCTTGAGATCGGGGGGGCCGCTTTTCCAGTGATGTGGCTCAAAGGCGGGGCGGGCGGCCAGAAGCTCGGACCCTTCAAGTTTGCTGCGCCGAGACGCCATGATGGGTTTACCATTGAGCGTTGCGCCTTGGCCAAGGGCGGCAGAATAGAGTTTTTGACGCAAGGGCAAATAGACCACGGCGGCGACGGGCCGGCCGTCTTCCACCACGGCGATGGAATGCGCCCATGTTGTAGAGCCCTCAATGAAGCTGCGGGTTCCGTCTATGGGATCAATTACGAAAGCGCGCGATTTTTTGAGGCGCGCCTCTGAGTCCTCGGTTTCTTCAGACAGCCAGCCATAGTCTGGGCGTGCGGCCTGGAGTGTATCTTCTAGGTAGGCGTTGACGGCGAGGTCTGCTTCTGTGACGGGGCCTGCGCCTTCGTCTTTGTCCCACTTTTTGAGGCGGTCCATGGCAAAGCCTGTGGCGATTTCGCCTGAGCTTTGCGCGGCTTTTATGAGCAGCTCTAGGTCAGGATCCTGCAAGAGTCAGGCCTTCGAGGAGCAGGGAGGGCACAACGCGCGAGAGATGTGTGCGGGCATCATTGGCGGGGACGATGGTGCGCAGCATATCGCGCAGATTACCTGCGATGGTGACTTCGTTGACGGCATGGGTGATTTCGCCGTTTTCGACCCAGAAGCCCGATGCGCCCCGGGAATAGTCGCCTGTGTTCGGGTTGATTGTGGAGCCGATCAGCGAGGTTACGAGGAAGCCTTTGCCCATGTCGCGCAGAAGCTCGGCGTGTGTTTGCGTGCCTTGGGTGAGAGCAATGTTCCAGACGCTTGGCGAGGGCGCGCTGCCTGTGCCTCGTGCGGCATTGGCTGTGCTTTTCATCCCGAGCTTACGCGCGTTGGCGAGGTCAAGTGTCCAGCCCTCAAGCACGCCGTTGCGGACGATGTGGCGAGGCGCTGTGGGCAGACCTTCGGCATCAAACGGGCGCGACGCAGAGGTGCGGGGGCGGTGCGGGTCTTCTACGATTGAAAGATGTTTGGGGAGGACTTCTTCGCCCAGAGCGTCCCGCAGCCACGAGGAGCCGCGCGCAACCATAGCGCCGTTGACGGCGGCGAGCAGGTGGCCCACGAGCGTGCTTGAGATGCGCTCGTCAAAGAGGATCGGGTAGCTGCCTGTCTTGGGCTTTTTGGGATTGAGCCGCTCGACGGCACGGGCGGCAGCGAGTGCTCCGATCTCATCAGCGGAGCGCAGATCAGCCTGAAAGATGCGGCCGTCGCCATCATAATCGCGCTCCATGCCAAGACCTGTGCCAGCGATTGCCACGCAAGAGAGCGAGCGAGAAGAGCGTTGGTAGCCACCAGAGAAGCCCGTGCTTGTGGCGAGCTGGACTGTGGTTTGGGAATAGCTCGCGCTGGCAGATTGAACCTGAGAAACACCTGGGTTGGCGAGGGCGGCCGCTTCGGCGCGACGCGCGTCTTCTTGGAGCGTTTCGGGGCTTGGCTCGGGTGTGTTGTCATAAAGTTCGAATGCGGAGATGTCCCATGATGTGGCCAGCTCTTCGCGCGGGGCAAGGCCGATGTAGGGATCTTCGGGCGCTTCATGCGCCATGGCGACGGCGCGCTCGGCGACTTGGGCGATCGCCTCGGGCCGTGTGTCAGAAGAGGAGACCATCGCCTGACGTTGTCCGACCATGACGCGCAGGCCAAGGTCTGTGCCTTCGGCGCGCTCGGCTTGTTCCAGCTTGCCTTGGCGAATATCGAGAGAGACAGAGCGGCCCTCTAGGGTGATCACATCGGCGCTGTCTGCGCCAGCTTTGAGCGCGGCGGCGAGAGCGGATTGGGCGAGAGCTTCAAGCGTGTTTTTCATGAGACTGTTGTGGGCCATAAGCAGGGTGCGTTCAAGTCACGACTGCGTTTCTCAGGCTGCGAGGGCGGCGAGCCAGAGATCATCGATGGCATCGAGCTTTGCGGGGGAGAAAGCTGTTTCACTTTCCCAGTAGCGGCCTGAAGCAACATGATAGGCGAGTTCTTTTTCTTGGGCTTTCACGGAGTTGAAAGCTTTGGCATCTGGCAGAGAGGCCGTTTCTTCGAGGGCGGCGGGTGTTGCAGTTGGAAAAAGCAGGCGGCTTTCGAGCGTGTCGGCGCGCAGGCAGGCGCAGCCTTGGGCGGCGGCGTGGAGCATGAGGCGGGCTGATTTTGCCTCAAGATTGCGCAGTGAAATATCATCCCGCAGTGGATCGGCCGTGCCCGTGCCGTAGAAGTGTGTGCGCTTGTCTTGTGGGTAGATCATATCACAGCCGACAAAGACCATGGCCGATGGCTTCAGAGCGGCAAGGGCCCAATAGCCCGCCGTGAAGGCCATTGTTCCGCCCGCATAGAGGATGCCGCCGTAGCGGTTGTTGGCAGGTACATATGTGGAGGACGTCACCCGCATCTGGCCTGCTTCAAGCGCTTTGGGCGCGCGCTCATCAGGAAAATCGTCAGGGGCGATATGGTGAGTCCAATCGGGGCGGACTTGCCATGCATTGTTGATCGCTACGATGGCTGAAAAGCGCGAGCTTGGCCAAGCGGCGCAGGCGGTAACATTTGGGGCACTGCCCATAATGAGGACGGGTTTGTCAGGCATTTGCTTGCCCCTATCAGTTGCTCTTGCAAGCTATACAGGGGCGAGCCTTGTTAGGATCAATTTTAGCGTGCGTCAGCGCAGGCGCTGGCCGTTTGCGAGGACGTGGCCTTGATCATTCACCTCGATCTTTGAGGTCAGGGTATCGGGTGTCCCACTTGGGATGGTAAAGAGGCCCATCATCATGCGTGCGCCCATGGCTTGGTCTTCGGGGAGCAGGCCCATGGCGACGAGCTTGTCTATGAGGCCGTTGCCGCCGACGAGCTTCAGATCAACCGCTCCCACGGGCTTTGGCATGCCTGAAAATGTCTGGGTGTCAGAGTTGTCTATCTGAAACGCGCCTCTGCCAGTCAGTGATGCGCCTGCTGCGGTGAGCTCAAGTGCGTTGATATCGATAGAGTTCACTTCGCCTGGATTTTGCGCTCCTGTTTCAACGCCTGTTATGCTCTCAGGGTCCATCATATCGAACAAGAGTGTCGCTTTTCCAGAGAGGTCCAGATGAAGCGTGGCTGGATCGCGCGGGAGCTGGCCTGTCGGGTCAACCATGGCCCAGAGCATTTCGGAAGTGGTGAAATTGGCGAGCTGGACCGTGAGGCCAAAGTCCTGTGCGTTTTCCGATGCACTGATGGGTATGGTCAGAGAGAGGGCGCTTTTTTCAGCGGTCAACTCAATGGGAAATGGGACTTGGGTGCCTGTCATGTTGGATTTGAGCCCTGTAGCCTCGGCGCCGTAGTGCAGGCCTGCTTCGCTCATTGCTACCTTGAGAAGGCCTGTCTCGGAGGACGAGACGCCAACTGTTTGCCCGCCGCTTTCTGCGATTTCGAAAGTGGTGCTACCGTCAGCATAGGCAAAGCCGCCGTCAAACGCGAAGCCAGCTTTCAGCATGGCCGAGACGTCCTGCGCGTCAAAACCGCCAGCGCTCGGGTATGCGCCTGTGCCATTGAAAGACAAGGCATTGAGCGCGCCGATCATTTTGAAAGCCTCAAGCCCGTCAGCTTCTTCGGGGCTATTGATATCTAGCGTGTAGCTCAGTTTATCGACAGAAAAGGACTGCATGATATTGCGGATATTGCCGAGCTTCATATTGGAAGCGCCTGCGAGGCCCGTCATGTTGAAGGCCACTGTGCCGATGTCGAGTGGCTTCCCTTCAACCATAAGGTCGGCAAGGCTCATATCAAGCGTCGATGCTGTGGTAATGTAGTTCATGTCGTCGGGACTGCCCGAGACGATGATGGACAGATCCGTTGTGTCATAATTGAGTGTGCCCGCGACCTCCGTTTCGCCACCTGAGACCACATCGAAGGTGATAGGAAACGTGTCGGGCAGGCTGATTTCGACTGTGCCGTCCGAGAGGTTTGAGAAAGACATTTCGCCCATGCCAAGATCAACGCTGCCGCTTTGTTCAGGGATTGGCATAGAAAGCTTCAGGCCCGATATTGTGAGCGTATCGCCTGATGTGGCTTCTGATCCTTGGACAGTATAGCCGAACCCTTGAATGTAGTCTTTCCAATCCATCCAGACATCTTGCGCATTTAGGTCAGCGAGAGAGGATGTGGCTGTGAAGACGAGAGCGGTGCTTCCGAGAAGCAAGGAACGGGTAAACATGGAAAAACCTTTCGGGGAATGTGTTGGTCTTAATGTCGTTGCGCATGGAGCGGGGTCAAGAGGTGATCCTGCTGGACCTTAGCATATCAGCAGATTACCAATAATTGAAAACAGGAGGATGACATGAGTGATGTAACGGGCAAGACTGTGCTTATCACGGGCGCGAGCCGCGGGATTGGCGAAGCCACGGCGCGGCTTTTTGCGCGTGAGGGGGCGAATGTGGTTTTGACCGCGCGCAGTGAGGCGGTGATTGACGAGATCGCGCTCGATATTGGCGAAAACGCCATGTCCATCGCGTGTGATGTCTCTAAATATGGCGATATGCGCGACGCTGTGGAGCACGCCATTGGGCGGTTTGGCAGCCTTGATATCCTGATCGGCAACGCGGGCGTGATTGAGCCTGTGGCGATGCTGGCGGAGAGTGACCCAGAGGCTTGGGGCGACGCAATCGATATCAACCTCAAGGGGGTTTATCATGGGATGCGCGCGGCGATGCCTCATATGCTGAAGCAAGGTCGTGGCACAATTATCACCATCAGCTCTGGTGCCGCGCATAATGCGCTCGAAGGCTGGAGCCACTATTGCGCCTCCAAGGCGGGTGCGGCGATGATGACCAAAGCGGCCCATGTGGAAGGCGCAGCGAAAGGGCTGCGCGTGATGGGCCTTTCGCCCGGAACCGTGGCGACGCAGATGCAACGCGAGATCAAGGCGAGCGGCGTAAACCCCGTGAGTGAAATGAACTGGGAAGACCATATTCCTGCGGAATGGCCCGCGCGCACACTGCTCTGGATGTGCAGCGCCGCAGCGGACCCGTTTCTTGGGCAGGAATTGGCCTTGCGCGACGAGGGGCTTCGCAAAACGGTGGGCTTGATATGATTACGCTTACAAAAGACGATACGTTTTGGATTGTGTCTCTAAACCGCCCTGAAAAGGCAAATTCTCTGACAGCAGCTATGCTTGAAGAACTCTGTGAGATCATCGAGGGCGCGGGTGAGGCACGGGTGCTTGTGCTGACTGGCGAGGGGAAAGTTTTCTCAGCTGGGGCGGACCTTGATGAGGCGCGCGCAGGACTTGCAACATCTCCTTTGTGGGAGCGGCTGTCTGGCGCTGTCGCGGCTTTTGAAGGCCTTAGCATTGCCGCGCTCAACGGCACGCTGGCTGGCGGTGCTATGGGCATGGCGCTGGCGTGTGACATTAGGCTTGCTGTGCCGAGCGCAAAGTTTTTCTACCCTGTGATGAAGCTTGGCTTTTTGCCGCAGCCGTCGGACCCTGCACGGATGAGCGCGCTGATTGGCCCTGCGCGGACCAAGCTTGTTTTGATGGGCGGACAGAAAATCATGGCAGAGGAGGCGCTGGCCTTTGGGCTGATTGATCGCATTGTTGCGCCAGACGCGCTTATGGATCAGGCGCGCGAAATTTCTGACCATGTGCTGGCAGCCAAACCTGAGATCATTTCAGGCATCAAGGCGATGATTTAGCGCGCGCGGCGTTTGCCCGGAGTCTTTGATTTGAAATCGGGCGGGCGCTTAGCGACCCAGCGGATGAACTTTTCCAGCCGTGGATGTGCACGCAGGGCTTCTGGCGTGTTATAGCTGCGTGCGAGTTCTGTTTCGCTCAAGCTGACATGGATTTCATTGTGGCAAATCTGGTGAAGCAGCACCGTTTCGCCGCCTTTGCCACCACGTAGACGCGGGATAAGGTGATGCCGGCTCTGTGGCACGCCCGCAGGAATCGGGCGGAGGCAGAGCGGACAGATCGGGGCGATGTCATCCATAGTGAGTTGCTCAGTTGTAAAGTGGGGCCGAACGGGGCATTAGACGAAGTCGTAACCCAGTTGGTAAGGGATGTAGAGATGGACGGGCAGCCGGAGATCATCAAAACCGCGTTAACTTATGCGGAGCAAGGCTGGGTTTTAGCGCAGAGCTGGCTCTTGAGCCCAGCGGCTTGGTCTCAGTTTGGTCTGTTGATTTTGGCCTATGTGCTGGCTGTGATCGTGACAAAGCGGCTGCGTCCTAAGATTTCGCAGCTACTGACGCCCGATGCGGCGCAGCAAAACATGCTGGCCAGCGGACGGCGCTGGCTTCTGGTTTTTGTGCCACTGATCCTGCCACTTCTGGCCTATGTTTTTACAGCGGTTGGCGAAAGCGTGGTCCGCTCACTCTTTGACTCGGGTGCTGTGATTGCCTTTGGCAAGCGGGTGTTTCTGTTTCTTGCAGCGCGCACATTTGTGAATGAGGCTCTGCGCGATCCCTTCCTGAAGTTGTTGGGGCGCTATGTTTTGATCCCCGTCATGGCGATTTATGCCGTCGGGCTGCTTGATGTCGTGAGTGCCAAGTTGAGCGCAACAGTGATCAGCCTTGGCAACATCAGCTTCTCGCTCATGTCGGTTGTGCGGGGTCTGATTGCTGGCTCGCTTCTGTTTTGGTTTGGGCGCTGGTCAAATGATCAGTCCAACGCTTTTATCGAAAAGCAAAAAGAAATGCCTGCAGCGACGCGCACTTTAGCGGCGAAAACAGCGGAGCTGATGATTTTTGGTGTCGCCTTCCTGCTGCTGATGAACATCATGGGCATCTCACTTACTTCGCTTGCTGTGATTGGTGGCGCGATTGGCGTGGGGCTTGGCTTTGGGCTTCAGAAGATCGCATCAAATTTTATCTCGGGTGTGATCCTTCTGTTGGAAGGCCAAGCCACTGTGGGCGACTTTGTCGAACTTGACGGCGGAGAGGCGGGCAAGATTGTCAAGATGACGGCGCGTGCGGCCATATTAGAGACGTTTGATGGCCGGTGGATTGTTGTACCCAACGAAGATTTTATCACCACTCGGGTGGTCAATTACTCGGATGCGGGCAGCGCCAACCGATATGAGGCGCCTTTCTCTGTGAGCTATGACACCGATATCAATCTTGTGCCTGCGATTGTTGAAGCGGCAGTGGCCAAGCATCCGAAAGTACTTGCGTTGCCCTATCCGCCTGACTGCGAGTTGCGCGGCTTTGGCGACTCTGGCGTTGATTTCGCGGTTGAGTTTTGGGTCAATGGGCTGGATGACGGCGAGAACAAATTTACCTCAGATGTGCTCTTCCTCATTTGGAAAGCGCTGAAAGACAACAACATCACAATCCCTTATCCCCACCGCGTTGTGGAACTTCATGACAAGCGTGCATCATGAAAACAGCCTTGGTGATAGGAGCGGGGCCTGCGGGGCTGATGGCGGCCGAAGAGCTTGCGCTGGCGGGTCTGAAAGTTGTTGTGGCGGAGGCCAAGCCCTCACCTGCGCGCAAGTTTCTCATGGCGGGAAAGTCTGGGCTGAACCTGACGAAAGACGAGGCGTTCGAGGATTTTGTTGCGGCCTATGACTCTCCGGCGCTTCGGCCAATGCTTGAGGCCTTTGGACCAGAGGATGTGAAGCGTTGGGCGGAGGCACTTGAGCAAGACGTCTTCACTGGCTCATCGGGACGGGTTTTTCCCAAGGCGATGAAGGCCTCACCCCTTTTGCGCGCATGGCTTAGGCGGCTCGATGCGCTAGGCGTTGAGCTCAAGACGCGCTGGCGCTGGATCGGTGAAGCCAAGTTTGAAACACCAGAGGGGCGCGTCAGTCTTACGCCTGATGTGACTGTTTTGGCGATGGGCGGCGCGAGCTGGGCGCGGCTTGGCTCTGATGGCGCGTGGGCACAAGACATGCCCGATCTTGTTGCGCCGTTTCAGCCAGCCAACATGGGCTTTGCTGTGAACTGGTCAGCACATATGGCGCCTCTGTTCGGAGCTCCTGTGAAGCAGGTAGAGTTGCGGGCAGGCGGCATAAAACACCGTGGCGAGTTTGTTGTCTCAAAGCGCGGCTTGGAGGGCGGTGGCATATATGTACTTTCCAAAGCCATGCGCGAAGGCGCAGCGCTATGGCTTGACCTGATGCCAGATGTATCTTTGGCCGAAGTCGAGGCGCGGCTTGCCAAAGCAGGCAAACAGAGCCTGCCGAATGTTCTCAAACGCCTCAAGCTTGATCCGGTGAAGCGCGCTCTTTTCTTCGAGTTTGGCAAAGACAGAGACGTTTCTGTTGCTAGAACGCTAAAAAATTTACCGCTCATTCACGCGGGCCCACGGCCGATTGATGAAGCCATCTCGACTGCAGGTGGCCTGCGCTTTGATGTGCTGGATGCGGGCCTTATGCTCAAATCCCAGCCCAATGTCTTTGCCGCAGGAGAAATGCTTGACTGGGAAGCGCCCACAGGCGGTTATCTGATCACAGCGTGCCTCGCCACAGGAAGATGGGCGGGCCAGCACGCAGCCAAGCGCGCCTAGTCCTGCCTCTTTCTAAAACTATCCTGGGAGTCTGGGGGCAAAGCCCCCAGCTGGTCGGATTGTGCGAAGCACAATTCGAAACAGATTAATGCGCCTCGGCCCAGTTCGCGCCCTGACCAGCATCGACAATCAGCTTCACGTCAATTTTCACAGCAGGCTCTGCCGCGCCCTCCATAATCTCACGGGCCACTGCAATCGTTTGCTCAACGGCCTCATTTTCAACTTCAAACAATAGTTCGTCATGAACCTGCAAAAGCATCTTCGCAGGCAAGCCAGCAATCGCCTCTGGCATACGGATCATGGCGCGGCGGATGATGTCGGCGGCTGTGCCTTGAATGGGCGCGTTGATGGCGGCACGCTTGGCAAAGCCTGCGCGGGGGCCTTTGGCAGCAATCTCGGGTGTGTGGATTTTGCGGCCAAAAAGCGTCTCTACATAACCGTGACTTTTTGCAAACTCGGTCGTTTCATCCATATAGGCGCGGATACCTGGGAAGCGTTCGAAGTAACGGTCGATGAAGCCCTGCGCTTCGCCGCGCGGGATACGTAGGTTGCGCGCGAGGCCGAAGCCCGAGATGCCATAGATCACACCGAAGTTGATCGCTTTGGCGCGTCGGCGGATATCGGGGGTCATGTCTTCAAGCGGTACATCAAAGATTTCCGAGGCGGTCATCGCGTGAATATCGTGGCCGTCTTTAAAGGCCTGCTTCAGAGTGTCGATTCCTGCGATATGCGCGAGGATGCGCAGCTCGATTTGTGAATAGTCGAGCGCGATGAGCGTTTTGCCTTCTTCGGCCACAAAGGCCTCGCGGATGCGGCGGCCTTCCTCGCTGCGAATGGGAATATTCTGTAGGTTTGGATCGGAGGAGGCGAGGCGGCCTGTGGTGGCTCCTGTCTGCAGATAGGAGGTGTGGACGCGGCCTGTTTCGGGGTTGATATGGTCTTGTAGCGCGTCTGTGTAGGTGCTTTTTAGCTTGGAGAGCTGGCGCCAATCGAGAACGCGTGCAGGAAGCTCGTGTTCTGTTGCAAGCTCCTCTAGGATATCTGCGCCCGTGGCGTAGGCGCCTGTCTTGCCCTTCTTGCCGCCTTCGATGCCCATTTCGTCAAACAGGACTTCACCAAGCTGCTTTGGGCTGCCGACATTGAAGCTGCGCCCTGCGAGCTCGTGAATCTCTGCCTCAAGTCCCGCCATTTTCTGTGCGAAGGCGTTGGACATGCGGCTGAGCGTGTCGCGGTCGACCTTGATGCCGTGCATTTCCATTTGCGCCAGCACAGGCACAAGCGGGCGCTCGAGACGTTCGTAGACAGACGTGACTTTCTGCGCATGAAGCTGTGGCTTGAAGATTTGCCAGAGGCGCAGCGTGATGTCAGCGTCTTCGGATGCGTATTTCACGGCGTCGTCGATCCCGACACGGTCAAATGTGATCGCGGATTTGCCGCCGCCGAGGAGTGATTTGATGGGGATGGGGTTGTGGCCCAAGTAGCGCTCTGAGAGAGCGTCCATGCCGTGATTGTGTTCGCCTGCGTGCAGGGCGTAGGACATGAGCATGGTGTCATCAATCGGTGCGATATCGATGCCGTAGCGCTTGAGCATCTTGGCGTCGTATTTCATGTTCTGCCCGATTTTCATTACGGACGGATCTTCGAGCAATGGCTTGATCAGGGATAGGCACTGTTCCAGCCCAATTTGGCCTTCTGTCAATTCGTCAGAGCCAAAGAGCTGACCTTCTTCGCCCTCTTTGTGGGCCAGTGGAATATAGCAGGCGCGACCTGCCTCAACGCAGAGAGAGACCCCAACAAGATCGGCGCGCATTTCGTCTAAGCCTGTGGTTTCGGTATCCACGGCGACGTAGCCGCGCGCGCGGGCGAGGGCGATCCAGCGCTCCAGTTCTTCTGCTGTGCTGACCTTCTCATAGGTTGCTTCGCCAAAATCGGGCGCCTCGGGTGTGCCTGCGGGGGCGCTAGGCGCGTCAGGCTCAACGATCTCTGGTGCTTCGGCGCCGAGCTGGTCGGCGATGCGCTTGGACAGCGTGCGAAACTCCATTTCGGCGAGAAAGCTCAGGAGCGTGTCTGAGTTAGGGTCTTTGACTTCAAGATCATCAAGGCCAAAGTCGAGCGGTGTTTCGCAATCAAGCTGCACGAGGCGTTTGGAAAGCTCAATCTGGGCGCGGTGCTCGATCAGGGTTTCGCGGCGTTTGGGCTGTTTGATTTCGCCAGCGCGGTCGAGGAGCTCTTCGAGGGTTCCGTATTCATTTATCAGGAGCGCGGCGGTCTTGATACCGATGCCGGGCGCGCCGGGAACGTTATCAACAGAATCGCCTGCGAGAGCCTGAACATCGACAACGCGCTCGGGATAAACCCCAAACTTCTCATGCACGCCCTCGCGGTCGATGCGGCGGTTTTTCATTGCGTCTAGCATTTCGACGCCGCCGCCGACCAGCTGCATCAGATCTTTGTCAGAGGAGATAATGGTCACACGGCCGCCAGCTTCGCGGGCTTGTACAGACAGCGTGGCAATCATGTCGTCCGCTTCATAGCCCTCTAGCTCTTTGCAGGCGATGTTGAACGCTTCGGTTGCGCGGCGGGTGAGCGGCATTTGCGGGCGCAAGTCTTCGGGCATGGCCTCGCGGTTGGCTTTGTAGAGGTCATACATATCGTTGCGGAAGGTATGGGAGCCTTTGTCAAAGATCACGGCGACATGTGTGGGCGCATCTGGGCCTGTGTTGCCCTCAACATAGCGGTGGAGCATGTTGCAAAAGCCCGCGACCGCGCCGATGGGCAGGCCATCGGACTTGCGCGTGAGCGGGGGTAGCGCGTGATAGGCGCGGAAGATGAAGGCGGAGCCGTCGATCAGATGAAGGTGGCAGCCTTTGCCGAATGTCATGCGCGTGTCTCCCCTTGGATGCCCCATAGGTTTGCCACGAAGCGGGCTGCGCTTAAAGGGCGAAGTCTTCGGCTAGGGGCAATCTGCAAAAATTGATCATGCGCGCCTCTCTTTGGAACGCACAAACAAAAAGGCCGCCCGTGGGCGACCCGTTTCTTGCGGAATGTGTTGTTGTTTAGACTTTGCCTTCAAAGTCTTTGTGGACATAGCGGCAGTCGCAATAGGGGCATTCGACCCAGCCGTGCTCACCCGGAATTTGGAGCCATACGCGGGGGTGGCCGCCTTCGCCGCCGTCACAGGCCACGCGGTAGCTGTCAACGAGCTTGGTTTCTGGTGCTTGGGTTGTCATGTTGCTTTGTCCTTACCGCGCGTGATGTTGGCGATACTATAAGGCGAGCGCGCGGCCTGATCAATCGGCAAAGAGATAGTCAATATTGGCAATTTCATAAGCTTTCTCGGGCGTGGCCGCGAGGAATTGGGCGAGGGCTGCGGCATTGGCCTCGATGCTCTCGGTTTCGCGGATACGGAAGTGACCATCGAAATTGGCGTCGCGCAGCTCGTCGCTTTCGTGAACCATATCTGCTCGGATTGTGGGAAGCAGGCGCTCTAGCGTTTCCTTAGGGGTTTTCTCGCCAGCAAGGCCAACGCGCTTTGCGTGACCTGTTAGGTATTCGTCAGAGAAGCGGCACTCGATTTCGAGAAGGCGCGTTTTGGAGCGGTCGGCGCAGAAGTCTTGCAAGAGGTCGAGATTGCTCGGATCAATGCAAACGACAAGCTGGTCGGTTTCGTAGTAGTCAAACAACATACGCACCAGCGCGCGGCGGTGGCGGTGACGCTTGCCCATTGTGGACTGGATGCCGCCAAGGTCTGGAAGGGCCGTTCCTTCTTCGTTGAAGAGATACTCGATGCAAGGCACATTGGTCATCTTTCGGATACGCTCCACAAGCCGTTTGGCGACGTGCCATTTTTTGCAGACGACGATCAGCATTTCGCGCTCGCGGCCAAGGGAGCCTTCGTTCTCCCAAAAGCGCAGACCGAAGCGGCGGCCAATACGGCCCCGTCCTGTCAGGAACTTGAAGAGAGATGCGCCTTCATTCGAGATTTTGAAATCCCATCCGCGGGTTGCGTAAAGCAGGCCGAGGCGGCGCTTGAGCTCTTTGGCCTCGGGGCTGATCTTGCGGGCGAAGATATAGTCCTGACTGAGCAGAAGATCGTAGTGATCGTTGTAAAACGTGACTGGCAGGCCATAGTCGGTGAACATAAGGAAGGTGAGCGTGCGGGTCTGGATTTCGTCTTCGGGGACGAGGTGGCGGACCAGCGTCTGGAAAAATGTCTCGTCGGGAATCCACGTGGTCTTGAAAAAGCGCATGACGTCGCGGCGCTTTTTTGTGAAATCAAGGATCCATTCGACAGTACGGCGGCGCAGACACCACCACTGGCTGCCGATTTGGATCTGGAGATCTTCTGGGATTTTGCGGGTGAGGCCGAGTTTGCGCTGAAAATTGAAGGCGGCGTAAAAGCGGCGCTTTTGGGTCCGCTCGTTGAAGAAGTGGCGATAGATGAGCCGCTCTTCTTTCATGCCAGTTTTGATCCAGTCACTGTCAAAATAGTCAAAGCTCTCGACATAGTCGACATCGGCACGATCAAGGAACTCATGGGCGTATTCGGCAGATTTGATGGCCATGCAATCGCCAGAGAGCATTTAGAAATGCGTGGCGCGTGGGAAAGCGTCAACAGCGGCTTCGACGGCGTAGAGCGTGGCTTGGACCAAGGACCATTCGCCCCAACCGCATTTGATCCGCTTTTTGGCGAAGGCTACGTTTGGATTGCCCTCAAGCGCGGATTTTATCATTTCGAAATGGTCTGGGTTGGCGCGCGCATCAAAGTGGATCGACATATAGTCGCCCACAGCCGTGAGGCGCTCGGCCTGCTTGATGATGGCCTCTGGGTCTTTATGGCAAAGAAGGATGAAAGCTATTTTTGCCATTTTCGAAACATTTACCCCTAGTTAGACACACTGTTTACTTGATAAAGATGAAGTGCAGTTGAATAAACACGAAATATTTGCTTTTTTGCGATTAAAAATAACGAGTACCGCTGCGCAACGCAGCTTTAGGAGGCGAAATATGGGCTTTCCCGGAACGTGGATGACCGAAAGTGAGAGCGTAGTGTACCGCGTGGTACCAAAGTGTGCGTGCTCGACCATCGGCCAGATCATGTATTATTCTGACCACGGCGCGTTTTTTGATGGTGATATCCATGATGCAACAGACGGTTTGCACAAATGGGCGCGCGAAGAAAGCCAGGGGCTGATCAACGCCAATGTGAAAACTCATAATTCATATGCGTTTACTTGTGTGCGAAACCCTTACACGCGCATTCTTTCTAGCTTTTTTGACAAAATTTGTGGGATTCAGCGCAATGGCCGCCGCTATCGGGGCAACCTTGTGCCCCTTCTGATCCAGAAATACGGGATCGAAGTGGGTGGCGACGATGGTAAGGAAGAGTTTGACCAGATTAAGAGCTTCCGGCGCTTTTTGCTCTTTGCACGGGATACCATCAGATGGCGGCGCCCGATGGACCCGGACATTCACTGGAGTGCGATGTCGGGACATGTGGGCACATTTGTGGCCAATGGCGGGCGTTATGACAACATTTTTTGGACCGAACAGTTCAACGACGGGATGCAAAAAGTACTCGACGCCATAGAGACGCCTCATAAGGTCAGTCTTAAGAAAATCCCGCGCTTCAACGAGAGTGAAGGCCATGGGCCGAAGCGGCTGCACAATGTTGAAGACTATTTTGACGATATGTCGATGCATCTGGTCTACGAGATTTTCAAACGCGACTTTGAGCTGTTTAAGTATGATTTCAACGACCCGTCCAACAAGATGCCGATTGGCGAGATTGATCTTGATGAGGTTCATGCCAAGCTTGGTGACTGACGCCACATTTTAGGGCTTCTCAAACGTGCTAGCTCTGTCACTCTCTCGCTGAAAGGCGGGGGAGTTTTTCATGACAAAAGCGATGCATGAGTTTGCCACGGGGCTGACATATGAAGATGTGCCCGAGGCGATGCGCGCTTTGCTCAGGGTGAGCTTTGCCGACACGATGGGTGTGGCCGCGATTGGTGCGACAACTGATATGGCTGAGGCGGCCCGCAAGAGCACTGTTCGTCTCTTTGGCGCTGGCAGTGCGGGTGCTGCACGCATGCTGATGGATGGGCGAGTTGTGAGCCCGGTGGGCGCGGCTATGGCTGGTGGATTTACCGTTGATAGTGTCGATGCGCATGACGGGACGACGCCGAACAAGGGCCATGTGGGCAGCGCGGTTTTCCCTGCTTTGCTGGCGGTTGCTGATGCTATGCGGGCTGAGGGGCGTGCCGTGACAGGGGCAGACTTTCTGCTCTGGCTGGCGATTGGATATGAGGTGAGCACGCGCGCGGGCAAGGCACAGCACGCCACTTGCCCTGATTATCACACCTCGGGAAGTTGGACCGCCGTGGGCGTGGCTGTGGCTGTGGCACGGATGCTTGGGCTTGATGACGAACGTGTGCGGCACGCGGCTGGGATCGGTGAATATCACGGGCCAAGAAGCCAGATGATGCGCTGTATCGACTTTCCAACCATGCTGCGCGACGGTGTGGGCTGGGGCGCGCCCAGTGGTGTGACGGCTGGATATTTAGCGATGGACGGCTTCACGGGCGCACCTGCGCTGACTTGTGAAAGTGAGGAGGCGGCAGCATTTTGGGCTGGCTTAGGCTCTGAGTGGATGACACTCGCGGACACGCATTACAAGAAGTTTCCGTGTTGCCGCTGGGCGCACCCTTCAATGGATGCGGCGCAGGCTTTGATGGAGGAAAACGGGCTGCACCACGCCGATGTGGAGCGGGTTGAAATTCGCACGTTTCACTATGCCACGCGGCTGGCGGGACATAGGCCCGCGAGCATTGACGAGCTCGCATATTCGATTGCCTTTCCTGTTGCGACGATGATTGTGCGTGGCGGGTTTGGCGCGCGTGAGATGGACGCGGCTGTTCTTGCAGACCAAGACATCATCCGCGTGAGTGAAGCGACAGAACTTATTGACGATGCGGAGATGACGGCGCGTTCGGTGGAGAAGCGCTGGGCGGCTGTGACGATTATTACCAAAGACGGCGCACGGTATGAGGCGGAGCCGCGCTCGGCGAGGGGCGATGTGGACGCGCCTTTGAGTGAAGACGAGATGCGCGACAAATTCCATATGTTTGCTGACCCCGTTTTGGGCCGTGCGCGCGCTGAGAAAATCAGGGCGCTATGTCTTCGGTTTGATGCTTTGGACAGCAAAGAGTTTGCGGGGCTGCTTGATTTGGTGCTTGCAGCCCCGTGAGGCTTTAGAGCAGGCCGTGCTCGGCGAACAGCGCCTTCATGTCGACTTCGGGACGCGGGCCGATGTGGCTGATCACCTCGGCGGCGCAGACATTGCCCATACGGCCACATGTTTCCATATCGCGGCCCGAAACGAGGCCGAAGAGGAAGCCAGCGGCAAACTGGTCGCCTGCGCCTGTGGCATCAACGGGGACGATCTTTGTAACGGGGATATCGGTGCGCTTGCCTTCATGCATGATGCTGACGCCATCGCCCGAACGGGTGCAGACGACAAGCGGACATGCGGCGGCGACGCGGGCGAGATCGGCCTCGAGATCATTGTCCTGATAGAGCGAGCGAATTTCGGCTTCGTTGCCGATGACGAAGTCCATTTCGTTCTCGATGAGGCTGACGAAATCGGCGCGGTGGCGCTCGACGCAGAAGGGATCGGAAATTGCGATACCTGCTTTGCCGCCAGCGGCACGGCAGGCGCGGGCTGTACGGATGAAGGCGTCTTTGCCTTTGTCTTTGTCAAAGAGATAGCCCTCAAGGAACACAACCTCAGCGCCAGCGGCAACGCTTTCATCAACGTCATCGGGGCCAAGCTCGGCTGAAATACCGAGATAGGTGTTCATCGAGCGTTCGCCATCGGGGGAAACAAAAATCATTGAGCGTGAGGTGGGCAGCTCGCCCCCTGCGACGGGAGCATTTACGAAGTCGATGCCTTCGCGTGTCATCGCGTCAGCGTAGAAGTGGCCTAGCTCATCGTCGCGCACGCGGCCTATGAAGCCGGTGGCGAGGCCAAGACTGCCGATGCCTGCGATTGTATTGGCAACCGAGCCGCCCGGAGTCTGGACGCGCTCGTCCATTGCAGAAAAGAGCTCTTCTGAGCGCTGAGTCTCGACCAGCTGCATGATGCCTTTTGCGATCCCCATCTCTGCAAGGAAAGTGTCGGTTGATTGGGTGATCACATCAACGACTGCGTTGCCGATGCCGACGACTTGATACTTTTTCATAGGTTCTTTTCCTCAAATTCACAGAGATCGCGGATGATACAGGTGGCGCAAAGCGGCTTGCGCGCTTTGCAATGGTAGCGGCCATGCAGGATAAGCCAGTGATGTGCGTGGAGCTGAAAGTCCGCGGGTATATTGTCTTCGATTGCGCGCTCGACTGCGTCGACATCTTTGCCAGGGCAAATCCCCGAGCGGTTGCCGACACGGAAGATATGCGTATCAACGGCCTGCGCAGGCATACGCCACCACATATTCAGCACGACATTGGCTGTCTTGCGGCCCACGCCTGGGAGCGAGACAAGCGCTGCGCGGGAATTGGGGACTTCGCCGCCATAGTCCTCAACCAAGATACGGCTGAGCTTGATGACGTTTTTGGCTTTGTTACGGAAGAGGCCGATTGTCTTGATGTGCTCAATCAGACCCTCTTCGCCCAGAGCCAGCATTTTTTCAGGTGTATCGGCAATTTTGAACAGTTCTTTTGTGGCTTTGTTCACGCCTACATCTGTGGCTTGGGCGGAGAGCGCCACGGCGACGACAAGGGTATAGACATTCACATGATCGAGCTCGCCCACGGGGGCGGGATCTGCTGCGTGAAAGCGGGTGAAAATCTCTCGGAGCGTTTGATAATTGAGTTGCTTGGCCATGGGGAAGGTATGCCCGCGAGAGGGGCGACAGGCAAGATATTGATTTGCGCAGGAAACGGGTCGCGGGGGGGCGTTCTGGAGGCTAGGGTATCAGCTAAGGAGACATATGATGAAGATGGATCAGCCCGAAGGGCGCTATCATTACCAACTTATGCGCCGTGCTTTGGAGGCGATTGACGCGTCTGAGGTGCCGCTTTCGCTTGAGGCTCTGGCGGGTGAGATGCAGATGAGTACGGCACATTTTCAAAGGGTCTTTTCCGCATGGGTGGGTGTCTCTCCCAAGCGCTATCAGCAGTATTTGCAGCTTGGGCAGGCGAAGCGGATGTTGAACGAGCGGTTTACCACGCTTGAAACAGCGCAATCTGTTGGACTGTCAGGCGGCGGCCGGCTGCACGACCTTTTTCTGCGTTGGGAAGCAATGAGCCCCGGGGAGTTTGCCAAGAAGGGGGCGGGACTGACTGTGAACTATGGCTGGTTTGATACACCCTTTGGCGAAACGCTTGTGATGGGCACAAAGCGCGGAATTTGCGGCATGGGATTTGCCGAAGAGATGGGCCGTGAGGCTTGCTTTGAGGACTTGGCGCAGCGCTGGCCAAAGGCGGGATTTGTAGAGAAACCAGCTGCGCTTCATGGCTGGGTTAAGGCGGGACAGGAGCAAAGCGGCGAAACGGCACTGCACCTTATCGGGGCGCCCTTTCAGATCAAGGTATGGGAGGCTTTGTTGCAAGTCCCTTCGGGCCATGTGACCACATACAGCGAGATTGCTGGGGCGATTGGACATCCTAGGGCTGTGCGGGCGGTTGGTACGGCTGTGGGACGCAACCCTGTGAGCTGGTTGATCCCGTGTCACCGTGCGCTTCGAAAATCAGGGGCGCTGGGAGGCTATCACTGGGGCTTGCCTGTGAAACGTGCACTGCTTGCTTGGGAGTCTGCGCGCGAAGAGGCGTGAGCGGATGGGCGAATTGCTGCCGATCACGCGAGTGTTGCTTCTTTGTGGGCGGTGGCAAGGCGTATATATAGCACACAAGCCACAGAGTGTGTGGCAAAAAAGACGAGGCAGATATGAAGATAATTTCAAAATTTATTAGCGTGAGCGCTGTGAGCGCGATGGTATTGCTTGCAGGGTGTACTGACCCGGGACTTGTAAATCCTGATGATCCGAACCGCAAAGCCAAGGAAGGTGCGCTGATCGGGGCGGCCGCAGGGGCGCTTATTGGCGGACTGACCCAAAGTGACGGCAAGAAAGGCGCCTTTCGTGGCGCAATTGTCGGAGCAGGTCTTGGCGGGCTGACGGGTGCAGCGCTCGATCAGCAAGAGCGGGATTTGCGGGCCAAGCTTGGCAATGATGCGAAGATTGTGAATACGGGCGAGCGCCTGATTGTGACGATGCCGCAGGATATTTTGTTTGCGACAGACAGTGCGAGCCTGCGCCCTGACCTTACAAGCGATATTCGCGCTGTGGCGAGCAGCCTCAACACCTATGGCGAGTCAACTGTGCAAGTGGTTGGGCATACCGATAACACGGGCGACGCAGGCTATAATCAGAGCCTTAGCTTACGCCGCGCACAGGCGGTTACGGCTATCTTGGCGAGTGAAGGTGTGAACAGCTTCCGCATGCAGGCCGTGGGCCGCGGCGAAGACATGCCTTTGGCGACGAACTTGACGCCAGAAGGCCGTCAACTGAACCGTCGTGTGGAGATTGTGATTACGCCAAGCGTATAACTTTCGTGACATCGACATGAACCGGCCCTGCCAGAAACGGTGGGGCCTTTTCTTTTTTGCACAGGGGCTGTGCGCTTGTGAGAATTGCTGTGGGAGCGCCGTCAGTTTAGGAGCGAGGGGACTTCATAAATGGAGGCCACAATGGCTCATGTAAAACTTCTCGGACTTTCTGGCGCTCTGCGCAAAGGCTCAACCAACACCTTGCTGCTGCAAGAAGCGGCGCGGCTTATGGGCGATGCAAAGCTTACACTCGCTGACCTCAATCTGCCACTTTATGACGGCGATCTGGAAGCGGCTGAAGGCGTGCCTGCTGCTGTGCAAAAGCTTGCGGCACAGATTTCTGAGGCGGATGCTGTCGTGATTTCGACACCGGAGTATAACCGTGGCCTTTCTGGCGTTTTGAAGAATGCGCTGGATTGGGTGAGCCGTGTGGAGGGCAGCGCATGGGCGGGCAAGCCTGTTGCGCTGATGTCATCAGCAGCGGGGCGCTCTGGTGGCGACCGTGGGCTTGTTATGTTGCACAGCTGCATGACACCCTTTCAGCCCAAAATTGTTGCCGGTCCCGAAGTGACAGTTGCGGCAAGCTACAATGAGTTTGATGCTGAAGGACGTTTGCAGGGCGAGCTTTATGTGAAGAACTTGACTGCGCTCATGGCAAATCTACGCGCGGCGATTTGATTTCGGATTTTCGCGTTGCGAAAACCCGATTGAAGCGGGGGACCAGTCCCCCGCACCCCCTGGGATACTTTTGGAAAGAAAAAGAAAACAGCTCTTTCGGGGGCTAGAGCACTTGGATCACGCTTTTGTCTATGCTGAGGATATAGCCACGACGGGCAATGTTTTTGATCAGCAGTTCTGAGACAAGCTGATTGCCCAATGTGTCGCGCAAACGCTTGATACGAGTGGCGCCTGCCGCTTCGTCGCAATCTGAGGCGAGGCGACCTGAGATGACGGCCTCTATTTCAGCGCCGTTGAGCACATCGTCATCCATACGGGCTTCGGCGAGGACACTTAGGGTTTCCATAGCGGCGCCTGTGAGCTTGAACCCCATGTTGTTCAGATAGACGGTGTTTTCTTCACGACTGATGAGGAGTGAATTAACCTGAATCCCTGAGCGCTCAATGGTGGCCATGCGGCGGCTGAAGGCGGCGAGCATCATGAGAAAGACGAACGCGGCGATAAGCATTGCGGCGGCGAAAACAAGCAACACAAAAATCACCATTCGGTAGCTTGAGAGCGTGTCTGAGAAGGCTGTACCGGACTGGGCCAGAATTTCGAGCAATTTGATTTCTGCTTGCGTGCTCAAGTTGTCATTTTCGACAAAGAGCTGCTCAACTCGCGCGTTGAAAGCGCCAGCATCGGGGAGCGTGAAGAACAGCACGACGGCGGCGATGAGCAAGATTGCGACGATTGCCGCGATCCCGATAAAGACGGTGCGGTTTGGATTACTCATACGCTCAGAAGCGGAGATAGAAGGGTCCTGCACTCTCTTTCCTCTCATTAAGGCCGCTGGCGTCAAACACCGAAACAACATTGAGCAACACCCATCCGCCTTTGGCAAGGCGTGGCGTAAGCTGGGAACGGGCGGAGGCTGCGGTGCAGGCGCCTGTGATTTGGGCGACGCCATAGTGAAGCTTAAGCGGGTTGTCTTGCTTGGCCTTGTAGTCGGCATAGCAATCGGCCGCGTGAAGCGGGGAGGAGAGGAGCGCGAGAGCAGCGGATATAAGTATGATGTTTTTCATGCGATCAGACTGCGCGTTTTGGGATTGATATTCAATATCCATGCGCCCTTGGGGCAGATGCTATCTGATAGCAGTGGGCTGTTATTGCCTGACTTTGGGGGATTTCTGATTTTGGCTTCATCGCTGGTTTGCACAAGAGAGTGCGTGCCGCCCTGAAACCGAAAGGAGATGTTCTAATGTCACGTAAATTTATTGCTTCGATTGCGTTGAGTGCGCTTGTTGCTGCTTCATTGAGCGCGGCACCCGCCCGTGCAGACGATCGGGATACTGCACGCGCTATTGCTGGGATTGCGGCGCTTGTGTTGCTTGGGAAGGCGATCAGTGATCGCAATGACGACCGCCGTGATCAACACAGTTATCATGCCAAACCACAGAACCAACATGGTCATGGTGTGCGTCGGCATGTCCAAGTAGATCCGAAGCCTTTGCCCCAGCGTGTTCGCAAAATGACTTTGCCGCAGCGGTGTCTGACCACGGTTCAGACGCGCCGTGACACGCTGCGCTATATGAACGGGCGTTGTTTGCAGAACAATTATCGCTGGTCCGAGAGCCTTCCACGCGCTTGTGAGATCAGAGTGAAGGGGCCACGTGGTGTGCGCACGGGCTATCAGGCGGGCTGCCTGAAGCGGAACGGATACCGCCTGAACGGATAATACCTGCTTGATCTGGGCCTGCTCTCTCTGTCATCTGGCAGAATGACAGGCCCAGATTTTTCTTATGAGCGCGCGGCAATGGCCCGTGGATTTGCCCGTATTGCGGGTGTTGACGAGGTGGGCCGTGGACCACTGGCGGGTCCAGTGACAGCCTGTGCAGTTGTGCTTGATATGTCGCGTATCCCCGAAGGGCTCAACGACAGTAAGAAACTGAGCGCCAAGCGGCGGGAAAGTTTGGCGGAGGCGATTTTGTCTTGTGCCGAGGTGAGCGTGGCGAGTGCGAGCGTGGAAGAAATTGACCAGCTCAACATTTTGCGTGCTTCGCATCTTGCGATGGAGCGTGCCGTCGCGGGCCTTTTGACACCGCCTGACCATTGTTTGATTGATGGAAACCTCATTCCAAAGGGCCTCACCGTCTCGGCAGAGGCGATTGTGAAGGGGGATAGCAAATCAGTGAGCATTTCTGCTGCTTCGATTGTGGCCAAAATCAGGCGAGACTATGTCATGTCGGCACTGGCGCAACAGTATCCGGGCTACGGCTGGGAAACAAACGCCGGATATCCATCAAAAAGTCACAGACTGGCGCTGCAAAATCTTGGTGTGACCCCACACCATAGACGTTCGTTCAAACCAGTGCACAATATCTTGTATCAACAAAAAAATGTAAGTGACTGATTCAAAAAAGAAATTGACCGCGAATCGTCAATGACTCATCTTAGGCCTCAACCAATGAGTGCAAAACGCACCGTGTATGAGGCAGAAAAATGAAAACGAAAACGAACGCAAAGAGCGCGGTGTCGCTTCCTTTGAACACCATTTTGGACGGAGACTGCATTGAGCGTATGAACGCGCTCCCTGCGGAGAGCATTGATCTGATCTTTGCTGATCCACCCTATAACTTGCAGCTCAAGGGCGACTTGCATCGCCCTGACAATTCAAAAGTGGATGCGGTGGATGACCACTGGGACCAGTTTGACAGCTTCAAAGTTTATGACAAATTTACACGCGAATGGCTCGCTGCGGCACGACGCCTGCTGAAGCCGAATGGCGCGATCTGGGTGATTGGCTCTTATCACAACGTCTTCCGCATGGGTGCCGAACTTCAGAACCAAGGGTTCTGGATCCTCAATGATGTGGTGTGGCGCAAGTCAAACCCTATGCCGAACTTTCGTGGCAAGCGCTTTACCAACGCACATGAGACAATGATTTGGGCGGGTAAAACCGAAACAAGCAAATACACTTTCAATTACGAAGCTCTGAAAGCTTTGAACGAAGGTATTCAGATGCGTTCTGATTGGGTTATTCCGATCTGCAACGGTGGCGAGCGTCTTAAGGACGACAATGGCGACAAGGCCCACCCAACACAGAAACCAGAAGCACTTCTGCACCGTGTGATGGTTGGCTCGACCAATGTTGGTGATGTGGTTTTGGACCCGTTCTTTGGCACAGGTACAACCGGCGCAGTTGCCAAGATGCTGGGTCGCGAGTTTATCGGGATCGAACGCGAAGAAGCCTACCGCAAGGTTGCTGAAAAACGGATCGCCAATGTGCGTAAGTTTGACAAGGAAGCGCTTGAAGTGAGCGTGAGCAAACGCAGCGAGCCACGCGTGCCTTTTGGTCAGCTTGTGGAGCGTGGAATGCTGCGCCCAGGCGAAGAGCTTTACTCCCTTAATGGCCGCCACAAGGCGAAAGTGCGTGCTGACGGCACTCTGATCGGCGACGATATCAAGGGATCTATTCACCAAGTGGGCGCGCATCTTGAAGGCGCACCAAGCTGCAACGGCTGGACCTACTGGAGCATCAAGCGAGACGGCAAGCAAGTTCCCATCGAACTGTTCCGCCAACAGATCCGCGCCGAGATGCGCAACTAAATTGAAACGAGAATTCACCCGAAATCATGGCTCAGATTTGAGCCAGCGGGTGAGCTCTGTCTTTATCCGAACACCGCCGGTGCCTGTGGCCTGACTCCACGGCACTTTAACTGAAGCCCCGTCCTCCTCCAGAGGCGGGGCCTTTTTTTGTCGGTATTTTGATATAGACTGGGCGGCAACACTATTGGAAAGCACACCTTAATGACCCACGACGACTCAGAGGCTTTGCGGCCAAAGAATGCGCCTCTTTCGCTTTTGCAAAAGTTGGGGTGGGGGCCGTTCTTTGCAGAGCAAGCTGATGCGTCCGTGATGGCTGAGACACCGCCTGTCAGAGTGACGGAAGTGCATCGCAGCGGTCATCATGTCGTGGGAGAGGGGATCGACACGATCCTTCCGCCGCGGCCTGATGCTACGGTGGGTGACTGGATATTGTTGAATGCTGAAGAGCCTGCCGAGAGCGTGGTTCTTGAACGCAAGAACCTGATTAAGCGGCGCGCGCCGGGGCCTGAGCGGCAGGTACAGCTGATCGGTGCGAACCTTGATACCACCTTTATTGTTACGTCTTGCAACGATGATTTCAACATTGCGCGGTTGGAGCGCTATGTTGCGCTTGCGCTTGAAGATAAGGCTTCGCCAGTTATTTTGCTGACCAAGGCTGATCTCGCGGAGGATGTCGAAAGCTACCTTAGCCAAGCGCGCTCAATCTCGGCAGATGTGCCTGTGCTCGCAATTGACGGGCGCGGCGAGGAGCCACGCGAGAGACTGGCCGAATGGTGCAAACCTGGTAAGACCGTTGCTTTCATCGGGTCGTCAGGTGTGGGGAAGTCGACGCTGACCAACACTTTGTCAGGCGGTCAGGAGATCAAGACCCAAGGTATCCGAGAGGGCGATGCACGGGGGCGGCACACCACAACGAGCCGCCAGCTCCACTTGCTGGTGAGCGGCTGCACCGTGCTGGACACGCCTGGCATGAGAGAGGTGCAGCTTACTGATGCGGCGTCGGGGCTCGGCGAATTGTTTGCTGATTTGCAAGAGTTGAGCACGCAGTGTCGCTTTCGGGACTGTATGCACGAGAGTGAGCCGGGCTGTGCTATCAAGAGCGCGCTTGCGGCGGGTGAGATTGGCGAGGCGCGCTTGGAGCGCTGGAAAAAGCTTGTCGCGGAAGACGCTTTTAACTCAGAAAGCCTGAGCCCGCGGCGCGCGAGAGACAGAACCTTTGGGCGCATTGCGAAGCAGCCAAAGAAGAAGGGTAAAAAATAGCGCTGACGGGAATGTGACGGGGCGGACCTATTCCCCTTGGCGCATCCGAAGGGTAGCTATGGCCAAAGCCTTTTGAGGAGAGACATGATGCATATTAACGCGGATTTTTCACAGCGGGTGGTTGTGCGTCCTGAGGACTATGAGTGGGTATCTTCGCCTGCGGCCGGTGTCGAACGGATGATGCTTGATCGCATCGGCGACGAAGTGGCGCGGGCGACGACGATTGTGCGTTTTGCGCCTGACTCGCAGTTTGACACACATACCCATGGCGGCGGCGAAGAGTTTCTTGTTCTTGAGGGCGTCTTTTCGGATGAGACGGGCGATTACCCTGCTGGTACATATGTGCGGAACCCGATCGGGACGAGCCATAAGCCGCACACAAAAGAGGGCTGCACGATCCTTGTGAAGCTGCATCAGTTTGATGCCGACGACCAAGAGCAATTTGCGATTGATACGCGCGCGGCCGCGTTTCGCCCCGGTATGGTTGAGGGGCTGTCTGTTTTGCCCCTACATTCTTGTGCGAGTGAGAACGTTGCTTTGGTGCGCTGGGCGGCGGGCACACAGTTTAACCAGCATGCGCATTGGGGCGGCGAAGAGATATTTGTGCTTGAGGGGACATTTCAGGATGAGCATGGTCGCTATCCTGCTGGAAGCTGGATCAGAAGCCCCCACCTTTCAAAGCACGCGCCGTGGTCGGATGAGGGCTGTTTGATCTATGTGAAGACAGGACATCTTCCGCAAAATGAGGCCTAGCGCGGCATCGGGTTTGTCGCCTTGTTATAAGGCTTCCACTCGGTGATTTCGGGGTAGTACATTTCGCGCCATTTGCGCACGCGTGGGTTCATTTTCTTGCGCCAAAGCGGTGGAACCATCGCGGCCATTGTCATCAGCGGGTAGCCATAAGGCAGCTGTGGTGCTTGCGCCGCGTCATAGTTTTGCAAGAGCGGGAAGCGGCGGTCTGGCTTGTAGTGGTGATCGGAGTGGCGCTGAAGATTTATCAGAAGCCAGTTTGAGGCCTTGTGCGCTGCGTTCCAGCTGTGGTGAGGCATCACGTGCTCGTATTTGCCGTCGCCGAGATGTTTGCGTGTCAGGCCGTAGTGTTCGATGTAGTTTACAAGCTCAAGCTGCCAGACAGCGGAAAAAGCTTGCCACAGAAACAGCGCGAGACCCATCCAACCGCCGACAATGAGCGCCAGAACCAGCATCGCGGCTTGTAGCGCCCAATAGCGGAAGAAGGGATTGGAAGTATCGCTCCACGGCAGATCCTTGCGGGCGAGCATTTCTTTTTCGGCTTTGAACGCAGAGCTTAGGCCCTCGCGAAGCACACGGGGGAAATAGCGGTAAAACCCCTCGTTGTAGCGTGCCGTTACAGCGTCGCGCGGTGTCCCGACGTAGCGGTGATGCACAAGCAGGTGCTCTGTTCGAAAGTGCGAGTAGAGCACCATTGAGAGAAGGATATCACCAAGCCAGCGCTCGAACTTGTTTTTCTGATGCATCAGCTCGTGGCTGTAGTTGATCCCGACTGTGCCTGTAATCACACCGACACCAAAGAACAGTACGACGGTTTCGAGCGCCTCGAGGTGCTCAGCGCGGGGGACATAATAAAGCAGACCGAAGAGTGTGATAAACTGGAGGGGGATCCAGATTTTGGTGATGAGAGAGTAGGCCGCCAGATGTTCTTCGCCAATGTTAGGGTCTGCATTTTCTGTGTTGAGGCCAAGGACGGCGTCAAGACCAGAGAACAGATACCATGTCGCCAGTGGCAGGAGAGCGACTGTCCAACCGCCATAAAACGCTCCGATCCAGGCAAGCGGAATGAGCGTCAACGAAAGCCAGAATGGCAGGGCGCGGCTGAGACTAGCGACTTGTTGGGCATTGAGCATTTGACGAACCTTTACTCAGGACAATTGGCAGAATTATTGCGAGGCAGTGTTGAACGCGCTTTGCGCGAGGTCAAATGCCTTTCGCATGACAGTGGGCAGGGCCTTGGGTGAAAAGCTGTGCTTGGGCACGAATTCTAGCCCCTCGATTTCGACGTCTTGGGGCAGAATTGCGATATGGATATCAAGGCGCAAGTGAAAGTGTGTGAAGGTGTGAAGCGCTTCGGCGTTGACCTTTTGCCAGTCGGCTTCAAGGGGCGGCGCGGCGACGCGCTCATCGCCCCAAGCGGCTCCGGGCCAACCGAGCATCCCGCCGAGGAGGCCTTTGTCGGGGCGGCGCTCCATCAACCAAGCGCCATCTTCGCGACGCGCGATGTAGGCGATACCGAGACGTGTGGGCTTGGCCGCTTTGGGGCGCTTGCGGGGTAAGGTATCGGCGATTCCTTCGGCGCGGGCCGTGCAGGGCGCACGCCACGGGCAGATGCCGCAAGCGGGGGATTTGGGCGTGCAGAGTGTTGCGCCGAGGTCCATAACTGCTTGGGCATAATCGCCTGCGCGCTGGTCAGGCGTCAGACCAGCGGCATGGGCGCGGAGCGTCTCTTTGCTATCAGGAAGCGGCTCTAACACAGTGTAAAGCCGCGACATCACGCGCTCAACATTGCCGTCCAGCACGGTTTCTGGATGATCATAGGCGATCGAGGAAATAGCCGCAGACGTATAGGGACCAATTCCAGGAAGGGCCTCAAGCTCGGCGCGTGTTTGGGGGAAGCCGCCTAACTCTGTGACGGCGCGTGCACATTTCAGCAGGTTGCGCGCGCGGGCGTAGTACCCAAGGCCAGCCCATTCCGCCATCACGTCTTCATCGCGCGCGGCGGCGAGCGCCTCAACCGTAGGCCAAAGCAACAGAAAGCGCGTGAAATAAGATTTGACGGCAGCGACAGTTGTCTGCTGGAGCATAATTTCGGAGAGCCAAACTGCGTAGGGATCAGGCATGATGCCAGCGGCTCTGTCAGATGGGCTTGTGCGCCACGGCAGGGTGCGCGCGTGCGTGTCATACCAGTCGAGCAGATCTGAGGCCTTCGCCGTGTCACGCATTGTTTATTCCCTGTTTACCAATCGCTCTGTCCAAGGAGCCTTTGCGCAGGTAACATGGCGTTGATGAATAAAGATGCAAGCCAAACCAAGCGGAACCGCGGCTTTAAGCGCGCGGCGAACCTGATGGGAGAGCGTATCAACGCTGTGTCCCAACAGCGTGGTTTTGCGGTATCGCGACTTTTGACCCATTGGGAAGAGATTGCTGGCCCAGATATTGCCAGCATTAGCCGCCCTGTCGAAATGAGCTACGGCAAAGGCGGCTTTGGCGCGACCTTGTGTTTGCTCACGACGGGGGCGAATGCGCCTGTTCTTGAGATGCAAAAGGCCAAGCTGCGCGAGAAGGTGAATGCAGTTTACGGCTATAATGCGATCTCTAGTATTCGGATCACCCAAACCCATGCGACGGGCTTTGCCGAGGGGCGGGTAGATTTTGAGCATCGGAAAATCAAGGTTGCGCCAAAGGCTCCCGACCCTGCTGTTGTGCAAGAGGTGAGGGCGCGAGCCGCAGATATCGGCAACGAGAGTTTGCGGCTGGCCCTTGAAGCGCTGGGCCAAAACGTTTTATCCAAACACAAACGCTAGAAGAGAGATTTTTTATGAACCGCAACATTCTTATTATTGCACTGGTTGCAATCCTTGGCGGTGGTGCCGCCTTCTTCGCGATGAGCGGCGGTGGCGCCAAGCAAGTCGAAGTCGCGCCGCAAGCTCAAGCCGAGGCAGAGACGGAAACTGTAGCGGAAACGAGTGACGCTGCGGTGTCCGAGATCACTGAAATGACCTTGGGCAACCCAGACGCGCCTGTGAAGGTTGTCGAGTATGCGTCGTTTACGTGCTCGCATTGTGGAGCTTTTCACCGCGAGGGCTTCAAGGAGCTGAAGGCGAACTACATCGATACAGGCAAGGTCCACTTTACCTACCGCGAGGTATATTTTGACCGTGCTGCGCTCTGGGCGTCTATGGTTGCGCGTTGCGGCGGGGAAGAGAAGTTCTTCGGGATCACGGACCTGATTTATAAAGGCCAGCGCGACTGGATGGGCGGCGGTGATCCTGTGCAAATGGCAGACGGCCTGCGCAAAATAGCGCGTGTTGCCGGCCTGTCGTCAGACACGATTGACGCCTGCCTTGAGGATCAGGACAAGGCGCAAAGTCTGATTTCTTGGTATCAGGCGAATGTTGAAGCTGACGGGATTGACTCGACACCATCATTTATCATTGGTCAGGATCGTGTGGCGGGCAACAACTACGCCAAGCTA
The DNA here is from genome assembly GCF_040580765.1 of Lentibacter algarum. Classification (GTDB taxonomy): domain Bacteria; phylum Pseudomonadota; class Alphaproteobacteria; order Rhodobacterales; family Rhodobacteraceae; genus Lentibacter; species Lentibacter algarum. The sequence goes on along the minus strand of NZ_CP158687.1, from coordinate 2,908,393 downwards.
CGTGAAGTGATCGACGCGCAGCTCGGTAACTGAGTTATGAGCGCACCTCTGGAAGGACTCAAGGTCATTGAGCTCGCGCGGATTTTGGCGGGGCCTTGGGCAGGGCAAACGCTTGCAGACCTTGGTGCAGATGTCATCAAGGTTGAAGCGCCTCAAGGCGACGACACACGTCAGTGGGGGCCTCCATTTGTGGAGCGTGACGAGGATAAATCGGCCTCGTATTTCCACTCCTGTAATCGTGGGAAGTCGAGCGTTGTAATCGACTTTCGCACGCCTGAGGGGCAGGCGCAGGTGCGTGAGCTTGTGAAGGATGCGGACATCCTGATCGAGAATTTCAAGCTTGGAGGCTTGGCCAAATATGGGCTCGACTATGCAAGCCTTGCCGAGGTCAATCCGCGGCTGATCTATTGCTCGATCACGGGCTTTGGCCAAACGGGTCCTTATGCGCACCGCGCGGGATATGACTATATTATTCAGGGCATGTCCGGGCTTATGTCGATCACGGGCGAGCCGGATGGGCAGCCACAACGCGCGGGTGTTGCGATCACCGATGTGTTTACAGGAGTCTATTCTGTTGCTGGTGTTCTTGCAGCACTCTATCAGCGCGAACGGACGGGACGGGGACAACATCTTGATATGGCTTTGCTGGATGTGGCGGTCTCTGTGACGGCCAATCAAGGGCTTAATTATTTGACCACGGGCACACCCCCCGGCCGGACAGGCAATTATCACCCAAACCTTACGCCTTATCAGGTTTTTGATTGTGCCGATGGGCATATCATTATCGCGACGGGCAATGACGGGCAGTATCGCCGACTCTGCGATCTCTTGGATCTCGGCTGGATGAAAGAGCACGCAGACTATTTGACCAACGCGGACCGAGTTGAAAATAGGCCCGCGATGATTGCGTTATTGATGGCCGAGACTGCCAAGCGGACCAAGGCAGAGCTTCTTGCGGGCTGTGAGGCAGAGGGAATCCCTGCTGGGCCGATCAATGACATGGCGGAGGTCTTTGATGATCCACATGTGAAGGCACGTGGGATGCAGATAGAGCTTGATGGTGTCCCGAGTGTTCGCTCGCCATTTGTTTTTTCAGATGCGGAACTCGCTTTGAAACGCCCCTCACCAAAGCTGGGAGAGGATGGGTAAGCTGCTTCGAATTGTGCTGAGTACAACCCAACCAAAGCGAGGGGCCCGCCCCTCGCGCTCCGCGGGATATTTTTAGAAAGAGGAAGGGCTAGGGACGCAGTTGCTCTAGCAAACTCTTGAGTGCAGATGCGTTTGTGACCTTTAGGCGCACTGGCAGGGTCAGCACCTCCTGTCGGAAGGCTTGGGGCAGGCGGACGGCATCTTTTTCTGTGGTGACGAGGCGGGCGTTGTGGCGTTTGGCGTCGGCGCTCAGGCGGTTCATAAGGGCTGATGTAAGGGGCTGGTGATCGGCCAGAGCCTCCGCGTGAATGATCTCGACCCCGAGGTGTTTTAAGGTCGTGAAGAATTTCTCTGGATGGCCGATTCCTGCAAAGGCAAGAACGCGGGTTCCTGCCCAGTCCATACCCATTGGAAGGGGTTCGAGGGCGGCATGAAAACGGGGGGGAGACTCCCGGGTGACGAAGATTGCTTGCTCGGACTCTGAGCCGATTGTGATGAGGGCGTCGGCGCGGGCGAGACCTATTTCTTCTGGTTCGCGAAGAGGCCCTGCAGGAATGCAGCGCCCGTTGCCAAAGCCGCGCTTGGCATCAACAACCACAAAGGAAAGGTCTTTGTGAACGGAAGGATCCTGAAAACCGTCGTCAAAGAGGATGACGCTTGCGCCTTCTTGCTCGGCACGCTCAGCGCCCTGGAGGCGTGATTTGGAGACCACGACAGAGCAGAAGGCAGCAAGCAAAAGCGGCTCGTCGCCGACATCGGAGGCGGTGTGGCTGCGTGGATCGACCAAGACAGGCCCTTGGAGAGCACCGCCATAGCCGCGCGAGACAACAACCGGGGTATGCCCGAGTGCCTGAAGCTCTTGAACAAGGTAAATGACCGTCGGAGTTTTTCCTGTTCCACCTGCGTTTATATTGCCCACGCATATCACGGGCGTTTCCAGATTTACCGTCTCTGCGCGCGCCACTCTGCGCGCTGTGCCAAGCGCATAAAGAGCCCCTAGAGGGGCAAGGAGCACCGACTGCCAGCTGCGTGGGCGGAACCAGAAGCGGGGCGTTTGCATCAGCTTTCCTCCAGATGATCTAGGGCGTCATGCACCAGCGACGTGATGCGATCTGTGACATCTGCACCTTCAGTGGCAATTTCCCAAGCCGCCATGGCCATTTGAGCGGCTCGGTCAGGAGCGGAAAGCTGACTGACGGCAGCTGTGAGTGTATCTACATCGCGCACAATACGCGCGCCGCCTGCTGCAGCAAAGCGGGAATAGCTTTCAAGATATTTGCCGACATTCGGACCATAAAGGATCGCTGAGCCAAGGTTGGCTGCGGCGTAGGGATTGTGGCCACCGTGGCCTGGCACAAGGGATGCGCCCATAAAGCTCACAGGAGACACGCGAAACCATAGGCCCAACTCAAACGGATCTTCTGCCAAGAGGACTTGAGCTGTTTCATCGCTTAGCCCGTCTGTCTCGGGCCAGATGGTGTAGCGCAGCTGGTGTTGCTCTAAGGCGTCTTTGAAGGCTTCATATTCATTCTCGTCATCGGGCACGAGGATCAGCAAGAGCCTATGAGCTGCTCGGCTGGCTTTGAAATGTGCAGGTAGGATAATGTCGAGCTCCTCTGCACGCACGCAAGCGGCCAGCCACGAGGGGCGTGAGTTAAGTGCGGCGGAGAGATCGTTCAGGTCCGTTTCGTTGCATGGCAGAGTTGGGATGCCTTGCTGCATCCGTCCTGCGACAAAGATATCATCCGCTTCTACGCCCATTTTGCGCAGAGCTGTTTCAGCTTCGCTGTCGCGGGCGAGAAAAGTCGAAAATAGTCTGAGCGCGCGGCGCTGTGACAGACCTTGTCCTCGCCAGACATTGGTCTGAAACCCTTCGGCATGGGCATCGAGCAGAAAAAGAGGGATGCCGCGTTTGTCAGCCTCCTGCGCGAGAGCTGGGTTAATCCAGCCGCCAGCCCAAAGGCAAAGGCGCGGTGCGTATTGGGTAAAGAACGCAGTGATGCTGTTTCCTTCACGAGGGATCACGGCTGTGTTGATCGACGCATCGAGACTATCAGGAATGGAGAGGCTGCCATCTGTCGTTATCAGGCAGGTTAGATCTGGGCGCTCTAAAGCAATGCTGCGGCGCAGCTGGGCAAAGGCTGGCACATGTGCAGGCTCTGTGGCGTGACACCAAAGATCGACCGTGAGTGCCTTGCCAATCTTATTTTTGGGCGAGGAACCGCCAGAATGACGGGGGCGCGCCATGAGACCTGATAGAAGAGGTTTCATAGCTTATTGGCCTCGCGCTTGTGCGCAGTGGCGCTTGTATTCTGCGACTATGAGACAGCGCTGTGCTATTTTAAGCCCCTTTGCGTGTTGCGCCTGACCAACCTAAGGGATTGCATTTTGGGGTCAAGGCGATGCAAGTGAGCCATAGCAAAAGGATATGGCCCATGAAACCCTTTCTGATCTTGCAACTGCGTCCAGAGGCAGAGGCGGCAGACAATGAGTTTGCTGCGATTTGCGCCAAAGGAGGGCTTGGGCCTGAAGATGTGTGTCGCGTGCGGTTGGATTGTGAAGATTTGCCTGACGCATTGAATTTGAGTGACTATTCAGGTGTGATTGTTGGGGGTGGGCCCGGATGTGTAAGTGACGCACCCGAGGAAAAAACCGCTATTGAAGCTAAGATCGAGCGTGACGTTCTATCGTTGATGCCAGCGATTACAGAGTGCGACTTTCCGTTTATGGGATGTTGCTATGGGATCGGAGTTTTGGGTCATCATCTGGCGCAGAACGTCAGTAAGGAGCGGTATGGCGAGCCTGTGGGCACTGCAGATTGTCGACTGACTGAAGCAGGGCGCGCTGACCCGCTTTGTCATGGGTTGCCAGAGCGGTTTGAAGCTTTTGTGGGCCATAAGGAAGCGCTGCAAAGCTTGCCGGAGGGATGTGTGCATCTTGTTGAGGCGCCAAGCTGTCCATTCCAGATGATCCGATATGGGCAGAATGTTTATGCGACGCAGTTTCACCCCGAGGCAGATGCGGCTGAGTTTGAAGCGCGGATCAATATCTATAAGCATAAGGGGTATTTTGCACCAGAAGAGGCCGAAAGCCTGATTGCAATGTGCCATGCGGCGAGCGTGACGGTTCCTGAGCATATCTTGAGGGCGTTTGTAGAGCGCTACAGGACGTAATCGCGCTGGACAGAATCGGGCGGCATGCTAGATTTGATCAAATTCTTGTAGAGCCCAGCTTTAATAGCCCGATGGAGAGCGCGATGAAAGACGACAACTTCCTCAAAGAGAACAATGCACGCCATATGTGGCATCCGATGGGCGCGCCGGGCGACAGCCTTGAGCATCCGCCGACGATTATTAAAAGTGCTCACGGTGTGAAGATCACCGATCTGGACGGAGCGGAAGTTGTGGACGCTGTGGGCGGGCTTTGGTGTGTCAATCTGGGCTACTCAAACGATGTGGTGAAAGACGCTATCGCCAAGCAGCTATATGAGCTGCCTTACTATTCGGCCTTTGCGGGCACTTCCAACCCCACAGCAATCGAGGCGTCTTATGCCGTGCGCGAGTTCTTTAAGGACGATGGAATGGGGCGCGTCTTCTTTACATCGGGCGGCTCTGACTCTGTGGAGACATGCTTGCGCCTTGCACGGCAGTATCACCGCATCAAAGGGGAGCCGACGCGCACCAAGTTTCTCAGCCTCAAGAAAGGCTATCACGGTACGCATTTTGGCGGCGCGAGTGTGAATGGGAACAATCGCTTCCGTATTGCTTATGAGCCGCTTCTGCCTGGCTGCTTCCATCTGCCTAGCCCCTATACCTACCGCAATCCGTTTAACGAGACGGACCCAGCTGTTCTGGCGCAACTCATTGCACAGGCGATGGAAGACGAGATCAACTTCCAGGGTGCCAACACGATTGCGGCGTTTATCATGGAGCCGATACAGGGTGCGGGTGGTGTTATTGTTCCGCATGAAAGCCTGATGCCGCTTCTGCGCGAGATTTGCACACGACATGGTATCCTAATGATCTCTGACGAGGTGATCACGGGCTTTGGGCGAACAGGCCACTGGAGTGGTGCGCGGCACTGGGGTGTACAGCCTGACATGATGAGTACGGCGAAGGGGATTACTTCAGGATATTTCCCTGTCGGCGCAGCGTTGATGAGCGAGGCTGTGGCGGATGTGTTTGAGAAAGATACCAAGGGCGAGGCCGGAATTTTCCACGGTTATACCTATTCTGCGCATCCTGTTGGCGCGGCGGCTGTGACGGCAACGCTGAGCGAGACATTGCGTTTGGACACGAAAACAAACGCGGCGGCACGCGGCACGCAGCTCTATCAAGGTGCACTCAAGCTGGCGGAAAAATACGATATCATCGGCGATGTGCGCGGCGGTCACGGGCTTATGACGGGGATCGAAATCGTGTCTGACAAGGCTAGCAAAGCGGCGATGGATATGCCGACGATGAAGCGTATCCACAAGGCGGCCTATGATGCGGGGGCGATGGTCCGTCTGGGGGGGAACAACATCTTGATGTCACCGCCCCTGACGATCTCTGAAGCTGAGATTGACACTGTGTTGAGCGCGCTTGATGTGGGCTTTGGCTCTGTGTGAGGAATTGCGCCGCGCCTTTGGCGCGTCGCGGTAGGCGAGAGGGCTTTGCCCTCTCGCGCTCTCCCAAGATATTTTTGGAAAGAAAAAGACTAGAGATCTTTGAGAGCTGCGCCTGCGTAGATACCATACATCAGGGCGCGGCGGGCAGGTCCAAGAGGGAAGCGCTTGGGCGGCTGCAGCATAAGTTTTGGGGTCTGCAGTTTTCGTGCGCCTAAGACTTGGTCGGCGAGAAGCGCGCCTGTGTAGCTCCCCATAGCGACACCGTTCCCGTGATAGGCAAACCCTGCGTAAGCGCCGGGCATCTCGGGAATAGGGCCTGCGAAGGGTGTGAGGCCTGTGGAAAGGCAGACCATTCCAGACCAGTAAAAGGGTGTTTCTACCTCTGCCCAAGCGGGGAACATGGCTTCGAAATCGGCGCGGATTTTGCGTTTGTTGCGGGTCTCGGCGCTCTTGGAGGACATAAGGCCACCACGCATTCCGAAGAGGAAGCGGCGGTTTGGCATCAGACGAAAGTAGTGCAGCAGTGTGCGGCTGTCGTAGGCGGCTTGATCGGAGGACCAGCCGCTGGCGATCTCTGTATCGGTCAGCTCGCGTGTTACGAGCACTGAAGATTGCGCTGGCATATAGCGCGCTGCCATCCATGTAGGGACGTCCTCGGAGGAATAGCCGTTGGTCGCGATGATGAGCTGCTCTGCGGCAAGCGTGCCTTGAGGGGTTTTGAGGCTGTAGGCCTGTGCACGGTCAATTTTGCTGACAGGGCTTTGACCAAAGATTTTTACCCCTGCAGTCTCTGCGGCCTTGAGGAGACCAGCGAGGTATTTACGTGGGTTCAGGCCAAAGCCAACCGGTGTTGTGATGGCACTGTGAAAGTGGCCCGACATGCCGAGGGCGGGGAGCTCCTGCTTGCTGTGAAGCGTGGGTGTGACACCGTAGTTTTCCTCGATCGCGCGGGCGTCATCATCAAACTGGATACTGGCTTTATGAGCGAGTTGGGTTTCCCCATTGCTGTGCGTGTCGGCCTCGATCTGGTGTCTTTCAAGTTGTGTTGCGACATGTCGAACCGCATCTGCTTCAGCTCGGCGATAGGCAAGCCGTGCGGGTTTTCCATGTTTGCGGTCGAGCATCTTATCGCTCGCTTTTGCGCCACCGAGGCAGCAGAAGCCCCCATTGCGTCCAGACGCGCCCCAGCCGGGAAATCCTGCGTCAAGAACTGTGACTGAGATACCCTGCTCGGCCAACGCAAGAGCGGCGGAAAGTCCCGTGAAGCCCGCGCCAATAACAGCGACATCAGCTGTCTGGGCGCCTGTCAGTTGGGGGCGCTTGAGGGCTTCATCACTGACCGTTTGGGACCAATAGCTTTTTGCCGTACGGTCGTCTGAGTAGGCGTGATCAGAGAATATACGCCGCATCAGTCTGCGGCCCTTTCGGCTGCCCGCTCCTCGCGCTGCTGGCGCACTGTGGCGCGTTTTGACATAAGCGATGCTGTTATAACGCCGACTGTAACGATGCTGATCATGATGGTTGAAAGGGCGTTGATCTCGGGTGAGACGCCGAGGCGCACAGCAGAGAAAATCTTGATCGGGAGAGTTGTGGCCGAGGGGCCTGCTGTGAAGGAGGCGATCACGAGATCATCGAGAGACAATGTAAAGGCAAGAAGCCAGCCCGAGATCACCGCAGGGGCGATAATTGGAAGGGTGACAAGGCGGAAGGCCTCAAAAGGCGAGCAACCCAGATCAAGCGCCGCCTCTTCGAGGGAGCGGTCAAAACTTACAAGGCGTGATGAGACGACGACAGAGACGTAGCACATTGAGAACGTCGTGTGCGCCAGCACGATTGTCAGAACGCCGCGGTCGAGGCCTATGCCGATGAAGAGCAAAAGAAGCGAAAGGCCTGTGATGACTTCGGGCATAACGAGCGGCGCGTAGATCATCCCAGAGAAGAGCGTGCGCCCTTTGAAGCGACCACCGCGCACAAGGACATAGGCTGCCATTGTTCCGAGGATCGATGCGATTGTGGAACTCATCACTGCGACTTTGACAGTGACCCATGCGGCATCAAGGAAGGCTTCGTTCTGGAAAAGCTCACCATACCATTTGGTCGAGAAACCAGCCCAGACTGTCACGAGCTTGGACTCGTTGAAGCTGTAGATGACCAAGATCAGCATTGGTAGATAGAGAAAGGCGAGGCCGAAGCTAAGCGATGTTGCGTTGAACCAAGTGAAGCGTCTCATTCTTCAGCCTCCCGTTGCTTCTGCTCGTTGCGCTGAAATAGCACGATCGGAATGATTAGAATGAGCAACAGGATCACTGCAACAGCGGAGGCGACGGGCCAATCCCGGTTTGAGAAGAACTCTTCAAAGAGGACTTTACCGATCATCAGGGTTTGTGACCCTCCGAGCAGTGATGGGATAACAAACTCGCCAAGCGCGGGAATGAAGACAAGGAAACAGCCGGCAATGATGCCCTGTTTTGACAGCGGTACTGTCACGAGCCAAAACGCGGTGAGGCGCGAACAGCCAAGGTCTTCTGCGGCTTCAAGAAGAGACGAGTCTAGTTTTTCCAAAGCGGCGTAGATCGGCAGGATCATGAAGGGCAAGTATGTATAGACGATGCCAATATAGACGGCTGTGTTGGTGTTCAGGATTGTGAGCGGTTCGGAGATAACGCCTGTCCAGATGAGAAACTGGTTCAGGAAGCCCTCGTTGGAGAGGATACCCATCCAAGCATAAACGCGGATCAGGAATGATGTCCAAAAGGGCAGGATTACCAGCATCATCAGTGTTGGGCGCCACTCGTCGGGGGATTGTGCCATTGCATAGGCGATTGGATATCCCACAAGGAGTGTAAGCACTGTCGAGATTGCGGCGATTTGCAAGCTTGAGAGGTAGGCCTTCCAGTAAAGGTCATCGGTTGTGAGGAACGTGAAATTCTCAAAATCGAGACCCGCGAAGAATGCTCGGATACCGGCCCAACCTGAAGAAAAATCAAGCGTAGGTGTGTAGGGCGGAATGGCCAGTGCTGTATCTGACAGACTGATCTTAAAGACGATCACAAAGGGCACGAGGAAGAGCACCAGGAGCCAGACATATGGAACGGCAATCAGAGTAAAGCGGCGCATACTCTAGCCCTCCAGCACGATGGCGGCTGTGTCAGTCCAGCTGAGCCAGACGGTGTCTTCCCAAGTGAAGCTACGGCGCTCAAGGCGTGTGGTGTTGGCGGTTTGTGCTTTGATCATGTGGCCCCCCTCGATTTCGACATGATAGGTCGAGAGGTTCCCGAGATAGGCGATATCTATAATTTTACCCTTGATTGCGTTTGTCACTTTTGCGGGCTTTGCCGCAGTGATCGAAACTTTCTCGGGGCGGATGGCCAATGCGCATTTGGAGCTTTCGCCAAGATCACTGGTTGTCTTGGCGTGAAGGGGCGCCTTGCCCTCTGCATAGGCTATGTCGTAGCCATCGCCAGCGCGTGTGGCATGGCCGTTGAGAATATTCACATCACCGATGAAGTCGGCCACATAAACAGAGTTTGGGCGCTCATAGATATCGGCAGGTGTTGCGACCTGAATGATTTCGCCTTCGTCCATCACGGCAACGCGTGAGGCGACGGTCATTGCCTCTTCTTGATCGTGTGTCACGATGACAAAGGTTGTTCCCGTCTTTTCCTGAATATCCATCAGTTCAAACTGGGTATCCTGACGCAGTTTTTTGTCGAGCGCGCCGAGCGGCTCATCTAGAAGTAAAAGCTTGGGCGCTTTGGCGAGAGAGCGGGCGAGGGCCACGCGCTGACGTTGGCCGCCAGAAATTTGGTGGGGCTTTCGCTTGGCAAATTTGGTGAGCCGGGTGAGGCGGAGCATCTCTTCAACGCGCGCATCTATCTCGGGCTTAGGTTTGCCTTCGCGCTTCAGGCCGAAAGCAATGTTCTCTGCGACCGACAGGTGTGGGAAAAGCGCATAGGACTGGAACATCATGTTCACGGCGCGCTTGTTCGGGGGCACGCCTGCCATGTCTTGTCCTGCAATCAGGATCTGGCCTTCTGTCGGTGTTTCAAAGCCGCCGAGCATGCGCATCATTGTGGTCTTGCCGCAGCCTGACGGGCCGAGGAGCGCAAAGAATTCTTTTGCGTAAATATCTTGTGTGAGGTTGTCGATGGCGACGAAATCACCAAAGCGCTTGGTGACATTTTTGAATTGAATCAACGGTTTTTCGTTTGCGTCGAGCCAAGGTGCGAAAACTGTCTGTGCCATGCGTATCCCCCGAAGTTTAAGAAGCCCGCAAACCGTAGTTTGCGGGCTGAGTTCAGGCTTATGTACCTGATTTGATTTTTGTCCAGAGCCGTGTGACGACACGCTGAACTTTTGCGTCATAAGGAGAGGTTGTGTAGAGCTTCTCCAGCGTTTCCGCATCAGGGTAAATTGCTGTATCGCCGATGACGTCTTCTTCCAGCATAGGCTGTGAAGCCAAGTTGCCGTTCGCGTAATAGACATAGTTTGAAGCTGCGGCCATGTTCTCGGCATTCATGATAAAGTCGAGGAACTTGTGCGCGCCGTCTACGTTTGGTGCGTCAACAGGGATCGCCATTTGGTCAAACCACATGAGCGCGCCCTCTTTGGGAGCGTTGTAGGCGATTTCAACACCATTCTCTGCTTCCGCTGCGCGATCACGGGCCTGAAGGATATCGCCAGACCAGCCAAAGGCAACGCAGATATCGCCGTTGGCGAGCGCGTTGATATATTCAGAGCTGTGGAACTTCTGCACATATGGTGCAATCGCGGACAGCACAGCTTCGGTCTTGCCGATCACGTCAGGGTCTTGGCTGTCGGGGTCTTCGCCGATGTAGGCCAAAGCCGCTGGGATCATCTCTGCTGGAGCGTCAAGGAAGTGCACGCCGCATGACGCGAGCTTTTCCATGTTGGCAGGGTTAAGCACCAGATCGAGAGAGCCAACAGGCGCATCATCACCGAGAACTTCTTTAACTTTGTTGACGTTCACGCCAAGGCCTGTTGTGCCCCACATATAGTTAATGGAGTACGCATTATCAGGGTCATATTTGGCTGTGCGGGCTTCGATTGCGTCCCACATATTGCCCTTGTTTGTGAACTTGGACGTGTCAAGCTTTTGGAATGCGCCAGCAGTGATCTGGCGCTGCAGGAATGTACCTGATGGCACAACCACATCATAGCCAGAGCCACCTGCGAGGAGCTTTGTCTCGAGAACTTCGTTTGAGTCGAACACGTCGTAGATAAGCTTGATGCCAGTCTCTTCTTCGAACTTGGCAAGCAGTTCTTCATCGATATAGTCCGACCAGTTATAGACGCGCACTTCTTCGGCCGAGGCCATGCCTGCGACGAGTGCGAGTGAGGCTACTGCTGAGAGCAGATACGTTTTCATATTTGGTTTCTCCCTGTTTGCGAGGTCATTCCCCTTGACGAAATATTTGATCAAGTTTTGACTGTCTTGGCAACATTTCAATTAAGATGCCTGCACGATGCGCAGAAAAATGCAAGAGATTCGGAAGGATAGTTCATGACGCAAGACCCCGCGACCTCGGCCAGTTTGGTGAGTTTTGCCGCCTACCCCACCATGTTATCTCCGGAGTTGCCAGCACATGAAAAAGTCTATCGCGAGATGCGAGATTTGCTTTTGTTTGGTGAGCTGGCCCCAGGCCAAGCGGTGACAATTCAGGGAATCTGTGAGACGCTTGGCGCAGGGATGACACCTGTCAGAGAAGCAATACGCCGCCTGACTGCCGAAGGGGCCCTCGAATTCTTGGGAAACAGGCGTGTTGTCGTGCCAGTGTTGACTGTCGGGCATGTGAATGAGCTAATTTTTGCACGGCAGGCGATTGAGCCTCAACTGACAATTAGAGCAACCGAGCGGGCAACGGATGCGGACATCGCGGAGCTGACCTTGATCGATGAAGCGCTAGATGTCGCGATCGCGCAGGGCGACGTGAGAAATTATCTTGAACAGAACTACCGGTTCCATGCGCGGCTCTACTCGATGGCGGATGCGCCTATTCTTTCAGCACTCGCAGACGGTCTTTGGTTACGTTTTGGGCCAAGTTTGCGTGTGGTTTGTGGGCGCGTTGGGACAGAAAACCTCCCCGACCAGCATCATGAGGCGCTGAGCGCGATGCGTGCGGGCGATACGCAGGCGGCGGCCAAGGCCATGCGAGAAGATGTGATACAAGGTATGGAGCAAGTGCGCCGCGCGCTTGCCGAGACCACAAGAGATTGACAGAAAATAATTTGATCATATTCTGGCGGGGATGAATTTGATAGCGCAGGCGCCGCCAGCGCTGATGGGAGTTTGATATGACACAGATCACCAACCACATGCCGACAGAAGAGCTGCAACGCCTAGACGCGGCGCATCACATGCATCCTTTTACCACAAACGACGATCTTGAGAAAAAGGGCGCACGGGTGATCACACGTGCGAAGGGCGTGACGCTTACGGACAGTGAGGGCAACGAGATCCTTGATGCGATGGCGGGGTTGTGGTGTGTGAATATCGGTTATGGCCGTGACGAACTCGCTGAAGTTTCCAGCCGCCAGATGCGCGAGCTGCCATATTACAACACGTTTTTCCAAACGACTCACGTTCCTGCAATTGCTTTGGCGGAGCGCTTGGCCGAGCTGACGCCCTATGATTTGAACCACGTTTTCTTTGCCAATTCGGGTTCTGAAGCAAACGATACAAACATCCGTATTGTGCGAACTTATTGGCAAGAAAAGGGCCAGCCCGAGAAGACTGTGATCATCTCACGCAAGAACGCGTACCACGGCTCGTCCGTTGCATCGTCTGCTTTGGGTGGCATGTCAGGGATGCACGCGCAGAGCGGTATGATTCCTGATATTCATCACATTGATCAGCCGAACTGGTGGGCCGAGGGTGGTGATATGAGCCCCGAAGACTTTGGTCTTGAGCGCGCCCAGCAGCTTGAGAAAGCGATCCTTGAATTGGGTGAACATAAAGTCGCGGCGTTTATCGGCGAGCCGGTGCAGGGCGCGGGTGGTGTGATCATTCCTCCGTCGACGTATTGGCCAGAAATCCAGCGTATCTGTGACAAGTACGGTATCCTTCTGATTGCAGATGAGGTGATCTGCGGATTTGGCCGCACGGGCAACTGGTTTGGCTCGCAAACGATGGGGATCAAGCCCGATATTATGACGGTAGCAAAAGGGCTTAGCTCAGGGTACGCGCCGATTTCGGCGAGTATTGTGAACGACAAAGTTGCGGCTGTTTTGGGGGCCTGTGAGTTCAACCATGGCTATACATATTCGGGCCATCCTGTGGCCTGTGCTGTGGCGCTGGAGAACTTGCGGATTCTTGACGAGGAGGGAATCGTGAGCCACGCTGCGCAGGAGCTGGCGCCTTATCTCAAAGAGAAATTCGAAAGCCTTGGCGACCATCCGATGGTCGGCGAAGTTAAGGTTGTGGGGATGATGGGATCACTGGCTTTGACGCCTGACAAGACCACCCGAGCGAAGTTTGCTGCGGATGTGGGGACTGTTGGTTTTATGGTGCGGGAGCGCTGTTTTGCCAACAACCTTATTATGCGCCATGTCGGAGATCGTATGGTGATCAGCCCACCTTTGGTGATCACGAAAGCCGAGATTGACACGCTGATTGTGCGGGCGCGGAAGGCTCTGGATGAGGGCTATGAGAACGTGAAAGCGGCTGGCCTTTTCAAGGCGATGAGCTAGGAATTTCGCCTGTTGGCGCAGGCGTGTGGGGGCTCTGCCCCCACACGCCTGCGATCTTGCTGGAAAGAAAAAGCAGGAATGTTGAGGTGCGTACAGCAGGGTTAACGCCTTGTCGTTGGTGCAAAACTGGGGGGGGTGATATGCGTTCACAACCCGTGCACATAGCGTGCACCGCCTGAAACAGGGTTTTGTTAATACAAAATTACCTAATGCAGCGTGCGCTGGCCTTTAGGCCGTGAGCTTTTTGCTGAGACCTTGGAGCATGGTGAGACACGCCTGAAGTTGATCAGGTGCTATGAACTCGTCTGGCTTGTGAGCTTGTTCGATGCTGCCGGGCCCGCAGACCACTGCGGACATACCGAGCGACTGGAATAGGCCTGCTTCTGTGCCGAAAGCCACCACATCGACACCATTGCCGCCTGTCAGCGCGGCGCAGAGATCGCGGGCTTCGTTGTCTTCCATTGGCATGAGGCCAGCCACCTCCCCCATGGTTTCGACTTCGATATGTGCTGCTGGATGAACCGCGCGCATGGCAGGAAGCAAAACATCGTTTGTATAGGCATCGAGCTCTGCGTGAACGAAATCATAATCTGTGTCCTGAACGGGGCGGAACTCCCATTCGACTTCGGCTTTGCCGACGATGACATTATGGGCCACGCCGCCCGCGATGCGGCCTATGTTGACGGTGGTGTAGGGCGGCTCAAAGCGGCTGCCTTTGGGCGCGCGTGCCATAAGATCGTGGCGCAACTCCATGAGCTTGGTGACATAGCGCACCGCATATTCGGCCGCGTTGACACCGCGTGCGGGCTGGCTGCCGTGGCCCTCAAGCCCCGTGAAGCGCGTGGTGTATTCGCAGCAGCCTTTGTGCCCTTCGATGATGCGCATTTCTGTGGGTTCGCCAATGATGGCGATCGCGGGCTTGAGGCCTTGGGCTTTCAGTTCCTCGACCAGTGCTTGCGCGCCGATGCAGCCTGTTTCTTCGTCATGTGTGAAGGCGAAGTGGACAGGGCGGGTGAGATCAAGCGTAGCGTAGTCTTCTGCCATAGCAAGCGTCGCCGCAATGAAGCCTTTCATGTCACATGTGCCACGCCCAAAGAGGAGGCCGTCTCGGTGTGCGAGCGTGAAGGGGTCAGATGTCCAGTCTTGCTCGGCAACGGGGACAACATCGGAGTGACCCGAGAGCACAATGCCGCCGTCGCCTTCGGGGCCCAATGTGGCGAAGAGATTGGCCTTGGTTCCGCAGGGCGACGTAAAGGTATTCACCCGCGCACCGAGCTGACCGAGATGATCGGCCATAAAGGCGATCATCTCCAGATTGCTGTCAGGCGATATGGTTGGAAAGGCGATGAGCTTTTCCAGTATCTCGACGGTGCGGGCGAGTGTGCTCATGGTTTGACGAACATCTTGCGGGGGCGATCACAGAGCGCTTCGGCGGGGCCCTCATCTTTGATCAGGATCGTTTCTGTGATCTCCATGCCCCAGTCGTCCATCCAGAGGCCTGGCATGAAGTGGAAGGTCATGCCTGGCTCAAGCACGGTTTCGTCCTCGGGGCGCAAGGAGATTGTGCGCTCGCCCCAGTCGGGCGGGTAGCTCAGGCCGATGGGGTAGCCGCAGCGCGCGCCACGTTCGATCCCTGCGGCCTCGAGCGGGGCGGCGAGGGCATTGGCGATATCGCAGGCGCGGTTGCCCGCGCGGGCTTTATCAAGGCCGGCTTCTAGACCTTCGACAAGGGCGGCCTCGGCGCGCTTGAGGAAATCGCTGGGCTCGCCAAGGAAGATCGTGCGGCAGAAGGGAGCGTGGTAGCGGCGGTAGCAGCCAGAAATTTCAAAGAAGGTCGCCTCATTTTTTTGGAAGGGGCGGCCATCCCATGTGAGGTGCGGTGCGGCGGCGTCAGAGCCTGACGGCAGGAGTGGTACGATGGCAGCATAATCGCCCCAGTGGCCATCGGCGCCGAGGATCAGATCGCGCTGAAGATCGGCGACGACCTCGTTTTTGGGAATGCCGACTTCGACGCGTTCAAGGAGGCCATCGACGACCTTTTCGCTTATCTTGGCAGCGCGGCGCATGAAGACGAGCTCTTCTTCGGACTTCACGGTGCGTTGCCAATTGACCAATGCTGTGGCGTCAAGGAACTGCGCGTTGGGCAGCTCTGTCAGTAGGGTCTGAAAGGCTTTGGCAGAGAAGTAGTAATTGTCCATTTCGACGCCGATGCGGACATCTTCTTTTCCGATAGATTTGATGCGCTCCGCAAGGTCTTGCATCGGGTGGCGTGTGGTGGATTGGACGAAGTGGTCGGCGTAGCCGTGGATGTGGCTGTCTTCCATCCAGACGGTGCGGATGGCGCCATTGGCATCTTGGCGGCGGCCCCACCAATGAGGTGCGCTGTCATGCGTGATGATTACGCCTTGATGGACATAAAACGACCAGCCGTCATAGCCTGTGAGCCAAGCCATGTTTGAGGGGTCTTGCACATAGAGCAGGTCGATGCCTGCGGCTTCCATGGCCTGCCGTGTCTTGGTGAGGCGGGCGGCGTATTCGACTTCGGAAAAAGGCGTTCTCTGAAAATTCATGTGCTTGGCTCGGTTTGTTTTGATTTGTCTTATGAGGTCCAGAAGCTGTGCTTTGGTCTAGCCAGTAAAGCGCCGCGATTGGGCGGTTTGCGACATTTGGAGGATTGATTCTCCGTTTGTTTACAAGTGAAGCTTGCTGCAGGTGCGAAATAATCTTGCGAAAATTCACAGACATAAAAAATTTTCTGGCGCAAAAATGAACTTTTTGTGCGTTTTCTGACTTTAAATTGATCAGAGAGGGTCCATAAAAAAATACTTGGTTATACTGTTGCATGATACCTCTTACCTGAGGTTAGATGCGAGACGATAAGTGGTTCAAGCCACAGGAAAACGACGGGGAGCCGATTTTTGGCCAACACGCATAATGAAGATGCGTTCGTAGCGTTCGAACGTGTTCAGAAAAGTTACGACGGCGAGACGCTTGTCGTAAAAGACCTTAACCTGACATTGCCCAAAGGCGAGTTTCTGACAATGCTTGGGCCGTCAGGCTCTGGCAAGACGACTTGCCTTATGATGTTGGCTGGCTTTGAAACCGCCACACACGGCGAGATCAAGATTGATGGAGTGAGCATTAACAATATCCCACCGCACAAGCGCGGTATCGGGATGGTGTTTCAGAATTACGCCCTCTTCCCACACATGACGATCGCTGAGAACCTCGCGTTTCCGCTTGAGGTTCGCAAGATTGGCAAATCGGACCGCGAAGCCAAGGTCAAACGCGCCTTGGATATGGTCGAGATGGGCAGCTTTGGCGGACGGCGTCCTGCTCAGCTTTCGGGCGGCCAGCAACAGCGCGTTGCTCTGGCGCGCGCACTGGTGTTTGAGCCTGAGCTCGTACTCATGGACGAACCACTCGGCGCACTTGACAAGCAGCTTCGGGAGAAGATGCAATTTGAGATTACACACCTTGCCCACAACCTCGGCATCACGACTGTTTATGTGACCCACGACCAGACAGAAGCGCTGACAATGTCAGACCGTGTCGCTGTGTTTGACGATGGTCGCATCCAGCAGATTGCGCCGCCGGCAGAGCTTTATGAAAACCCACAGAACAGCTTTGTGGCGCAGTTCATCGGCGAGAATAATACGCTGCATGGTGTTGTGAAAAAGATCAGTGGCAACGCGTGCGTTGTGCAGCTTGATAGCGGCGAAGAGATCGATGCGATGCCTGTCAATGTGAGCAAGGTTGGCGACCGCACGACTGTTTCTATCCGTCCAGAGCGTGTCGAGTTTGACAAAACGCGCTTGAAGAAGGGCGCGCACACGCTGAAGGCCGAAGTGCTCGAATTCATTTACATGGGTGACATCTTCCGCACGCGTCTGCGTGTGGCTGGAAACGACGAGTTCATCATCAAATCACGCAACGCGCCTGACCAGGTGCGTCTGCAACCAGGACAGCAGATCGAGATCGGTTGGCTGCCAGAAGATTGCCGCGCGCTTGACGCGTAAGGCAGCATGAGAATATCGCGCGTGCCGTTTGCGGCGCGTGTTGATTGTATGTGGTTTGACTGAAAGCCCAAAAGGCCAAATCACTTAAGTTTACAAGGGCAACAACGGGAGAATGAAATGAAATTCACCAAGACACTTATGGCGACAACAGCACTCACAATGGTTGCTGGCGTTTCCGGTGCGGCGGATATGGCTGACGAAATGACCATCGTGTCATGGGGCGGCGCTTACACCGACTCGCAAATGAACGCTTATCACAAGCCTTACATGGAAAAGACTGGCGTCAACATCATCAGCGATGACAGCTCAGCCGAAGCCGTAGCCAAGCTGCGCGCCATGAACGAAGCCAACAACATCACATGGGATGTGGTTGACGTTGTTGCGTCTGACGCGATGCGCCTTTGCGACGAAGGCCTCGCCATGGAAATCGACTTCGACAACATGCTCGCGCCTGCGCCTGATGGAACATCTGCAACAGAAGACTTCGGCGACCTTTTGGTCAGCGATTGCTTCATCCCGCAGATCGTTTATTCAACAACATTCGGCTACCGCACAGACCTCGTTGGTGACACGGCTCCAACAACTGTTTGTGACGTCTTTGATCTGGAAGCTTTCCCAGGCAAGCGTTCGCTTCAGAAGCGCCCAATCGACAACATGGAATGGGCTCTCTACTGTGACGGCGTTGCAAAGGACGACATTTATGAAGTCCTCGGCACAGACGAAGGCGTAGAGAAGGCACTTGCCAAGCTCGACACCATCAAATCAAGCGTTGTCTGGTGGACAGCGGGCGCGGAAACACCACAGCTTCTCGCCGATGGCGAAGTTGTTATGGGCTCCACGTTCAACGGCCGTCTCTTCTCAGCTATTGCCGAGCAGAACCAGCCGATTGGTATGCTCTGGGATATGCAGTCATTCGACCTTGACGGTTGGATCATCCCAGCGGGTCTTTCGCCCGAGCGTCAGGCACGTGCTCTGGACTATGTATTCTTTGCGACAGACACACAGCGCCTTGCAGACCAAGCGAAATACATTTCGTACGGCCCTGCGCGTAAATCGTCAGCGCCTCTCGTAGGCAAGCACGAAGCACTGGGTATCGACATGGCGCCACACATGCCAACAGACCCAGCGAACGCGGCAAACGTCCACATCTATAACTACAACTGGTGGGCAGACAACCGTGACGATCTTGACGCGAAATTCCAAGCTTGGCTTGCGAAATAAGCGATGACTTTGAGGGGGGCCTTTTGGGCCTCCCTCTTCCTTGCGTTTTGTATGTGGCTCTGAGCGAGCCTTATTCAAAACGCATGAGGCGAAAAGACCTTAAACGCGACCAACGACCGAGACGAAACGGGGACGATTATGAGCGACACGAAGACAAACGGGCCAGTGCTGGCCGCAGACGGCACGCCGCTCAAGAAGAGCTTGGCGCGCGCGCTGAGGGTTGAAAAAACCCGCGCACTCATGCTGATTGCGCCGCTGCTTATTTTTGTGCTGATCTCTTTCATCATCCCGATTGTTTCGATGCTGTTCCGCTCTGTGGACAACCGTATCGTTGATGAGACAATGCCCTACACTGTGGCAGCGCTGAAAAATTGGGATGCGTCTCAGGGCGAGTTGCCTGATGAGGCGGTTTACGCCGCTCTTGCGCGCGATATGAAGGCGGCCGCTGCTGAGAAATCTCACACGCGGATTGGTGGACGACTGAACTACGAAGAGAGCGGTTTCTCATCGCTGTTTCGGAAGACCGGGCGTGTCGCGAAGAAGTTTGATCTTGAAAATGGCGGGCCGTTTAAAGAGCTCTTGATCGACACACACAAAGACTGGGGCAAAGTCGAGACTTGGAAGACGATGCAGACTCATTCTGTAAAGTTCACCAATGGCTACTTTCTCAATGCTGTCGATATGAAGCGCACGCCTGATGGCGCGCAAGTGCAAGACGAAGACAAGCGGGTTCTGCTGAAGCTGTTTGGGCGGACGATGTGGATGTCTCTTGTGATCACCTCACTGTGTGTCTTGCTTGGGTATCCCGTGGCATGGATTTTGGCTAATTTGCCAGCGCGTCAAGCGAACCTCCTGATGATCCTTGTCCTTTTGCCATTCTGGACTTCGCTTCTTGTGCGGACCTCGGCTTGGAAAGTGATGTTGCAACAGCAAGGTGTCATTAACGACGTCTTGGTCTGGCTTGGCTTTCTGGCGGATGATGACAGGCTTATCATTATCAACAACGCGACCGGCACGATCATTGCGATGACGCACATCCTGCTGCCGTTCATGATCTTGCCGATGTATTCGGTGATGCAGACGATCCAGCCAACCTATTTGCGCGCGGCCAAGAGCCTTGGCGCAACCAACTGGACGGCGTTTTGGCGGGTCTATTTCCCGCAGTCTATTCCGGGGATCGGTGCGGGCTCTATTCTCGTGTTTATCTTGGCGATTGGTTACTACATCACGCCTGAGATCGTTGGCGGCAACAAAGGCGTCTTTATCTCCAACCGGATCGCCTACCACATTTCGACATCGCTCAACTGGGGGCTCGCAGCTGCACTTGGCTCGATCCTGCTTGGAGCGGTACTCATTCTCTACTGGGCCTACGATAAGATCGTTGGCATCGACAACGTGAAACTGGGGTAAAGACCATGGCAGCACTCACTCCTATTTCTCGCAAACCATTCTGGCTTGTTGCAATGATCACTGGCGGCTTTGGTGCGTTCTTCGGGCTCTTTTTGGGCACGGCGAACGGCTCAGGCCCTATCGGTGTTGTGGTTGGCGCGACGCTGATGATTGCGCTGGCGTTTGTCTATATCACCATCCTGAAAAACGAACGCATCGGGCGTGGCATAACGTTTGTT
Organism: Lentibacter algarum; assembly: GCF_040580765.1. GTDB lineage: Bacteria > Pseudomonadota > Alphaproteobacteria > Rhodobacterales > Rhodobacteraceae > Lentibacter > Lentibacter algarum. The sequence goes on along the minus strand of NZ_CP158687.1, from coordinate 2,888,057 downwards.
GCGGGCGGCGTCTTGGGCTTTGCGGGGGGGGGTATTCCTCTGGCTGTGATCGGCGGTATTCTTGGCGCAGTCGCGGGTTGGCTCATCTACTGGGCTTATGAAGGGCGCTACCGTTCATACATCGCACCCTATCTGACTTGGTATCAGGTGCTGTGGTATTTCGGCTTCCGCATGATCTGTGCTGTGATCTTCATTTTCCTGATCACACCCATCCTTGTGGTTCTGCCCCTGTCGTTCAATGCGCAGAACTTCTTTACCTTCACACCAGAGATGCTTCGGTTTGATCCTGCAGGATACTCACTCAAGCACTACCAAGACTTTTTCACCAACAACGAATGGCAGCGCAGCTTTAAGAACTCACTGATCATCGCGCCGATTGCGACTGTGATTTCTGTGACGCTGGGCACGCTGGCGGCGATTGGCTTGAGCCAGTCTCATGTGCCGGGTCGACGCGCAATTATGGCGATTATGATTTCGCCGATGATTGTTCCGCTTATCATCTCGGCGACGGGTATGTTCTTTTTCTACAGCCAGATCGGAAACTGGATGGAAGGCTCGCTTGGGCTCGATAAGAACCTTGTTGGCTATATCAAAGTGATCCTTGCGCATGCTGTTTTGGGCATTCCTTTTGTGATCATCACCGTCACCGCGACGCTTGTGGGCTTTGACCGTTCGCTGACGCGCGCGGCGGCGAATATGGGTGCGGACCCTGTGACAACATTCTTCCGCGTGCAGATGCCGCTGATTTTGCCAGGCGTAATCTCGGGCGGCCTGTTTGCCTTCATCACCAGCTTTGACGAAGTCGTTGTTGTGCTGTTTGTTGGCTCAGCGAGCCAGAAGACGCTTCCTTGGCAGATGTTCACGGGGCTGCGTGAGCAGATCAGTCCGACGATCCTTGCTGTGGCGACGATTTTGGTTGTGATCTCGATTGCGCTTCTGACGACATTGGAAGTTCTGCGCCGCCGTTCAGAGCGTCTGCGCGGTATGTCGCCCAGCTAAGACAATGCTGATTGCAGGCAAGATTGCTGTTGTCACGGGTGCGGCCAAGGGAATTGGCGCAGCATTGGTGAGAGAGCTTAAAGACAGAGGGGCGGTCCATGTGGCCGCCCTTGATCTGTCTGAGGGGGTTCGATCTCTGGGGGCGGACAGCAGCTATATTTGCGATGTTTCAGACCGAGAAGCGATCCGCGATACGATTGAGCAGATCGAGGCTCATGCGGGGCCGATTGACCTCTTTTGCTCAAATGCTGGCATATTGGGTGCGCTGAATTTTGACAACGCGGCGGGCGCTGATGCCCTAGAGTGGCAGCGCGCATGGGATGTTAATGTGATGGCCCATGTGCATGCGGCCGCTGTGCTTGTTCCGCTGATGCGCGCGCGGGGTGGCGGGCACTTCCTTCAGACCGCTTCGGCGGCAGGACTTTTGAGCCAGATCGGGAGTGCGGCTTATTCTACAACCAAACACGCGGCGATCGGCTTTGCCGAAAATCTTGCGATTGCGCATCGTGATGACGGAATACGGGTCTCGGTTCTCTGCCCACAGGGAGTCGATACGGATATGATCAGAGGCGCGGCGGACCATCCTGCTGCGCTTGATGGGGTCTTGAGTGCAGAAGCTGTGGCGAAGGCAGCGCTCGACGGAGTCGAGGCCGAGCGTTTTCTGATTCTACCGCATCCAAAAGTAGACGCTTATTTGCGTGCAAAGGTGATGGATTATGACCGTTGGATTGGCGGGATGGCCAAGCTCCAGCGCGGCTATCAGAGCACTAATTGAGCGTCGCGACAGACACCCTTGGCGGCCCCGAGAGGCTGGCAACGGGTTCTGGCAGAGCTGAGAGCAGCGTTCCAGCAAGAGCGCTCCCCGCTAAGGCAAGGCCAAGCGCAGAGAACAGGCGGATGCGTCGCGTATGCAAACTGTGTGTCTCCCTATTGAGCGGTGTTAGGCGCTAAGCGTGACAGGCAAGTCTGACCAAAGCGTGCCGAGACTGTGATTTTACGATGAAATTTTGAACCGATTGGACTGGAAACTCACTGCGGTTTCTGTGTTGGTGTGGCAACGATTGAAGGGAGAGAAAATGTCAGAGGCAGAGAATTATCGCGCGCAGATGAAAGCGGTTCAGGCGGCGCATCAGGAGAAACAGAAAGAGTTGAGAGACCCTGAAAAGGGGCTTGTTCTTGTTCATACAGGCGATGGCAAGGGCAAGAGCAGCTCAGCTTTCGGAGTGATCACCCGTGCGCTGGGCTGGAAGCAACGGGTTGGCGTCGTGCAGTTTGTTAAAGGGAAATGGATTACTGGCGAGAAGCAATTCTTTGACCGACTTGGCGGCGTGGACTGGCATATGATGGGTGAGGGCTTCACTTGGGACAGTCAGGACCGCGCACGCGATATCGCTGCGGCTGAAGCGGCACTCAACCAAGCACGCCAAATGATGGAGAGTGGAGAGTATGATCTGATCGTCTTGGACGAGATCAATATTTCTCTTCGTTACGACCAAATCGCTGTTGAGCCAGTGATTGCGGCGCTAGAGGCGCGCAGCCCGAAGACTGGTGTGATCCTGACGGGACGGAACGCACCACAGGAGATTGTGGACTACGCTGATCTGGTGACTGTGATGGAGGAGGTAAAGCACCCCTACAAAGCGGGCATCAAGGCGCAACGCGGGGTCGACTTTTAGGGATCGAATTGCGCTATGCGCACCCCGACTAAGGCGAGGCTAGCCCCCGCACCCCCAGGATATTTTCAGAAAGAAAGAGATCTAGGGGTGCGAGTGGCTGTTGGTTTAGCTGCGCACGAGTGCGTCGTAGGCTTCTGCTATTTCGCGGGTGAGGGCGCCAACCTCGAAGGTATAGTCCCCGATCTGGCCAACGGGTGTGACTTCTGCGGCGGAGCCTGTGAGCCAGCATTGTTCGAAATCAGCCAGCTCTTCGGGCATGATGTGACGGACGTGAACTTTTATGCCGCGTTCTTCCAGCATCTTGATCACGGTCTGGCGCGTCAGGCCGTTCAGGATGGCGTCTGGATCAGGGGTGTGAACTTCTCCGTCTTTGACAAAGAAGATATTGGCGCCCGTCGCTTCTGCCACATAGCCGCGGTAATCCATGAAGAGCGCATCGGAGCAGCCCTTGGCCTCGGCGGCGTGTTTGGACATGGTGCAGATCATGTATAGGCCTGCTGCTTTGGCAGATGTCGGGATTGTTTCGGGTGAGGGACGCTTCCATTTGGCGATATCGAGCTTCGCGCCTTTGAACTTGGCGTCGCCGTAGTAGCTTCCCCATTCCCATGCGACCACGGCCATGCGTACCGCATTGCGCGCAGCTGAGACGCCCATGTCTTCGCCCGCGCCACGCCATGCGACAACGCGCACGTAAGCGTCTGTCAGGCCGTTGGCATCGAGCACAGCGCGTTTGGCGGCTTCGATTTCGTCGATGGTATAAGGGATCTTCATATCCATCAGCTCGCCTGATTTGTGCAGGCGTTCAGAATGTTTGCGGGACAGAAAGACTTTGCCGTTGTAGCAACGCTCGCCTTCAAAGACAGAGCTGGCATAGTGCAAAGCATGGGTCAGGATATGGACATTGGCGTCGCGCCATTCGACGAGTTTGCCATCCATCCAGATTTTGCCGTCACGATCATCATAGCCTGACATTTTGGTCTCCTCCGCGCGTCAGTTTAAGAATGTTGCGTCAAAAACGTCCGAAGCGGACATAAAGTTGCGCAAAAACTGAGAATCGCTACCATTCGTGCCTTGGAATGTCAACAAAGCTGACTTAAAATTGGAAGGACAAGAGAAAGAGAGTGATCATGAGTGAACCTATCAGCGGCGAAGGCTTGTTGTTTCTGACGGATGAGCAATTGCAGCAAGGCATTGAGGGTATGTTCTTTGCTTATCGCGGGTTTACGGCAGATCCTGATCGTATTCTCGAAGAGCTCAACCGCGACCGTGATCAGAACTATGGCCGCGCCCACCATAGGGCTGTGCATTTTGTGGCGCGTGCACCGGGCACAACTGTGAAAAATCTGCTAGAGATACTTGGAGTCACGAAACAGTCACTTAACCGTGTCTTGCGTACTTTGATGGAGGATGGCCTTGTGGAGAGCAAAGTCGGTGGGAGCGATCGCCGCGAACGCCACCTTTTCTTGACGGAGGCTGGAGCGGACCTTGAACGTCAGCTTTCTGATGTACAGCGCGCGCGGATGAGAGATGCGTATCGTGCCGCAGGGCCAGAGGCTGTGCGCGGGTTTCGCCAGGTCTTGGAGGCGATGATGGATAAAGAGTTGCACAAGAAGTACGGTGCATTGAGGGACAAGAGTGAATGAATGACGTCGATGCGCACCTTCTGATTGTGGATGATGACGAGCGGATCAGGATGCTTTTACAGAAGTTTCTGATGCGCGCTGGGTTTCTGGTTTCGGGGGCGCGGGACGCTGCACACGCGCGACGCCTTTTGGCGGGGCTCGATTTTGATCTGATCGTTATGGATGTGATGATGCCTGGAGAAACCGGTATCGACCTGACGCGGTCTGTGCGGGAGTCATCTCAGGTTCCGATTTTGCTGCTGACAGCGCGAGGCGAGACGGAAGACCGTATTGTTGGGCTTGAGGCGGGCGCGGATGACTATCTTGCCAAGCCTTTTGAGCCCAAGGAGCTTTTGCTTAGGATCAACGCTATTTTGCGGCGGGTGCCTGAAGTCGTGGCAGAGCAGATTCGCCCCAAAGTCTTGGGGCTGGGCGCGTTTAGCTATGATATCGAGCGTGGCGAGCTTTGGCAGGGGGAAGACCCCATACGACTGACGGCCACCGAGAACCAGCTTATGAAAATTTTTTCCGCAGCCGTGGGTGAGGCGATCAGCCGTGTTACGCTTGTGGAAGAGCTTGGCCGCGACCGTGGGCAGGCGCAGGAGCGGGCAATTGATGTGCAGATCACGCGATTGCGGCGCAAGATTGAACGTGACCCCAAGCAGCCGCGGTATTTGCAGACGGTTCGAGGGGCGGGGTATATGCTCGCGCCGGACTAAGGATATAGCCTGAAAGAGGAAGCCAAGACGCTTTAGGTAAAGAGATTTGCGTAGGTGTCGCGCAGAGCCTTCTTCTGGACCTTGCCCATGGTGTTGCGTGGTAGCTCGGAGAGCAGCAAGACGTGTTTGGGCTGTTTGAACTTTGCAAGCTTTTCAGCGGCGACGGCTTGGACAGCCTCTGCTGATAGCGCGGGGCTTGAAGGGACAACGACGGCAACGACGGCTTCGCCGAAGTCAGGATGTGCAACGCCGATTACGGCGCTTTCAAGGACGCCATCGATATCATCGATCAGGCTCTCGAGTTCTTTTGGATAAACATTGAAGCCGCCTGTGATGATCAGGTCTTTGCCGCGCCCGACGATACTAACGTAGCCATCCGCATCGATTTGACCAAGATCTCCCGTTATAAACCAGCCATCGGGGCGCAGTTCTTCTGCTGTTTTTTCAGGCATCTGCCAATAGCCTTTGAATACATTGGGACCGCGCACTTCGATCGTTCCGATTTCGCCTTGTTCGACTTCGCTTTCGGCTTCCATGATCCGAAGCTCCACACCGGGAAGAGGCATACCGACTGTTCCAGCGCGGCGCTCGCCGTCATACGGGTTTGAGGTGTTCATATTGGTTTCAGTCATGCCGTAGCGCTCTAGTATTCTGTGGCCTGTGCGGGCCTGCCATTGCTCGTGGGTGTCAACCAGCATGGGGGCAGACCCAGAGACGAAGAGGCGCATATTGGCGCAGAGTTCCGGCGTGAGCCGTGGGTCTTGCAAAAGGCGGGTGTAAAATGTGGGCACGCCCATGAGACACGTCGACGTGGGAAGGGCGGCTATGATCTGTTCGGCCGAGAAGCCATTCATGAAGTTTAAGGTCGCGCCAGAGATCAGAGCGATGTTTGTGGCGACAAAGAGTCCATGGGTATGAAAAATCGGAAGAGCATGGATGAGCACATCATTTTCGGTAAAGCGCCAATGATCTTTCAGGGCTGCCGAGTTTGAATAGAGGTTGTCGTGACTAAGCATAGCGCCTTTGGAGCGGCCTGTCGTCCCTGAGGTGTAGAGGATTGCCGCGAGGTCGTCAGCGCTGCGGGGGACAGGCGTTATGATCATGTCTGTAAGTGCAGCAGTGAGTGTACCATGGCCGCGTTTGTCGAGGGTGAAAAGGCGCGCAGTGTTTGCCAGCGGAGTGATTTCGCTTTCGCGGTCAGGATCGCAGACAACGATGCTGGGCGCGGCGTCATCAAGGAAATAGGCAAGCTCGCTCGCGGTATAGGCGGTGTTGAGCGGCAGGAAGATGCCGCCTGCGGCGACTGTTGCGAGATAAAGCTCGATGGCGGTGAGAGATTTGTCGACCTGCACCGCAACGCGATCGCCCGGGTTGAGGCCTGCCTCTGTGAGGACAGCCGCGAGGCGCAGGGCATTGTGCAGAGTTGCCCCATAGCTTTGTGACGGCGCATCTGGCTGCTCGGCGAAGGCCTTGTCAGGGTGGGCTTTGGCATAAGCCGTTAGGCGGGAAAAGAGATAGTTATCTGGCATTGGACCTCTCGAACTTGCGCACCAATCCTGCGCGTGCGTAAGCGCGAGTGCAAGAGAGGAATTGACCTTGGATCGTGTGCACGCAATGGTCACGCCAAAAGGAACGCCCAATGCACCCGCTCAAAGGCATCGCTCTCAAGATTTGCTCTGTCATCACCTTTATCACGATGGCTTCGCTTATTAAGGCGACGGCACAGCATGTGCCTGCGGGGCAGGCTGTTTTCTTTCGCTCAGTTTTTGCGCTGCCTGTGATCCTTGCTTGGCTCGCGGTGCGGGGTGATCTGCGCACAGGGCTGAAGGCGGCTTCGCCTATGGGACATTTCTGGCGCGGGTTTGTTGGCACAGCGGCGATGGGACTTGGCTTTGCTGGGTTGGGCCTGTTGCCGCTGCCTGAGGTGACGGCAATCGGATATGCGGCGCCTTTGATGACGGTTATTTTGGCGGCGATGTTTCTGGGTGAGCAAGTCCGCTTGTTTCGGCTTGGAGCTGTAGCGCTTGGGATGGTTGGTGTCTTGATCGTTTTGGGGCCGAGGCTCAGCGCGTTTTCTGGTGATACTGTCGAAAAGACTGCGGCGCTGGGAGCGATGCTTGTTCTCACTGGGGCGCTCTGTGCTGCGCTGGCGCAGATCTATATTCGCAAGCTTGTACAGAGCGAGCAGACCTCGGCGATTGTGTTTTACTTCTCGGTGACTTCGGCAAGTCTTTCACTTTTGACGTTGCCGTTTGGGTGGGTTCTGCCAACGGGGCAAGAGGCGGCCTTTTTGGTCTTGGCAGGCTTACTTGGCGGAATGGGCCAGATATTTTTGACCTCGGCTTACCGTTTTGCGCCTGCGTCTGTCGTTGCACCATTTGACTATGCCTCAATGCTGTTTGCGATCTTGATTGGGATGTTCTTTTTCAACGAAATCCCAGATCTGCGCACTATTGGCGGCGCCGCTCTTGTCATTCTGGCAGGAGTGATCATCATCTGGCGGGAACACCAGCTTGGTCTGGAGCGTGGCCGTGCGCGGCGCGGAATGACACCACAAGGTTAGGAGAACGAGATGCCAACAGTTGGAGAAGCGCTTGTTGAGCGGCTTAAAGCGCATGGAGTCAGCCATGTGTTTGGTATTCCAGGCGTGCACACAGTCGAGCTCTATCGTGGGCTAGCGAGTTCGGGGATTGCGCATATCACGCCGCGTCACGAGCAGGGCGCTGGCTTTATGGCGGATGGCTATGCGCGGGCCTCTGGCAAGCCCGGGGTGGCCTTTGTCATCACTGGCCCCGGGCTGACGAATACGCTCACACCTATGGCGCAAGCGCGGGCGGATTCTGTGCCGATACTTGTCGTGTCAGGGGTGAACAAAACCCATACCCTTGGTAAGGGGCTTGGCTGCCTGCATGAGTTGCCAGATCAGCTGGCTTTGTCAAAAACAGTCTCTATTAAAGCTGAACAAATCGAAAATGCGGCGGCGCTGATGCCCGCGATTGATGCGGCGTTCGAGGGTATGTCTGTTGCGCGGGGTGGGCCGTATCATATCGAGATTCCGATTGATGTGGCCAAACATGATCATGACAAAGTGGGCAAAGCGCCCGCGCAGCCAGCGCCATTGGCGCCGGATGTGGAGCAGATTGATGCGCTGGCGGCTGCGCTTATGGCGGCGGAGCGCGTCGTGATTCTTGCGGGTGGTGGCGCGAAGCGGGCTGATGCGGCGCTGGGGCAGCTTGCTGAAAAGCTTGATGCGCCCGTAGTGCTCACGGTGAATGCGCGGGGGATGATGCATAAACATCCGCTCTGTATTCCGGCGAGCCCGAGCTTAAATGCTGTGCGAGAGGCGATTGCCGAGGCAGATATAGTCTTGGCGGTAGGGACTGAGTTTGGCCCTACGGATTATGACATGTATGCGATTGGCGATATGCCTGCGATGAAGCGGCTGGTGCGGATTGATATTTGCGCAGATCAGCTGGCGCGGCATGAGGCCGAAATGTGTCTGCGCGCTGACGCTGGCGCAGCGCTGGAAGCGCTTCTCGCGCAGGTGAGTGACAAGCCGATTGCCGACTGTGCAGCGCGGGCCAAGACTGCACGCAAGGGAGCTTGGGCTGAACTCAGCGATGATTATCGCCTGATGTGTGGCTTGCTTGATGTGGTGCGTGACGCGCGGCCTGGCGCTCTGATTGTCGGCGATAGCACGCAGCCGATCTATGCAGGTAATCTTTATTATGATCACGATATGGCAGGTGGCTGGTTCAATGCCGCCACCGGCTTTGGCGCTCTGGGCTATGCGATACCTGCGGGAATTGGGGCGCAGTTTGCGCAGCCAGATCGGCCTGTTGTTGTGATTGCGGGGGACGGTGGCGCACAGTTTACGCTACCTGAGCTCATGACCGCTGCGCAGGAGAAGCTGCCGATCACGTTTATTATCTGGAACAATGGTGGCTATGGCGAGATTGAGCTAACGATGGAAAACGCGGGCATCGATGTTGTCGGCTGTGATCCGAAGCCGCCCTTGTTTGAACATGTCGCGGCCAGCTGCGGGATGCCTTATGCGCGTGTTGCAGCGGAGCCTGCTGCACTGGCGGAAGCGATGCAGCCGAAGGCGGGGCAGAGCGGGCCTGTTATGATTGAAATTGACGCCCCGTTTATTGCGAGCTGAGGAGGCACATTTGGCCATTATAGAAACGGTTCCTGCGAGAGCGACGCCTGAATCTGGCGTCTGGTGTGATCTTCATCAGGAGCGCCCGCGCGGACTATTGCCTGAGGCTGAGCGTAGGCGTGTCGCAGCGTATCTTGAGACAGCGACTGATTGGGGCGGGGTTATTCTGATCGTCGGAGATGTCAGTCATTGGGTGCAGGTGTCTGCGGGTGAGATTGTGAGCTTTCAGTCGTTTCTTACAGGGCGGTTGGCGCAGGCTTTGGGCGCTACGGGCGTGCCGGAAGGCGCTTCTGCGGATGCCGCGATGAGTCAGCCCGAAAGGCTCGCGGGGCTATTACGCAGTGCCGAAGTGTCAGGCGAAAGCGGCGCGGCGCTGGGTGCTTTGATTGGGGCGGAGCTTGCGGCAACACGCGCATTTTGGCTCGGCGCGGACCTGCGCCTGATGGGCGCGGGCGCTTTGGCTGATGCTTATGAAGCGGTGTTGCGCGCGCAGGCGGCTTGGGTGACACGGGTCTAGAAACGGATCTCGAATTTTGCTCCACTGGTGCTCGGAAGAAGTGTGATTTCTGCGCCGTTGGCTTCAAGCATCGCGCGGGTGATTGCGAGGCCCATGCCCGTACCACCACCAGAGCGCCGTGTCGTGAAGAAGGGATCAAAGATGCGCGCGCGGTCACCTTCAGCGATGCCTTTGCCGTTGTCGGTGAGTGTGAGAACCGCGTCTTTTGACGACAGCTGTAGCTCTGTCGCACCATGGCTGGCGGCGTTTTGTGTGAGTTGTTCTAGCACGGCAGTAAGGCCTGTTGCGTCGAGCGGCAACGGAGCATTCTCGCGTACAGTCAGAGTGAGGGTGCTGGGCAAAGCGCTGACAACATCAGACAGAAGCGTCGGCCCACGCCCGTAGGGAACACGCGCTGCCGCGAGGGCGCGCAGGCTGTTGAGCAAGCTCTGCATCCGCGTTGAAGAGGTGCGAATAGACGCGAGGAGCTGCGCGCGATCTTCAGGGTCATCAACTCCTGCTTCCAGTAGCTCCGCGGCCGCGCTGATGCTTGTCAAAGGAGACTTGAGTTCATGGGTCACATGATCGGAGTAGGCGCGGATGCCTGCTTCGCGGTTTTGTAGGGCTTTGGCCATATCATCGACGGAAGCGGCGAGCGCTGTAAACTCGGGCGTGCCAAAGTGAGGCGGCAGGGGCGCATCTGTTTGGCCCGCCTCGACAGCCTTTGCATAGGCTGTGAGGGCATAGACGGGACGCAGGACCAGCCGCCAGAGCAGATAGGCGAGAATGGCTGTCGAGAGGTAGGCCATCCAGCCGATGAGCCATGTGGTTTCGCCCCAGCCGAGGATATTGCCGGCGAGCTTGAAATAGCCGATGCCTATGAGGGGCAGGCATAGGACAGCGGCCAGCGTGCCGCCAATGACAAGCGCGAGCGGCGGGCGCCACTTCTTTATGATCTGCCGCCTCACGCCCCCAGACATGGGCCCATCCTGACACCGACGCCATGCACCGTTTCGATGGCATCGCTTGCGCCGTGCTCGGCGAGCTTTGAGCGCAGATTGCGCAGGTGGCTGTCGACCGTGCGGTCAGAGACATGGATGGTGGGGCCATAGACGGCATCTGATATTTGCACACGTGAATAGACATTGTCGGGACGCGTCATGAGAAACGAAAGAAGAGCCATCTCGCGTTGTGTTAGGGAAATATCCTGCGCTTGAAAACGGCAGAGGTGCTTGGCGGCATCGACTTGAAGCGCGCCACGCGTGAGCGGGCCATGTGCGCTGTTGTTGCCTTGGCTGCGCTTGAGTACGGCACGCAAGCGGGCGGTCAGCTCGCGGGGAGAGAAGGGTTTTGTGACGTAGTCATCTCCGCCAATCTCAAGACCGATGATCTTGTCGATTTCGTCATCGCGGGCTGTGAGGAAAAGCACGGGTGTTTCCTTTTCCGCGCGCAGGCGGCGGCAGAGCTCTATCCCGTCCATTGCAGGGAGACCTATGTCGAGGATGATGAGGTCGTCCTGACCATTTAGGGCTTTTGCGAGGCCTTCCGCTCCGTCGCCTGCCTCGCGCACCACATGGCCCGCTTGCTTAAGGGTAATGCGCAAGACATCACGGATCTGCGGGTCATCGTCGATGATCAATATGTTGGCCATACCGTGGCCTCCTCGAACTTTAAGGGTAGGGCTAGGCTAGCTTGCAAGCGGTAATCCCGAAAGCCCCATTCGCGCCAGTCAGTGATTTGAATATCTTTGACCCCGCGGCCATAGCAGAGCCTTTGGCCTTGGGCGGCCTCATAGGCGCGGATGGCTGGCTCGGCATGTTTGCCCAGAAAGCAGACATATTGCGGATCAAGCACCACTTCTTTGCCAAGATTATGTTTTGCGATTGTGGCGGAGAAGCTGACGAAACAGGCGAGATAAAGCGCCACCAGACCAAGGAACGCGGCGCGGCCAAGGAGCCAGCTGGCGGGCTTGTTTCTGATGGTTTGATAGATCACCAAGGCGAGGCCGAGGGCAACAACGAGCATCCAGATCGCGGCGGCCATGCGCAGATGCGTGAGGCCGTATTGGGCCACGTAGAGCTCAAGGCGCAAAAGCGAGGAGAGGACGAGAAAGACGTTCTGCGCGACCCAGGCAAGGAGGGCGATGCGCAGCAGAGGACTGTCCTCCGTGAACGGGCGGGCAAGAAGCGCGAAGACACCTGCGAGCAGAGCTGTGGCAAGAAGGGGATAGGCGCCGCGATGTGCGTAAGCCGCATATGTCATGTCATCGGGGAGCGCGACACCACCCCAAAGATAGGTGATATCAGTAAGGGTTTGGAGCGCGAAGAGCGCGTTGAAGAGGATGAGCGAGCGGCAAACAGAGCCAGCGTTGAGCGTGGCCGGAGCGACAGGAAAGCGCGGGCCATTAAAGCCGAGCTTGAGGCGCTCTTGCATGCTCGGTGCGGCAAGGAAAGGCAAGGAGACGAGGGCGAGGCCGCACCAGAATAGGATACGTTGGATAGTGCTGGGACTCAGCCAGTGGGAGGGAGATATACTGGCGAGCCAACTTTCCATCATAGGGTTGGCTGAAAGGAGAAGTGAGGCGAAGACGAGGCCGAAGCCCAGTGGCAGGAGCCAGACTTGAACCATCGAGGTGAGAGAGGACTCTGGGCGATAAGCCGTGGAGAAACGCGCAGCGGCAGAAAATTCTGAGCCTATTGCGGCGGGTACGCTGAGCACAAATCTTAGGCCCGTGGAGAGCCATTGCGTGATGCCTTGCCAACCTCCCAGGACGATCCAGCTTGTGCCCAACACGAGGCCGAGGCCGAAGAAGGCAAGCGAAAGCACCTGCGATTGCTCGACCAGTGGCAGGGCAAGGAGCGAATAGACCACGAGGCCGCCCCAGCCGCGGCGGCTATTGCGGAGCCAGAGGGTCAGCAGGATGAGCAGCCCGAAGAGTGCGAGGGAGAGGCCTGCATCGGCCTGCCATGTGAGTGCATCTCCCGCGATGACAAGGGCGAGAAGCGCTATGATACGTGGGAAGAAAGGCTGCTCTTTTGTGCCTGTTTTGGGTTTGGTTTCGCGGGGCGGCTCTGACATCCACCAGCCGTCCATCTGGACGGAATTGGGCACGCCTCTGATCAAAAATGTTTTCATGTCACTGTCCTCGGTTTGTTTGATTGGTTCCTTAATGGCGTGCGCATGTGCAGGGGTTTCTGCGCGTTTGAGCAGTTTTTGCGCAGATCGCGGAGCCACGTCAGCGCTTGCCTTTGGGGCACACGCGTGAGACGTTTTGGCCAAGGCCAAAGAGGGCGAAATGATGAATGTTAAAGAGCAAGACAAGCTGGCGCAGCTGCCCCAGATAACCGAGCCGCGCAATGCGGGGCTGCCGCTTGATCTGGACTGGGTGGCGCGGGTACAGGCCAATACATCGGCGATCGAGCGTCGTGCGGCTACCCTTGGAACGCGGCGCTCTGTGAAGAAAGCGCATCAGGCAGCGTGGCTCTTGAAGGCTGTGAGTTGTATTGACCTTACAACGCTTGCTGGAGACGACACGGCCGAGCGCGTGAAGCGGCTCTGTGCGAAGGCGCGCCAGCCTGTTCGGGGCGATATTATGGACGCGCTCGGAATGGGGCCGATCACCGTGGGCGCGGTTTGTGTTTACCACGATATGATTGCCCCTGCGGCTGAGGCACTTGCGGGCTCAGGTATCCCAATCGCTGCTGTGAGCACGGGCTTTCCTGCGGGGCTGTCGCCCTTTCATCTGCGTGTGAAAGAGATTGAAGAGAGCGTCAAGGCGGGCGCGAGCGAGATTGATATTGTGATCTCGCGGCGGCATGTTTTGACGCAAAACTGGCAAGCGCTCTATGACGAGATGCGCGCCTTTCGTGGGGCCTGTGGTGATGCGCATGTGAAGGCTATTCTGGCGACGGGCGAACTTGGATCCCTGCGCAATGTGGCGCGTGCAAGCCTCGTTTGCATGATGGCGGGAGCTGATTTTATCAAGACCTCGACGGGCAAGGAAAGTGTCAACGCGACCCTACCTGTGAGCCTCGTGATGATCCGTGCGATACGGGACTATGAGGCGGCTACGGGCTTTCGGATTGGCTATAAGCCGGCGGGTGGGATCAGCAAGGCGAAGGACAGTTTGGTCTATCTTTCGATGATGAAAGAGGAACTGGGCGACCGCTGGCTTCAGCCAGATCTTTTCCGCTTTGGTGCGTCAAGTCTCTTGGGCGATATCGAGCGACAGTTGGAACATTATGTGACGGGAGCCTACTCGGCCTCATACCGTCATGCGGCGGGGTGAAAACATGACAGTTAAAGAGATTTTTGAGAGCATGGAATACGGCGAAGCGCCCGAGAGCGCGGCGGAGGCCTTTGCATGGATCACCGACAATGGCGCGCGGTTTGGGCACTTTATCGACGGCGCATTTACCGAAGCGGGCGAGGGCTTTTTGAGCCGTAACCCTGCCAACGGAGAGACGCTGGCGACGCTTACTCAGGGCAGTGCTGCCGACGTTGATTTGGCCGTTCAAGCGGCACGCAAAGCCCAGCCTAAATGGGAGAAACTCGGAGGCCATGAGCGGGCGCGGGTACTTTACGCGATTGCCCGTTTGTTGCAAAAACACAGCCGCCTTTTTGCGGTGCTTGAGACCCTCGACAACGGCAAGCCGATCCGTGAGAGTCGCGACATTGATATCCCCCTCGTGCAGCGGCATTTTTACTATCATGCGGGCATGGCGCAGCTGATGGAAAGCGAGCTGCCTGACGCTGAGGCGCTGGGCGTTTGCGGACAGATTATCCCGTGGAATTTCCCCCTGCTGATGCTGGCGTGGAAGGTCGCGCCTGCGATTGCTATGGGCAATACTGTGGTCTTGAAGCCTGCGGAGTATACTTCGCTGACCGCTCTTCTCTTCGCTGATATTTGTCGCCAGGCGGGTGTTCCCAAGGGCGTTGTCAACATTGTTACAGGCGATGGCGCTGTCGGTGAGATGATCGTAAAACATACCGATATCAACAAGATAGCCTTTACCGGATCAACTGAAGTGGGCCGCAAGATACGGCAAGCGACGGCAGGAAGTGGCAAGGCGCTGACGCTCGAGCTGGGTGGGAAATCTCCTTACATCGTGTTTGATGATGCCGACCTTGATTCAGCGGTTGAGGGCCTGGTCGATGCGATCTGGTTTAACCAAGGGCAGGTTTGCTGCGCGGGCTCGCGGCTTCTGGTGCAGGAGGGTATTGCAGACACGTTCTATGCAAAGCTCAAGGCACGGATGGCAAAGCTCCGCGTTGGTTCGCCGATGGACAAATCTATCGACGTTGGGGCGATCGTGGATCCTGTGCAGCTCAAGTCGATCACAGATATGATCGCCGCCAATGATGAAGGAGAGCTTTACGCAGCACCCGTTGAACTGCCCGTGGAGGGGAGCTTCTATCCGCCGACGCTGATCACGGGGCTTTCGCCGAGCGCGAAGCTGATGCAGGAGGAGATATTCGGGCCTGTTCTGGTGGCCACAACCTTCCGCACACCGGAGGAGGCAGTGAGCCTCGCCAATAATACGCGCTATGGGCTTGCGGCGACGGTTTGGAGCGAGAATGTGAACCTTGCTTTGAGCATCGCGCCAAAGCTTGCAGCGGGGGTTGTCTGGGTCAATGCGACGAACTTGTTTGACGCGGCGGCCGGCTTTGGTGGGGTGCGTGAAAGTGGGTTTGGTCGCGAGGGCGGGTGGGAAGGCTTGAAGGCCTACACGCGCCCCAAGGGCAAGCTGAAAGCGCTGGTGAACACAGCACCGAACGCGGGCAAGGGCGGGCTGGAAAGTGGCGCTCTCGACCGCACTGAAAAGCTCTATATCGGTGGCAAACAGGCGCGGCCTGACGGGGGGTATAGCCGCGAGATATTTGCGAAGAACGGCAAGCTTGTCTCTCAGGCGCCGATTGCGAGCCGTAAGGATATCAGAAACGCTGTCGAGGCGGCACGGGGTGCTGCGGGATGGGGCAAAACAACGGGGGCTTTGCGCGCGCAAATCCTTTATTTCATGGCTGAAAACCTTGAAGCGCGGGGCGCAGAATTTGCCCGCCGCATCGACGCGATGAAGGGCGGAAAGAGCGGTGCCAAAGAAGTTGAGGCCTCTGTGAAGCGGCTATTTTCTTATGCGGCTTGGGCGGACAAATATGACGGTGCGGTCAAGGGTGTTCCGATCCGAGGCGTGGCTTTGGCCATGCCTGAGCCGCTTGGTGTGATTGGCGCATTTTGTGATGACGCTCATCCGCTTTTGGGGCTTGTCTCTGTGATGGGGCCAGCGCTGGCGATGGGCAACAGAGCTGTGCTTGTGGTGAGTGAAGCCTACCCGCTAGAGGCGCTCGATATGATGCAAATTCTGGAGACATCTGATGTGCCTGCGGGGGTTGTGAACCTGTTGAGCGGAAGCCACGCGGAGCTTGCGAAACCGCTCGCCAGCCACATGGATGTGGACGGGGTCTGGAGTTTTTCCAGCAGTGAGACTTCGGGCGAGATTGAGCGGGAAAGTGCGACGAATTTGAAGCGCACATGGGTCAACAACGAACAGGCACGTGACTGGTTTGGCGCGGCGGGTGAGGGCCGCGCATTCTTGGCGCAGGCGAGCGATGTGAAGACCATTTGGGTCCCTTATGGGGAATGAGATTAAGCGCTTCTGACCCTATCGTTCAGCATGGTTAACGGAGCTCTGAAGTGCTGATTCTTGGGGGGTGAAATGCGTGCACATTCCGTGCACAACCCGTGCACCGCCCAAATGGGAAAGTGTTAAGCAAAATTAAGGTAAGAGAGCGTGCGCTGGTGAAGTGATTTGACGCCAGCGGCGCGCGGCTTTCTGGGCCGCGCGTCTGGGAAACGGATGCTGTAAAGCTTGGTTGCCTTAGAGGCCTTCGGGCTGACCAACAACTGTGAAGCTGAGTTGCTCAGGTCTGAGAAACTCGCGTGCAACGCGGTTGATTTGCTCTAGCGTCACGGCGTTCACGCGGTCATTGCGCGTGGCGATATAGTCTGTGCCCATGCCTTGCATTTGCATTCCGACAAGGATGTCGGCGATTGGGCCGTTGCCGTCAAAGCGAAGAGGGTAAGCGCCCGTGAGGTAGCGCTTGGCGTCTTCGAGTTCTGTCTCTGTGACGCCTTCGCTTTGCATACGCGCCCACTCGGCTTTGATGACATCCATCGCCTCACCGATGCGGTTGTTGGCGGATTGCACCGAGCCAAGCCAGACATCGGCGCCGTCTTTATCAACGAGATAGGAGTAGACGCCATATGTGAGGCCGCGCTTTTCGCGGACCTCCTGCATCAGGCGGCTTTCAAACCCACCGCCGCCGAGCACGACATTCAGCAGGTAGGCGGCGAAGTAATCGGGGTGATCAAAAGGAACACCAGGCTGGCCAAACATGGCGACAGACTGTGGCGTTTCAAAAGGAATCACGACGGTTTCGCCGTCAAACGCGGGGGTGGCAGCGGGCGGCAGAGGCGCGCCTGTTTCGGGGAGATCGGCGAGTAACGTGTCGAGCACGGGACCGAGCTCTTCGCGGGAAATGTCGCCAACAACGCTGATATAGAGCCTGTCGCGCACCACTGTGGACTGGAAGGCGGCGAGGATATCGTCGCGCGTGAGGGCTGTGACAGAGTCAACCGTGCCGCTTCTGTCTGTGCCGTACGGGTGCGTGCCGTAAACGCGAGCGTCAAAAGCCTGACCCGCGATAGAGCTTGGGTCTTTTTCATCAGAACGGATGCCTGAAATGACTTGGGCGCGGACGCGGTCGATGGCGTCTTGATCAAAGCGGGGGCTGGTGAGCGACTGGCGCAGAAGCTCGAGCGCTTCGTCGCGGTTCTCTGTGAGAAACTTGGCAGAGACTGAAAGCGTATCGTCGTAGACGGCGTAAGAAAATGAGGCGGCAAGGCCGTCACGGGCCTTGGCGAAGGCGCGGGCATCAAGCTCGGCTGCGCCTTCTTCAATGAGGCCTGTCATCAGATTGATTGCGCCGCGTTTGCCCTCGGCGTCGAGCGAAGCACCGCCTTGGAAGCGCAGTTCTAAGGCGACAAAGGGGATCGAGTCTTCTTGCACATGCCATACGGTGAGGCCGCCGTCTGTCTTGAATTCGTCGATTGTAACGCCTGCGGTGGCGGGGATCGCGAGCGCGAGGCTGAAGGCTGCGGCGAGGAAAGCTCTCATGAGGCGTCTCCTTTTTCTTTCATCAGATAGCCCGTCACCGAGTGGTCAAGATTGAACACGGATTTGGCGGCGGCGATAATTTCGTCGGGTGTGATCGAGCCAAGGACGTCTGGCCAGTCTTGCACATCTTGCACTGTGAGGCCGCTTGCCAGAGCGCTGCCGTAGACATTGGCGAGGTTGCCAACATCGTCGCGGGCGTAAATCTGTGAGGCGCGGATCTGCATCTTGATGCGCGCGAGTGCGTCTGTGTCGATGGGTTTGGAAATAAAACTCTCTATGGCCTCGTCCATCGCGGCTTCGGCTTCGGGGAGTGTCACGCCATCGGCAGGAACGACGAGGACTGTGAAGTCGGTGTCATCAAGTGATTCGCCGTTGTAGAAGGCCGCTGTGTAGACGGCCTTTTGGCTTTCGAACTGAAGGCGCTCTGTGAGATAGCTTGTGGTTCCGCCGCCGAGGAGCTCGGCGAGCAGTGTGAGGGCTGCGGCTTCGCGCTGAGCGCCTGCGTCACGTTCTGGGGCGAGGTAGCTGCGGCTCAGGTAGGGCTGGGCGACGCGGGCATCGCGGAACATTACACGGCGTTCGGCAGTTTGGGGTGGTTCGGCGGGGCGGGCGCGCTTGGAGAGGTCTGGGTTAGGCTCTAACACGCCGTAATACTGCTCTGCGAGCGCGCGGACCCCCTCGGGAGTGACATCGCCCGCGACGACCAAAATGGCGTTATTGGGCGCATAGAAGCGCTTGTAATAGGCCAGCGCGGCATCAAGATCGAGGGTCACCATCTCATGGCGCCAGCCGATCACGGGGATGCCGTAGCGGTGGTTGAGATATTGCGCGGCGTTCTTTTGCTCGCGGAAAAGCGCGCCAGGGCTGTTTTCGGTGCGCTGGTTGCGCTCTTCAATAATGACTTCGCGCTCTGTGAGGATGTCCTCCTCTGAAAGGCGGACATTGACCATACGGTCGCTCTCAAGGCGCATCATCAGCTCGAGTCGATCAGAGGCCACGCGTTGGAAATAAGCGGTGTAGTCATAGCTTGTGAAGGCGTTGTCTGTGCCGCCATTGCGCGCCACTGTTGCCGAAAGCTCACCGGGGGCGAGTGTGTCTGTGCCTTTGAACAAGAGATGCTCAAGAAAGTGCGCAACACCTGATGTGCCAGGAAATTCGTCTGCGGAGCCAGCGCGATACCAGACCATATGGGTGACCACGGGAGCGCGACTGTCTTCTATGACGACCACGTCCATGCCGTTGTCGAGCGTGAAGGTTGTTACGGCATCGCGGATGTCGGCCTTTGCAGGGGCGGCAAGGGCGAGGCTTGTTGCAAGAGTCAGCAAGAGGGCGCGCATGAAGTCACTCCTAAATAGATACTGGGAAAGATAAGCGCTTTGGGCCGCGCATCAAGCAGGCGGCGCAAAACTGACGCAGATGTGAAAGGCTGTGGTTCACTCGCCGCGTGGCGGGGCAGCGGGAGTCTGTACGCCTGTGCGACGATATTTATACCACTCACCATAGGGCTCGAGCGTCTGGCGCTTGTAGGCTTCTGTATAACGGTCTGTTTTGAACAGGCGGATTTTGGTGAAGCGTGATTTGCGCGTGCGGAAGTCTTTGTCTTCTGCTGCAAGTGTGCTGCGAATATCGGGCGCAACGCCATTGCGCGAGGCGTGCTGAACAAGGGCTGCATCCGAAGCGGGTACACCTGTTGCAGCGCGACTGGCAGGGTTGCCCCCGAGGGCTGCTATGCCCTCGGCAATCGGGTCACGGTCACTCAAGTTTGCTTGGCCAGGTGTGGGCGTGGGTAGCGCCGAATAATCGGCGGGCGCCTCAAGTGGGCGGCTTGGCAGGATGCCGAATTCGTCAGGGCCTTCGCCTGGCTTGTCGAGCTGACGCATGGAAATATCGCGCTCTTGGCCGACGGAACAGGCAGACACGCCCAGTGAGGCGATGAGAACAAACATAAGATATGGCGCGCGCATCATGCACCTCCAGTTAAGTTGGTCATGTCTTACCCCTTTTTTCAGGCGAGGTCACGAGGGGTTTTGTTCAGTCTCGCCTGAGGTAAAAAGCACAAGCCCCACGGCCCCGATAAACACCGCGATATCCGCGATATTAAAGGAAAATGGGTTGTTGAAGCCGCAGCAGGACATGTTGAGAAAATCCGCCACTGCGCCGTAAATGACCCTGTCGATCACATTGCCCAGCGCACCACCGACGAGAAGCCCCGCCGAGATGCGGCCAGGTGTGCTCGGCTCTTCCCGAGAAATCCACCAGAAAACGGCAACTGAAATGATCAGTGCAACGGTGATCAAAACCCAGCGTGTCAGGTCATTGTCTTCAGCGAAGAGACCGAAGTTGACCCCGTAGTTCCACGCCATCCGCAGATTGAGGAAAGGCGGATAAACATCAATCGAGAGCCTTTGGGCCAAATTGAGCCAATGCACCACGAAATACTTGCTGATCTGGTCGGCTACAAATGTGAGTAGCGCGACCCAAAACATTATGCGCATCGCGCCCTCCTGCTCAGAGCGTTTCCCGCTCTGTTTTGACCTCTGCCTTCTAGTGCCTGAAATGGCGCATACCGGTCAAGACCATTGCCAAGCCAGCATCATCTGCTGCTTTGATCACATCGTCGTCGCGCATTGATCCACCAGGCTGGATGATGGCTGTTGCACCCGCCTCTGCGGCGGCAAGAAGACCGTCCGCGAAGGGGAAGAACGCGTCAGATGCCACAACAGATCCTTGTGCGAGGCTCTGTGGCAAGCCGCACTCTTCAGCCATGCGCGCGGCTTTGAGCGCGGCAATAGTGGAGCTATCTACGCGGCTCATCTGGCCTGCGCCGACGCCCACGGTTGCGCGGTCTTTAACGTATACAATTGCGTTTGATTTCACATGCTTGGCGACAGTCCATGCAAAGAGCATATCGGCCAGTTCCGCCTCGGAAGGCGCGCGCTTTGTCACGACTTTGAGGTCATCGCGTGTGATGTGGCCAGTGTCTTTGTCCTGTACCAGAAGCCCGCCTGCAACCTGACGATAAGAGAGCTGTGGAGTGCGTGGATCTGCCAGCGCACCTGTTGTGAGGAGGCGCAGGTTTTTCTTCGCGGCGAAGATGGCGCGGGCCTCTTCAGTGGCATCGGGTGCGATGACAACTTCTGTGAAGATGTTGCAAATTTCTGACGCTGTCGCAGCGTCAAGTGTGCCGTTGAGCGCAATGATACCGCCGAAAGCCGAGGTGCGATCGCAATCAAAGGCGCGGGAATAAGCCTCAAGAAGCGTATCGCCACGGGCCACGCCGCAAGGGTTGGCGTGTTTGATGATCGCAACAGCGGGACCGTCTTCGGGGGCGAATTCGCTTACGAGTTCAAAGGCGGCGTCTGTGTCGTTGATGTTGTTGTAGCTCAGCTCTTTGCCTTGGTGCTGGGTCGCAGTTGCGACGCCTGCGCGCGAAGATCCGTCTTTGTAAAAAGCAGCCTGCTGATGCGGGTTTTCGCCGTAGCGCAGCGTTTGTGCCAGAGTTCCGGCAAAAGCGCGACGGCGTGGGGTTTCTTCACCGATTGAGCCAGCCATCCATGTGGAGACGGCGGCATCATAGGCGCCTGTGCGGGCATAGGCGATCTGGGCGTGCCGCTGACGGAAGGCATAGCTTGTCTGGCCATCGTTGGCGTCAAGCTCGGCCAGAAGCGCTGAATAGTCTTCTACATCAACGATTGTTGTGACGAAGCTGTGGTTTTTCGCGGCGGCGCGGATCATGGCGGGGCCGCCGATGTCGATGTTTTCGATCATCTCGTCATAGTCAGCACCACGGGCGAGCGCGGCCTCAAAAGGGTAGAGATTGACGACCAAGAGATCAATTGCACCGATGCCATGGGTTGTCATGGCGTCAACGTGGGTCGCGTTGTCGCGCAGGGCGAGGAGGCCGCCGTGGACCATCGGGTGAAGCGTCTTGACGCGGCCGTCCATCATCTCTGGGAAGCCTGTGATCTCTGCTACATCTTTTACATCAAGGCCCGCGTCGCGCAGGGTTTTGGCGCTGCCGCCTGTGGACAGAAGCTCGACACCGCGTGCTGCGAGGGCTGTGGCCAGCTCAACGAGGCCCGTTTTGTCGGAGACGGAAAGAAGCGCGCGGTTGAGCGGGGCGAGAGCGGGAGATGTCATGTGGCAGCAGTCCTAACTAGAGTTCTAATTCGTCGCGCTGGACATCGCGGATGGCTATGGCGCTGTCATGCGCCTTGGCCAGCGACCAGCGGATGCGCGTGGCATACTCCATTGCGCGGGCAGATAGAACGACTTGTTTCGTCGCACGTGGCTTCAGGCGGCCAGTTTCCAGATAAACGCTCGGTTCAAGGCTCAGCTCGGCGTTTGGCTCACAGCGTAGAACCCAGATTTCGCCACTGCGCAGAGCCAGCGAGATCGCCGCGCCGCCCATGTCAATGGCCGCATCGACCTCTGGATGAAGATGAAAGCGAATCTGGAAGAGCAGCCCAGCATCGACGCCGCGCGCGAGGGCTTTTTGAAATATGACTTTATCTGCTTCCTCGACGGCAAAGAGCATGTCTTCGCCCGCGAGGCCACGGCCATCGCTTGTGAGTTCAAGGGTGCGGGCGTGGGTTAGCCCGTGGGTGCGCAACCAGCCGTCATGCCCGCCTTGAAAGCGTAGGCCATCGGGGGCGGAGCTGATTTCGATCGGAACATGGGCTGGTCCTGTGGAGATTAGTTCGGTTCCGTCGCGGGCAGTGTTGGTGAGGCGAGAAGAGGAAACGCCTTCGATACAGAGCCCGCTGTGGGAGGGTGTGGCGCGGCCAGCGCGGCGCCAGTCGGCCCCAAAGCATGCTCCAGAGCCACAACTCACGATGAGCGGGCGGCGGCCTGATGTGAGCTCAAACGCTAACGTGGAGGCGTGGGCATTATGGCTGGCGCGGCCTTGTGGCGGCAGGGCGGCATCTACAATCAGGCTTGTGCGGCCCGCAGAGAGGCGCGCATAACCCATCGACAGCCCCTCTGGTGCACCGGCTTTGACGCCTGAGGCGGCGAGGGCGTGCTCAAGGCGGCCTTCGATACCTTTGCCGCCGCCGTGGAAGCGGGCGAGGCCACCGTCAGCATGGCGCAGGCTGCGCAGGGTGGGCGCGATGCGCAGGAGCGCTGTCTCATGTTCTGGCGTGACGGGGTGGCCCGTTTCGCGCAGGGCGAGGGCGGACCATGACAAGAGGGTGAAAACCTCTAAGAGCTCTTCAGGATTGCGCGTGGGCAGGCCGCCCATGCTGTCTATCTGGCTGGCGCATTCGCGTGACAGAGCCTTTTGCGCGGGGGCGATAAAGCGCTCCATGCCTTCCAGTGAGAGGGCGGCGTAAAGCAGGCCCGAGAGCGCCTCAAATCGTGCAATTCCAGGGCGGGCGGCGTGCCATCTTTTGCCGAGAAAGCGTGTTTGATGCGCGAGGGAGCGAAAGAACAGATCGGATTGCTCTTTTTCACGGTTCTGGAGCAGAAAGAAGCCATGATTGATCCAGCGGATGAGCCGGCGGCCTGTGAGATCGGGCGTCCAGCCCGGGCCTTTGCCACGGCCGTAGCGCTCAAGCCATTGCCAGACCCAAGTTTGCGCAGCCTGACGCGCGGAGGCATCACCAACTGAGGCTAGATCATCCAGCCATGCGAAGCCTTGGGCCTCGGCCTGAAACTCTGGACTGGCTTGCGGCAGGTCCCAGAACTCAAGGCGCGCGCCAGAGAGGAGCTGCCCTGCGAAGAGGTAATTGCCTGCGACCAGCTGCTTGCCGCGGGCATAAAGCCCTATGGTACGGGGCTCAGGAGAGGAGACAAATGCTGTGGGCGCGGAGGAGAACGCCCCCGAGCGTGCGGCGATCTTGTTGAACATTCGCGCGAAAAATGCGCTGAGCGGGTCTTGCTTTGACATACTTCACTGCCTCATGCGCTCTTGCGGCGACTTGAGAGGCAAGCTTACACCGCAAGGCCGCGTCGGTCACCATACAAATGCGGGCAGAGTGAATTAGGCGCGATTCAGCACAGCCATATAAAAGCCATCCATGCCGCCGATCTCGTTAAAATAGTCGGGGCGCAGGCGCAGGCCGCCCTCTTCTGTGATCCACGCGGGATCGACCCCTTTGTGGGCGAGCACGGATGTATCGGCTGTAAAGTCGGGGTGCATATCAAGAAACTCCTCGACCTGAACCTCACCCTCGTCGGGCAGCAGGGAGCATGTGCAAAACACAAGGCGGCCACCGCTTTTGACCAAACCAGCGGCGTGGGCAAGCATCTGGGCCTGTAGCTCGATCAACGCGCCAAACTCTTCGCCAGTTTTGGCATGGGGCAGGTCGGGGTGACGGCGTATCGTGCCTGTTGCGGAGCAGGGCGCATCGAGCAGAACGGCGTCATATGTGCCTTCATGAGTGAGTGCATCTTCGCAGAGGAGTGTCGCAGCAAGCTTTGTGCGCGTCAGGTTTTCGCGCACGCGCGCAAGGCGGCTCTCGGAGGCGTCAAGCGCTGTGACGGTGGCGCCCGTGGCGGCGAGCTGCATGGTTTTGCCACCCGGTGCGCAGCACATGTCGAGCACTTTTTCGCCCATCTTGGCTTTGAGCAGAGCCGCCGGGAGTGCGGCGGCAGTGTCTTGAACCCACCATTCGCCTGCCTCAAAGCCTGCGAGCGCCGTCACTTGTCCTGCATCTTGGAGACGGATGGAGCCAAAGGGCGTGAGCGTCCCGCCAAGTTTTTCGGCCCATGCAGGGGCGTCGGATTTGACTGAGATATCGAGTGGCGCGCCTGCGAGGTGAGCGAGTTCGATCTGACCCATGATTTCGGAGGAATAAGCCTCTGTCAGGGGGCCGCGCAGCCACTTGGGCAGGCGTGGCGCGCGCAGGATCTTGATCTTTTCGACAGCCTCAGCCGCGATTTTGCGCAGGACGGCGTTGGCCAGCCCTTTCATGGCGCCATATTTCTTGTGTTTGCTAAGGAGGGCCACGGCTTCATTGACGACGCCATGGGCATCACCGCCTTGGGCGAGTTCGATTGTGGCGAGGCGCAGAAGATTCATCACATAGGACGCGGGTTCTTTGCGCAGATGTGGCTTGAGAAGCTTGTCGGCGCGCTCAAGGTTGCGCAGGGTCTCGTTGGCGAGGCGCAGAGCGCGGGCTTTTGAGGGGGCATCGAGCCCTTCCAGCGCGCGCAGGGCGGCGGGCTCGGACATGAGGCGGCCTTCTGCAAGCACCTGATTGAGCATAGAAAGCGCGGCTTGACGGGGGGTTGGCATAGGGCATCCTTGGCATTGGGTTGCTTGGGGCATATATCAGGGCGAGCCTGAAAGGAATATCTGATGTCAGACAAGAAAGAGCTACCAGAGGCCGCAAAACGCGCATTGGCTGAAGCGGAAGAGCGACGTATCGCGCGCGAAGCAGAACTTGAGGCGCGGCCCAAAGAGCTGGGCGGGCGCGACGGCCCCGACCCTGCACGCTACGGCGACTGGGAGAAAAAGGGCATCGCTATCGACTTTTAAAGAGGGATTGCGCCCCACTGGGGGCTTTGCCCCCAGACCCCCAGAATATTTTGGACAGAAAAAGAACGGGTGTTTAAGCCCTTTTTACAGGCCGAGCACGTCTATCATGTCGTATTGGCCGGGGGATTTGTCTTGGCCCCAGAGCGCGGCCTTGAGCGCGCCACGGGCGAACACCGAGCGATCAGAGGCAATGTGGCGCAGGATGATGCGCTCGCCCATAGCGGCGAACATGACGTCATGCTCGCCGACGATATCGCCGCCGCGGATGGCAGAGAAACCAATATCGCCGCGCTTGCGTGCGCCTGTTATACCGTCGCGACCTGAATCAGATACGTCTTTGAGCGAGACACCACGGCCCTCGGCGGCGGCTTCGCCGAGCATCAGCGCCGTGCCTGAGGGGGCATCGACTTTTTGGTTGTGGTGGGCTTCGATCACTTCGATGTCGTAGTCTTCATCAAGTGCGGCGGCGACCTTTTTTGTAAGTTGTGTCAGCAGATTGACTCCGAGGCTCATATTCCCTGCGCGGATAATCACGGCGTGGAGTGCGGCAGGGGCGAGCTGCTCTATTTCGGCATCCGTCATGCCTGTTGTGCCGATCACATGAACGGCGCGGGCCTGAGCTGCGAGGGCGGCAAACTCCAGCGTTGCTGCAGGCGCTGTGAAATCAATCACCGCTTGGGCGCGGGCAAAACTTGGCAGCGGGTCGCTTTCAACGAGGACGCCGAGAGGGCCGAGGCCGCAGAGCGTGCCGATATCTTGCCCGATGGCCTCACTGCCTTCGCGCTCAATGGCGCCGACGAGACGGGCCTTGCCAGACTGGACGACTGTTTTGACGAGCATTTGGCCCATGCGGCCCGTGGCTCCTGTGATAACGATTCCTGGCAGGTCAGACATATCTGTGCTCTCATAAATTCTTCTGTGTCTGCTCATAGCGCAGCCATGGACGCTTGGCAAAACCTTGCTGAGAGGTTAGGGGAGGCTTATGGGAAAGAACAGTTTTCAAGACGGGGCAGGCCCCACACAAAGACAATTGCGGGTGGGCGAGCTTATTCGCCGCACGCTTGCGCAGGTATTGGCGCAAGGGGATATTCATGATCCTGACCTGAACCGCCTCTATATCACCGTGGGCGAGGTGCGCTGTTCGAACGATCTAAAGATCGCAACGGCCTATGTAATGCCGCTTGGTGGCGTTGGCCGCGACGATGCTGTGGCTTTTCTGGCGCGCAACAAGCACGAGTTGCGCCGTTTGATCGGCAAGAAAGTCGGCTTGAAGTATACGCCTGATCTGCGCTTTCGTCTGGATGAGACGTTTGATCAGATGGATGCCACGCGCGAGATGTTTTCGCGCGACGAGGTGAAGCGTGACTTGGACGACTAAAGCCGCCTGCGCTTTGGCGCTGTTGCTGAGCTTTGCTGCGCAGCCCGCCTTGGCGACAAGCTGTGAAGACCGAAGCTTTGACGGGCGCTCTTATACGATCTGCGAGGCAAATCCGGCGCAAGAAGAGATCAGGCTTTTTCTCAAGGATGAGAACGGCAAGCTCTTGGGACAATTTTTCACTGTGGATGATCGCTTGAAGGCGCAGGGCCAGCGCCTTGGCTTTGCTATGAACGCGGGAATGTATCACGAAGATCGCTCGCCTGTGGGACATTACCGCGAAAACGGCGAAGAGCTGATGCGGGTGATTCCCAATGCGGGGCCAGGTAACTTTGGATTGCTCCCGAACGGTGTGTTTTGTGTGCAGGCAGGACGCGCCGATGTCGTCGAAACGAAGCGCTTTTTGCGTGAGGCTCCTGACTGCAGGCATGCGACGCAAAGCGGTCCGATGCTTGTGATTGATGGGGCCTTGCACCCGCGGTTTCTGCGCGACAGTGACAGCCGCTATGTCCGAAACGGCGTTGCAACGTCTGAGGACGGTGGGCGCGCTGTTTTTATCATCTCAAACGAGCGGGTCACCTTTTATGAGATGGGTTTATTTGTGCGCGACGGGCTCAAACTACCCCAAGCGCTATACTTTGACGGCAATGTGAGTCGCATTTACGCGCCTGAACTGAACCGCGCGGATGCGGGGTTTTTGCTTGGGCCGATTGTGGGCGTTGTTGAAACGGCTGATTGACGCCTGCGCGGCACTGGGCTAGGGCGCATTTTTACTTAAGGAAGACGCATGGGACGCAAACGCAAAGGGCGCGATATTTCGGGCTGGCTCGTGGTGGATAAACCTGCGGGGCCGACATCAACCGCTGTGGTGAACAAGGTGCGCTGGGCGCTTGGTGCTGCCAAGGCGGGCCATGCTGGCACGCTTGACCCCGAGGCGACAGGCGTTTTGGCCGTGGCGCTGGGGGAGGCGACGAAGACGGTTCCTTTCATCACCGATGCGCTGAAGGCCTATGTGTTTGATGTGAAGCTTGGCGAAGCGACCAATACCGACGACGCTGAAGGCGAAGTGATTGCCACCTCGGAGGCGCGGCCAACAGACGAAGAGATCAAGGAAGCGCTGCTGAAATTTGTCGGCGATATCGAACAGGTTCCGCCGAAGTTTTCCGCCGTTAAGGTCGACGGGCAGCGCGCTTATAAGCTTTCTCGTGCGGGCGAGGATGTGACTCTTGAAGCACGGCCTTTGTATGTGGATGAGCTGACCATGGTGGAGCGTACGGACGCTGACCATGTGCGGCTGGAAATGGTCTGTGGCAAAGGCGGCTATGTGCGCTCTATCGCGCGGGATCTGGGCGAAGCGCTCGGCTGTAAGGGGCATGTTCTGCGCCTGCGTAGGGTCTGGTCTGGACCGTTTGAAGCGGAAAAAGGCCTGAGCTATGAGCAGATTGAAGAAATGGCGAAGACGCCAGAACTTGAGAGCTATATCCAGCCGCTTGAGATGGGACTTGAGGACTTGCCCGAAGTAAAAGCCACCGCAGAAGGCGCGGCCAAGCTGCGCAACGGCAACCCTGGAATGGTTTTTGCCAGTGATGCGGAATACGGAGACGAATGCTGGGCGAGCCTTGACGGCAGGGCTGTGGCCGTGGGCATATATAAAGCGGGTGAATTGCACCCGAGCCGTGTGTTTAACCAGTGAGGGCTATGATGCCGAATGTCGTGAAATCAAAACTGTTCTGGGGCTTTGTTGCTGTGCTTCTGGCGATGGCTATTGGCTTCTGGTTTGCGCAGATGCGGGGCTATGATGCGCATGCGGCGATGCACGCGAAAATGCACGGCACAGATGGCGCACACGGGATGCACGCCGAGCACGACATGACCAATATGCCCGGCCTGAAGGGGCGCGATGCGACGGCAGAGGAAAGCGAAGAGCTTGCCGTCATGTTCCGCCGTTTTCAGGAGATCACACGCACTGTTGAAAACCTGCCCAATGGCATCCGCACCGTGACTTTTGCGGAAGATGAAGAGCTCATGGGTATTGTCACCAGCCACGTGATAGGGATGATTGACCGTGTCGATATGGGGCGCGACCCTGAGGTGATTATTCAGTCACCTACACTTGATATTTTGTTTGAGCGACGTGCGAGCATTGTGACCGAGATGGACGTGACTGAGGACGGGATTATTGTGATCCAGACCTCGGATGACCCCGAAGTTGTTGCCGCGCTTCACACCCATGCGGCCGAAGTGAGCGCGATGGTCGAACGCGGTATGGAGGCTGTCCACGAGATGATGGCCGCGCGGGAGCGCTAGAAGAACAGGCCCCATAGCAGCGGCAGCAAGAGCGCTGTTGCCATTGCATTGAGACCCATGGCGAGGCCAGAAAACGCGCCGGCTGTTTCGTTGACTTGAAGCGCGCGGGCTGTGCCTATGCCATGGCTGGCTGTGCCGATGGCGAGGCCACGGGCGCGCCAGTCTTTGACGCCGATCAGATTGAGCAGCAGCGGGCCGAACATGGCGCCGAAAATTCCCGAGACGATGACAAGGACGGCCGTGAGCGAGGGCAATCCACCCAGCTCTCCGGCGATGCCCATCGCGACGGGGGCTGTGACTGATTTGGGCGCGATCGTGGCCATGAGCGCTTCGGAGCTGCCTGCGAACCAGAGCGTTGCCACAGCCGTTATGATAGCAGCAAGCGAGCCTGTGAGCATGCTGGCGCCGATGGCGAGCCACGATGCGCGCACATGATGCCACTGGCGGTACAGCGGGATCGCGAGGGCAACTGTGGCGGGGCCAAGAAGGAAATGCACGAACTGGGCGCCCTCAAAATATGTGAAGTAATCTGTTCCCGTGAGCGCGAGTAAAGCCACAACAAGGGCGACCGCGCCAAGCACTGGATTGAGCAGCGGATTGCGCCCGCCTTTTTCAAACACAAAGCTCGCAATTTGAAATGCGGCAAGGGTGAGCGTGAGATGAAAGAGCGGGGAGGCGGAGAGATAGACCCATGTTTCGGCAAGATTATTCATTGGGGGCCCCTTTGCTTAGGACACGCATCATCAGAGCCGTCACGATAATGGCAGCGGAGGTGCTTATGGCGACGGCGAGAGAGAGCGGGACGAGCGCTTCGGACAAAAGCGTGACATGCATGATCACGCCCGTGCCCGCGGGCACAAACAGAAGCGACATATTGCGCAGAAGGCCGTCAGCTGTTGCGCCGAGGGCGTCGGGTACATGGCCGCGAATGAGCAGAAAAGCGAAGAGGAACGCCATGCCAAGCACAGGGCCAGGCACAGGCAAACCAAGTGCGCCGACAATGACCTCGCCGAGAAGCTGACAAGACAGAATGAGAGTGAGATAACCGACCATATGCGCCTCCGGAACAGGGCCTCACTTTAGGCGAGGCTCTGTAGGAGTGCAAAGCGCTTATTCGGCGACTTTGAGCATCCGATCTGCGTTGAACGTGAAGAGGGTTTCGCCATTGATTGTGTAGCTGTTGATCAAATCTGCTGCGCGGGCGCTTGTCAGCCAGGTTTCAAGCTTCATCGCTGCTTCGGTGTTTGCGTGGGGATGCATATCGGGGCTCACAGGAAGAAAGGCATATTGGTTGAACAACACGGGATCGCCCGAAAAGAGCAGTGTTAGAGACTGTTTATTGCCGAAGTTGAGCCAGCTTGCACGGTCTGTCAGGGCATAGGCGTTGAGGCCTGCAGCTGTGTTGAGGGTCGCGCCCATACCTGCGCCAGCTTCATTATACCAGCTTGGGCTGCGCAGCGCTTCGTCGATGCCTGCAGTTGTCCAGAGGGCAATCTCCATCTTATGTGTACCGCTGTCGTCGCCGCGTGAGGCGAAAGGGGCTTGGCCCTCGGCGATGGCCACCAGGGCATCTTTGGCTGTCTTGGTTGTTGCGATTTTGGCGGGGTCATCAGAGGGGCCGACAAGGACGAAATCGTTATACATGATCTCGCGGCGGTGCGTGCCGTAGCCGCCTTCAAGGAACTTCTCTTCGGCTTTGCGCGAATGCACAAGGATCGCATCGACATCACCTGCTTCACCGAGGCGGATCGCCTGCCCTGTGCCAACAACGATGAGCTGGACTTCAAGGCCGAGGTCCTTCTGGATCTCTGGGAGGAGGACATCAGAGAGGCCCGAATTGTGAAACGAGGTCGTTACCGCCATTTTGAGTGTGTCGGCGGCGAGGGCGCCTGCCGATGCAAACAGCGCAGCGGCGGTAAAGAGGGAACGGATCATATAACTAGGTCTCCTTTGAGGAAGGCTTGTGCCTCTGAGGTTTGAGGGCTGCTAAAAAAACTGTCGGCGCTGGCGGCTTCTGTGACTTTGCCTTTGTTGAGAAACAGCACATCTGTGGCAAGGCGGCGGGCTTGGCCGAGATCATGCGTTGCCATGAGGATGCGTGTGCCGGTCTCGCGGGCTTTGAGAATAAGCCCTTCGATATCACGCGTGGAGGCGCCATCAAGGTTGGCGCAGGGCTCGTCGAGAAAGAGCAGCTGTGGCGCGCGGATCAGGGCGCGGGCAAGGGCGAGTTTCTGGCGCTCGCCTCCCGAAAGCTGGCTGGCGCGTTGGTGCTCGTGGCCAGCAAGACCGATGATTTTAAGCCAAGTTAGACCCTGTTTTTGAGCTTCGGCGCGCTTCGTTCCGTGGGCAGTGAGCGGATATGTCAGATTGCCGAGCACTGTACGGCGCAGCATCACGGGCGTCTGAAAGACAAAGGCTTGCTGTGCATAAGTCTCGGCACGTGGTGCAGCAAAGCGGACACGGCCCTCGGATGGTTTTTCCAGCCCGTGAAGCAAGCGTAGAAGTGTGCTCTTGCCCGCGCCGTTGGGGCCAAGGACAATGGTGAGGCCCGCCTCGCCAAGCTCAAGATCGACGGGGCCAAGAAGGCATGTGCCGTTCTTCTTGACGGAGGCGCTTTGGACAAAAAGGGGCAGGATATTTACCATCTGTCGCGTACCTCTGTGCCAGAGAGCATGTGCAGCGCGAGATTGACTGCGACGGCGACTCCTATAAGGACAAAGCCGAGGCCTATGGCGAGCGCAAAATCACCCTTGGAGGTTTCGAGCGCGATGGCTGTTGTCATGACGCGGGTGACATGGTCGATATTACCGCCGACGATCATGATCGCTCCGACTTCACCAATACCGCGGCCAAAGCCAGCGAGCGCGGCCGTGAGAAGCGCGCGGCGGCTATCCCAGAGGAGTGTTTTGATGCGCTGCGGTCGGGTTGTATTGAGGGAAATCAACAGGTCATGATACTCGGCCCAGAGATCGCGGATGGACTGATGCGCGATGCTGGCGATGAGCGGCGTGAGGATGACGACCTGCGCGATGATCATGGCCCAAGGTGTAAAGAGCAGCCCCATGACGCCAAAGGGGCCAGAGCGCGACAGCAATAGATAGACCACAAGGCCGACGACGACAGGCGGCAAGCCCATGAGCGCGTTGAGCAGGGCTATGACAAGGCGGCGAAAGCGGTAACGCGAGACAGCGAGCCACGCGCCCAGCGGCAGGCCAACAAGTGCTGCAAGCGCCACAGCCGAGCATGTGACAAGCAACGAGCGCGCCGCGATCTCGTAAAGATCGGCGTCAAATGTGGCGATCAGCCAGAAGGCGGCTGTGATGCCTTGCCAGATTTCGGCCATGGGCGCTCCTTTTCATCTGCATAGTGGGGCCAGTTGATGAAAGCCATGGGCCGGATTGCGGATAAGCGCTTTTCAATTGCGACATCATGCGTGAGATTGGGGTCTTAAAGTTTCGTAAAGGAAAACCATGGCTGAGCTGCCGCATATCGCGCCGATCGGGACCGAGGGCTATCTTGTGCGCTTTGCCGACCGTCTTGATGACGCGGCGAATCGGGCGCTTGTCGGCTTTGCGGCGGCGCTTGAGGCGGAGGATGTCGCGGGGATTGTTGAGATTTCGACGGCGCTGGCGTCTGTTTTTGTGCGCTTTGATGTGACACGGATCGCGCGTGCGGATCTTGTGCTGCGCTTGCAAGCGTTGCTCGACAGTCGCGACTGGCTGACTGCAGCGAGCGCGGCGCCACCGAGGCTCTGGCGTGTGCCGACGCTTTATGGCGGGGCGGCGGGGCCGCAGCTGGGCGAAGTGGCCAAGCTTGTCGGTGTCACTGAAGAGGCTGCTGTGCGCGAACTGAGTGCTGCGCGTGTTCGGGTGCTGGCGATCGGGTTTGCACCTGGGCAGCCTTATCTTGGGATGTTGCCTGAACGCTGGGATGTGCCGCGTCAGACCGCGCTGAGCCCCCGTGTGCCGCAGGGCGCGCTTGTGCTGGCTGTGAGGCAGTTCAACCTTTTTGCCAATGAGACGCCGACAGGCTGGCGCCATATTGCGACCACGCATCTGAAGCTGTTTCAACCTGATGCGCCGCAGCCCTTTGTGCTGAGGCCAGGGGATGAGCTGCTCTTTCCGGCTGTTTCTGAGCATGATTGGGCCATGTTAGAGACTGATCCTATGGGTGGCGCGCAGCTTGAGGAGGCGACGTGATGCCTGAGCTGACGCTGCATCAGATTGGTCCGAACGCGAGCCTGCAAGACCTTGGGCGCGAAGGCTATCTGCGCTTTGGGCTGTCGCGCGGTGGAGCGATGGACCGTAGTGCGCTGCTTGAAGCGGCGGCGCTGCTGGGGCAGGGGCTTGATATCTGCGCTGTTGAGCTGCCGAGTGCGCCTGTGAGGCTGAGTGTGAGTGCGCCGCAGCGTGTTGCGCTGACGGGTGCGCCGATGCTGGCGGAAGTGGATGGCCGTGCGCTTCAGTGGGGTGCGAGCCATAGTCTTGAGGCTGGCGAGATACTAAGCATGCGCCCCACGGGGCGGGGACTTTACGGATATATTGCATTTGGCGGAGAAATAGAGACTGATTTTGCGCTAGGTCGTCGTTCGACGCACTTTACAGGCGGGCTTGGGCAAGCGCTTGTCTCGGGCACTGTCCTGCCGCTGGGTGCAGACGCTAAGGCGGGTGCGCCGCCGCGCCGCTTAAAGCCAGATGCGCGGTTTGATGGCGGGCGGCTGCGCTTTGTGACGGGGCCGCAGACAGGGCTTTATAGCGAAGAGATGTTGGCCGCTTTCGAGGCGACGCGCTTTAGAAAAAGTGGACATGCGAACAGACAGGCGGCCAAGCTTGAGCATGACGGCGTGCCTTTTTCGGCTGAGGGGCAGCTTGGGATTGTTTCTGAAGTGATTGTTTTGGGCGATATCCAGATGACGGGGCAAGGCGAACCTTTTGTGCTTTTGGCCGAGCATCAGACCATGGGGGGCTATCCGCGGATTGGCGCTGTGATCCCGCAGGATATTGCCCGAATTGCGCAGGCGAATGCGGGGGCCGAACTTTGGTTTGAGCGGATCTCGCTTGAAGAGGCTGATGGGCTTTATCTCACAGAAAAAGAGCTTTTGCGCAGGATTAGAGACGCATCTGAGCCACTCGTGCGCGACCCTTATGATATGAACGACCTGCTGGGCTATCAGCTGATCAGCGGGATGATTACAGGACAGGAGGACTAGGACATGGTCATGAAAGTGGATCTCAATTCAGATATGGGAGAGGGGTTTGGCCCTTGGCGCATGGGCGATGATGCGGCGCTTCTTGATGTCATCACTTCGGCCAATATCGCCTGTGGCTTTCATGCGGGGGATCCTGATGTGATGGCGGAGACGATGCGGCTTGCTGCCAAGAACGGTGTGGGCATTGGCGCACATCCAGGGTTTGCGGACCTGAAAGGCTTTGGGCGCAGGCGGCTCAATATAGGCGCCGATGAGCTTGGCAATATGATCGCGTATCAACTGGGCGCAGCTGAGGGAGTGGCCAAGAGCGTGGGCGCGAAAATCCGCCATTTCAAGCTGCATGGTGCGTTGGCAAACATGTGTGCGGAAGACGCGACACTGGCAAAAACATGTTATAGCGCGGCGCTCCGAGTGAACCCTGAAATTATTCTGATGGTTTTGGCAGAGACCGCGCAGCAGGCTGTTGTGCAGGAGCTTGGCGCAAACTGGGCGGGCGAGATTTTTGCCGACCGCGCCTATGAGGACGATGCAACGCTTGTTGACCG
The DNA here is from genome assembly GCF_040580765.1 of Lentibacter algarum. Lineage (GTDB taxonomy): Bacteria > Pseudomonadota > Alphaproteobacteria > Rhodobacterales > Rhodobacteraceae > Lentibacter > Lentibacter algarum. The sequence continues at coordinate 2,853,290 of NZ_CP158687.1, read as the reverse complement.
CTCAAAGGCTGGTGCTGTCTTGCATGACGCGGATATGGCGGCTGAGCGGATTCTCAACATGCTGCGCGAAGATGCGATTATTGCGGAGAGTGGTAAGCGTATTCCAGCGAAGATCGATACAATCTGCTTGCATGGCGATACGCCCGAGGCTGTCGAGATGGCCCGCGCGCTCAGAACCAAGCTGAGCGCGGCGGGTGTCACTCTGACCCAGTTTTAGTTTAGCAGGCCTGCGTGACGCAGGGCGTCATCTAGCAATGCTTCCGTGGCGGAACTGATCGATGTGAGCGGGAGGCGCACTTCCGCATTGCAAAGACCAAGACGGGACATTGCGTATTTTGCCCCTGCTACACCTGGCTCTTTAAAGATTGCGATATGCAGTGGCATGAGCTTGTCGAGCAACGTGAGCGCTGTGTCATAGTCGCCTGCAAGGGTAGCGTTTTGGAAGTCTGCACAGAGCTTTGGTGCGACATTGGCCGTGACCGAGATGCAGCCGACACCGCCGTGGGCGTTAAAGCCAAGCGCGGTGGCGTCTTCGCCTGAGAGCTGGATGAAGTCTGGACCGCAAGTGATGCGCTGTTGTGGTACGCGGCTCAGATCGCCTGTGGCGTCTTTGACACCAACAATGCGCGGGAGTTTTGCCAGCTCACCCATCGTCTCGGGTGACATATCAACAACCGAACGACCCGGGATATTGTAAACAATGATAGGAAGATCGCAGCAGTCGTGCACGGCGCGGAAATGCGCGATGAGGCCCGACTGTGTGGGCTTGTTGTAGTAAGGTGTGACAACGAGGATGCCGTTTGCGCCCGCTTTTTCGGCGGCTTGGGCAAGGCGGATCGATTCAAGTGTGTTGTTTGAGCCAGCACCTGCGATCACAGGGACGCGGCCAGCTGCGGCCTCAACCACGATTTGTACAACTTTGTCATGTTCGGCATGTGTGAGCGTCGGGCTTTCGCCTGTTGTACCCACGGGGACGAGGCCATGCGAGCCTTCTCCGATGTGCCATTCGACCAATTGTTTGAGTGTATCAACATCCAGTGCGCCGTTTTTGAACGGCGTGACCAGTGCAGGCATAGATCCCTTGAACATGATACGCTCCTTTTCGCTTCTTATGCAGTGCGCCGCCTTTCGTGATTGGAGGGGCGCTTGTTTGCAGGGTATGGTGGGCCTGTTCTATCCTGTTTCATAAGGAAAAATGCAAGAGATGTTTCGCTATATCGCCCTATTTGTGGGGCTTGCCCTACTGCCGTCTGCAAGCTTGGCGGACAAGCTTGCTGCACCGCGGCCTTTGAGTGCTGCGTTTCATGCGGCGGCGCGTGGCGACTGGGCGATGGCCGATCTTCTGGCCTCAAAGGCGGCTCCTGAAGCGCAAGTTTTGATGCAATGGGTCAAGTTGCGCGCAGGCAAAGGCAGCGCCGAAGAGGCGCTGGGCTTTGTGCGCGACTACCCGCATTGGCCTGGTCTTGCGCGGCTGGCACAGATGAGCGAAGCGGCTGTTTCTGAAGCTGGTGGTGCTGAGCGCATCGCATTTTTTCGTGCGTTTCCACCTCAAAGCAATCGTGGGGTTCTGAGTTATGTTGGAGCGCTGATGGCTGCGGGTGAGCGTGGCGAAGCGGAGGCAACTCTTGTGATGGCATGGCGCAGCTATGACATGGACGGTGCTTTGCAGGCCGAGTATTTGAAGAATTATGCCGATTTGCTGGCCCCGCATCATGAGGCGCGGCTCGATATGGCGCTTTGGCGCGGGCTGTCTGACGATGTCAGCCGCATGCTGCCCTTGGTGAGTGCCGAACAGCGCGCTTTGGCTGAGGCGCGGCAAGGGCTGCGCGCTGGTGCATCTGATCCTGCGGCTTTGATTGAGGCTGTGCCTGCGGCGCTGCTCGGGCATCCGGGGCTTGGGTATGAAGAATTTCTCTGGACCTATCATCGCGGGACAAAAGACGAAGCTGTGGCCAAGATGATCGCCAGTAGCGCGGCTGAAAATCTTGGCGAGCCGTTGCGCTGGTCAGGCTGGCGGCGCAGCCTTGTGCGCCAGCTGATGCGCGAAGGCGATGCGCAGGTGGCCTATCAGCTTGCTGTAAACCACGGGCTGCACGACGGCAGCGCCTATGCGGATCTTGAGTGGCTTGCGGGCTATATTGCGCTGCGAAAACTGGGGAATGCCGCGCAGGCTCTTGTTCATTTTGAGCGGATGAAAGAAACGGTTGAGTCGCCTATATCTCTTGGGCGCGCGGGCTTCTGGAAAGGTGAGGCCTTGCAACAGATGGGCCGGACCGATGAGGCCCTCATAGCCTATCGGGCGGGGGCCGAACATCAGACCAGCTTCTACGGGCTTTTGGCGGCAGAACGGGCCAAAACTGGCTCTGATATTGCCCTAAAGGGAGCCGAGTATTTCCCCGCATGGCAAGACGCTGAGTTCTATAAGAGTGATCTGGCGCGGATTGTGGAACTGGCAATCAAGAATGATATGTTGAGTCTGGCGGAGCAATTTATCCTTGCGATGGCGGCGGAAGCGGACCGCAGCACACTTGGCCAATTGGGCAACTTTGTAACGGATCTTGGGGCGCCGCATCTTGCGGTGATGCTGGGCAAGGACGCCGCGGGGCGAGGGGTTGTTTTGCCTGCGCACTATTATGCGCTGCACCCGATGACGGAAATGCGCTTGCCTGTCCCGATGGAAATGGCGCTGGCGATTGCGCGGCGCGAAAGCGAGTTTGACCCTTCTGTTGCCAGTGGAGTTGGCGCGCTCGGGCTTATGCAAGTGATGCCTGCGACGGCCAAGGAAGTGGCTGAAGGGCTGGGCATCGACTACGCGCGCGACAGTGTTTTGAACGACTGGACCTACAACGCCACGCTCGGCGCGGCCTACCTTGCGACCCTTTCTGAGCGTTATGACGGGAACGTTGTGATGATGTCTGCGGCTTATAATGCGGGGCCATCACGGCCTGACCGCTGGATGAGCGAGCAGGGAGACCCACGCAAGGGCGAGATGGATGTGATAGATTGGATCGAGGCGATCCCCTTCAATGAGACGCGCAATTACGTGATGCGCGTGGCCGAGAGCCTGCCAGTTTATCGCGCGCGGCTCGGCAAGGCGGCGCATCCTGTGCCGTTTACAGAAGAGCTTATCGGCACAACATTGCGTGTAAGTAATTAGGCCGCTTGGCGTGCGCGCCAGAGCGTGAAGAGGCCTGCGCAGACGACGACTGCCGCGCCGATGGCGACATTGAGCTCGATGCTTTCACCGAAGACCAAAACGCCGATGAAGCTCACGAAGACAAGCTGAAGATAAGCGAAAGGCTGAACGGCGCTGGCCTCGGCGGCCTCATATGTTTTGATCAAGAGCCAGTGGCCGAGTGCGCCTGTGATACAGAGTGTGCCCATCCATATCCAATCTGATGAGATCATCGGCTCCCAATAGCTTGCGCCAATCACTGTCATCATCACGGAGCCAGAAACACCCGTCCAGAAGAAGGATGTCGCGGCTGTGTCTTTACGCGAGGCGAAGCGCGTGAGCAGCCCATAGAGCGCAAAGAGCAGTGCTGCGGCGAGCGGGACGATGGCGGCGGGTGAGAAAACGCCAAACCCTGGCTTCAGAATGATCAAGACACCGACAAAGCCGATAAAAATCGCTGTCCAGCGCCGCCAGCCGACGACCTCGCCGAGAATTGGCCCAGAGAGCGCGGCGACAAGGAGGGGATAGCTTGTGAAAACGGCGTGCGATTCGATAAGCCCAAGGAGCGTGAAGGCATAGATCATCACGCAGATCTCTGTTGCGAGGATAAGGCCTCGTAAAATCTGCAAGAGGGGCTGTTCTGTGCGCGCGGCGGCGCGGATGCCGCCTGCCTTGCGATAGGCGATGGCTGTGACGAAGGCCGCGAAGAACCAATAGCGCACCATCACAACCATGAGCACGTTGTATTCGCTGGCGAGGTGCCGCGAGATGCCGTCTTGTACCGCAAAGACGAAGGTCGTTGCGATCATTAGGAGGACGCCGAGGCGGGTGTTGTTGCTGTCGGCCATTTTAAAGCATCCTTGCTGTGGTCATGTGGCGTTTGCGGCCGAAGCCCGTGCGGCGGGTGACATCAAAGCCCGCCTCCGCGAGGGCGCGGCGTACAAACCCTGCTGCGGTATAAGTCGCGGCGGTGCCTTGAGGCGCAGTCTGTGCTGCGATCTGCGCCATCAGGGCGGGCTCCCAAAGCTCTGGATTTTTGGCGGGTGAAAATCCGTCAAGAAACCATGCATCAGCTTTCTGGGCTATATTAGAGACTGTTTTACGAGCGTCACCGAGAACAAGGGTGAAGACCAGATCATCCGTTTGAAACGCAGTTTCGCCGGCGGTCCAGTGTGGTGCAAGCTCAGCACTGAGTGCTGCGAGCGCGGGAAAAGCGGCTTGGGCGGCAAGCATATCTTTGGGCGCCATGGGGAAGGCTTCAAAACTAGTGAAATGAAGTTTTCCGCTTTGATTGCTCTCGCGCCAAAGCGCAAGGGCGGCGAGCAGATTGAGCCCTGTGCCAAAGCCGAGCTCGGCTATGTGAAAGCCATCACGGAAGCGCGCAGGGAGATCATTCCCGTCCAGAAAGACGTAGGCCGTCTCCTCCAGCCCGTTTTCAAGGCTGAAATAGGGGTCATCAAAGCGCTGGGACACGGGCACTTGGCCTTCGCGCCACGTAAGCTCGGCTGGCTGGTTCATCTGGGGCTAATCCGATAGAGACGTAATTGAAGGACCATGCAACCGCTGTGAGGGAATGGCAATGGCAGACGTAACAGTGCGCGGCGCGGGAATATTTGGCCTGTCGGTGGCATGGGCTTGTTTGGAAAAGGGCGCGCGTGTGCGCGTGATTGACCCCAACGGTGTTGGCGGCGGGGCGAGTGGGGGTATTGTGGGAGCCCTTGCGCCTCATGTGCCCGAGAATTGGAACGAGAAGAAGGAGTTCCAGTTTCAAAGTCTGATCGCAGCAGAAGCCTTTTGGGAAAATGTGGGTAATTGGGCCAAGTTAGAGACTAGTTATGCACGCACAGGCAGGGTTCAGCCCTTGGCCGACGAGCGCGCTGTGGCGCTTGCGCGAGCACGGGCCATAAGCGCAAAAGAACTGTGGCGCGGTCAGGCAGAATGGCAGGTCGTAGGCCGTGAAGCGCTCAGTGGTCCTTTGCCGGAGAGCGAAACGGGGCTTTATGTCTTTGATACGCTAACGGCGCGGATGTTTCCGCGGCAGGCTTGCAAAGCGCTTGCGGCAGCGATTGTGGCGCGGGGCGGCGAGGTTCTACGCGAGGGCGACGACCAAGGCGCTGTTGTCTGGGCGAGCGGCGTGCATGATCTTGACCGGCTCTCGGCGCATTTTGACAAAGATGTTGGAAATGCTGTGAAGGGCCAAGGGGCTTTGCTGAGGTTTGATATGCGTGACGGGCCGCAGATCTTTGCGAATACGGTTCATATGGTGCCGCATTGGAACGGGACTGTTGCCATTGGCTCGACAAGTGAGCGGGTTTTTGAGCATGCGAGCGACACCGATGCGCAGCTTGATTTGGTTTTGGAAAAGGCTTGTGCCGCTCTGCCAGTCTTGCGTGAGGCCGAAGTGTTAGAACGCTGGGCAGGCCTGAGGCCGCGCGCCAAGAGCCGTGCGCCTATGCTGGGGCGACATCCGCTCTTTGAGGGGGCGTATATTGCGAATGGCGGGTTTAAGATCGGGTTTGGTATGGGGGTTGAAGTCGGGCGGGTGTTGGCCTCACTGATTCTGGAAGAAATAGACACTATTCCAGCAGAGTTTACACCGGAAGCCTCACTTTAGTCTCTTCGAATTGGCTGCGCCAATCCGACCCGCTGAGGGGCTTTGCCCCCCAGCGCGCGCCCCCCAATAATATTTTAGAAAGAGGAAGGCTTAGACCTCAGCTTCGGCTGTCATGATTTGTCTGCCATCTGCAGCACGGACCCAGAGGATGTTGTCTTTCAGGCAGAGAGTGGCTGTTTCGGTATGCATCAGTGGAGAGCTCGCGCGGAAAGAGAAGGCTTTGAGCGGGCCAAGGTGCTGCGTGGCCATGAGCATAAGACGTTGAGCGAGCAGTGGCCCGTGCACAACGAGACCTGTGTAGTGCTCGACCTCGCGGGCATATGTTTCGTCGTAGTGAATGCGATGACCATTGAATGTGAGCGCGGAGTAACGAAACAGTAGCGTCGTGTTAAAGCAGTGCGATTCAAGGTGGGTTTCGTCTTTGGCTGCTTGGGGTACGATGGGCTTGGGCGCATCATGCGATGGGTCTTCACGGTAGACGAGATCTTGATACTCGGTGAGCTTGAGCGCCCCGTCTTGCAGGATATCATGGCGTAGGGTGACAAAGGCGAGCGGTCCTGTGCGGCCTTGCTTTTGCTTGGCGGTATCCAGTGTTGTTTGTTTTTCCGCACTTTGCCCTGCGATGAGTGGTTCATGAAAGGCAAGGCGGCCACCAGCCCACATGCGGCGGGGTAAGCCAAAATCAGGGATGAGCGCGCTGCCCTTGGCGGGGTGACCATCGCGGCCCAAGGCTTCGGGCGGCTCGGCCTGCCAGAAATAGAGCTGGTGGAAGAAAGGTGGGAGAGGGTCACCCGTTTGAAAGCGTGTGGACAGGCCCAAGCTGGCGCAGCATGCGTTTGCGCGGGCAGGATCGAGGATATCTGTTCTGTGTTCCATTAAGCTGACCTATAGTGTTTAGGGGCAAACTAGCTTGCTTGGGGGGAATGACAAGATGAGCGTGAAAATTGCGGCGCTTGATCACTTGGTTCTGACAGTGACGGATTTGGCGCGCAGCGCGGCTTTCTATGAGGCGGCGCTTGGGATGCGACACGAGACATTTACAGGCACTGACGGCACGAAGCGGCACGCGCTTTTGTTTGGCAGGCAGAAGATCAACCTACACCAGGCTGGAGCAGAATTTGCCCCATATGCGCGGCGACCCACGGTGGGAAGTGCGGATCTTTGTTTTCTGCTTGAGGGTGGAATGAGCCTGACAGTTGCTGCGCTTGAGGCGCTCGGTGTCAGCATTGTGGATGGGCCAATCCGGCGTACGGGCGCACGGGGGCCGATCAATTCGATCTACATTAGGGATCCAGACGGTAATTTAATTGAGCTTTCCGAACCGCTTTAGGGGATCGTTACTTTTTTGTGCCAAGCTGAATTGAGGTTTTCAGGCTGCGTTGACAGGCACTTTGGGCACTGCGACAAGGTTTTAAAAAGTTTGTACGAGTAAAGGGCAGTTTTATGAAGATCGCGATGATTGGCACGGGATACGTGGGTCTTGTTTCGGGGGTGTGCTTCTCCGATTTTGGGCATGACGTTGTTTGTGTCGATATGGACCCTGCCAAGATTGAGATGCTCAAACGGGGCGAAGTGCCTATCTTTGAGCCTGGTCTCGATAAGTTGATGGCGAAGAATGTAGCTGCTGGGCGGCTGACATTCACCACCGATCTTGAAGAAGCCGTGCAGGGGGTAGAAGCGGTGTTTATCGCTGTGGGTACGCCGACGCGGCGGGGCGATGGCCATGCCGACCTGACCTATGTGATGGCTGCGGCTGAACAGGTTGCTCGGGCCCTCACGGGCTATGCTGTAATTGTGACGAAGTCGACGGTGCCAGTGGGCACAAACCGGCAAGTGAAACAGGCTGTGCGCAAGGCCAACCCTGCGCTTGACTTTGATGTGGCGTCAAACCCCGAATTCCTGCGCGAGGGTGCGGCAATTGATGACTTTATGAAGCCTGACCGTGTGGTTTTGGGCGTGCAGTCGGACCGTGCCGACGAGATCATGCGCGAGGTGTACCGGCCACTGTTCTTGCGTGACTTTCCGATCGTGACGACCGATCTTGAGAGCGCTGAAATGATTAAATACGCAGCCAACGCGTTTTTGGCGACAAAGATCACTTTTATCAACGAGATTGCCGCGCTTTGTGAGCTGACGGGAGCGGACGTGAAACAGGTGAGTAAAGGGATTGGGCTCGACGGGCGGATCGGCAATAAGTTTTTACATGCGGGTCCCGGTTATGGTGGCTCGTGCTTTCCTAAAGATACGAAGGCGCTTGCGAGGATTGGGCAGGAGCACGGCCTGCCAATGCAGATCACCGAGACGGTCATCAAGGTCAATGAAGAGATCAAGGACCGCATGATTCAGAAGCTGCTCGATCTTGTGGAAGGGAGCTTCAACGGCAAGATCGTTGTGGTGCTTGGCGTGACTTTTAAGCCAAACACCGATGATATGCGCGCGAGTCCCGCGCTTAAGATTGTACCAGCGATGATCGGTGGCGGAGCCAAAGTGCGTGTCGTTGACCCGCAGGGGAGGCATGAGGGTGAGTCCCAGCTCCCTGGCGTGCAATGGGCAGAAGACGCATATAAGGCAGCGCAGAACGCTGACCTGATGGTAATTTTGACGCAGTGGAACGAGTTCCGCGCGCTTGATCTGAAGAGGATTGCCAAGAAAATGAATACACCCAAGCTGGCTGATTTACATAATATTTATTCAGAGCGTGACGCCAAGAAAGCGGGCTTTGAAGCTTATGTTTCTGTTGGGCGACGCGACTACTTTCGCACGGAAGACTAGCCTCGTTGCGGGTGTTTATCGCCCCTTCCAGACAGGGTCTCTCTTTTCGGCAAAAGCGCGGGCGCCTTCTAGTCCGTCTTCGGAGCCGTAAAGAATGTCTACGCTAGAGAGCTGTCGCTGGGTGATCCGGTTCATCGCATCCTGAAACTTGCTGTCTTCGGCGTCGCGTACGATTTCTTTGATTGCGGCATAGACAAGGGGTGGGCCAGACGCGAGCAGGCGGGCCATTTCCCAGGCCTGATCCATGAGCGCAGAGGCGTGGTGGATATGGTTCACGATGCCCCAGCCTTTTGCTTCGTCGGCGTCAAACCAACGGCCGGTAAGCAAAAGTTCCATCGCAATATGATAGGGGATGCGTTTGGGCAGTTTAACGCTCGCCGCATCGGCCACCGTGCCTGAGCGAATTTCGGGCAGCGCAAAGGTGGCATGGTCGGCTGCTAGGATGATATCGGCAGAGAGCGCCCACTCAAGCCCGCCCCCACAGCAGATACCGTTGACCGCAGCGATGACTGGTTTGTTGAGGTCGCGCAGCTCTTGCAGCCCGCCAAAGCCGCCCACGCCATAGTCACCATCAACAGCGTCACCGTCGGCTGCGCCTTTCAGGTCCCAACCCGGACAAAAGAACTTTTCGCCAGCACCTGTGATAATGCAGACGCGCAGATCGGGGTCATCGCGGAAGGCGGCAAAGGTCTCGCCCATGATGCGTGAGGTGGCAAGATCGATTGCATTGGCCTTGGGTCGGTCAAGTGTGACTTCGAGGATGCCACCGTCGCGGCGTGTCTTTATGGGGCTCATGGTCTGGCCTTTCTTATGAGGGCATCTACAGCAACGGCGCGGGTTGGCGTGCAGAGGAGCGGGTTGATTTCAACTTCGCCAATATGCGGCGCATGTGCAATGACATAGTCTTGAACGCTCAGGATCGTCTCAACGATCGCGTCAATATTGGCGGCAGGTTTGCCGCGGTAGCCTGTGAGCAAAGGCGCACATTTGAGCTTTGTTAGAGCCTGTTTTATGTCGTGGTCCGTTACAGGCAGGAGCATGGAAACAGTATCTTGTAGAAGCTCTGTCAGGACACCCCCCGCGCCTAGCGTAAGTAAGAGGCCATGGGCCTCGTCGCGTGTCACGCCGACAAGTAGCTCGGCCACAGCGCCTGTCGCCATCTCTTCTACAAGCCAGCTCACCCCGCCCATTGCTTCAGCGGCAGTCTGTACCTCTTCCGCACACATCAGACCAAGGGCGACACCCCCTGCATCAGACTTATGCGCCATCCCTTCAGCCTTGAGCGTGAGAGGGAAGCGCAGTTTGGCGAGCTGAGCGCCAAGGCCTTCAAGCGAGGTCAATCGCAAGGATGCAGGAACAGGCACGCCCACGTTTGAAAGCTCAGTCTTTGAGGCGTGTTCACTTAGCGTTTCTGCGAGGCCAAGCGCGCCGCCCGGGAGTGGCGGCTGCGGGGTCACGGCAGCGGGAAGCGCAGCAGCTTCAACGGCGGTGATCGCTTCGGTAAGTCCCATGAAGGGCACGACGCCTGCCGCCATAAATCGCGCTGCCACATCAAGGGGCAGGAGTTCTGGCAATGTCGCGACGACCCCGTAGGGCCGCCCTGTTTGCTGCGCCGCACCGAGGATCGCATCTGTTGCACAGGCCCAGTCTGTCGCATCGGTGTGTGGGTAGTCGACAATGGCGAGCGTTATCCCCGTGTCGGGGCCTGCGAGGGCGGCGAAGGTCTCTGTCATGCGCGCGGTGTCGCGCCATATATAGGTATGGTAGTCGAGCGGATTGGCGAGTGCCACTTTGGGGCCAAGGGCTTCGAAAAGCGCTTTGCGCTGTGGCTCGGAAAGCGGCGGAAAGCTCAACGCGCGGCCGTGGGCCGTATCTGCGGCAAGACTGGCCTCCCCGCCCGAGCATGAGACAGTCGCAAGGCTCGCCCGGTCAAGTCGCCCAATCGTATGGAGGAGTTTGAGTGTTTCCAGAAAGCTGGGGATGTCAGGGACGCGCGGGATGCCAAGGCGGGCCAGCAGAGCATTGGCGCCTGCATGGCTGCCCGCAAGTGAAGCGGTATGTGAGACTGTCGCCGCCTGAGCGTGCTCCGATTTACCAACCTTCAGCGCAAGGAGTGGAATGCCCTTGCCCTCAGCCTTGAGCGCCAGCGCGTGCCATTCTGCGGTGTCGCCAAAGCCTTCTATGTGAAGGCCAATCGCGGTGACGCGAGGGTCATCGAGCAGTGCCATGGCAATCTCTGCCTGCGATGTTTGCGCCATGTTTCCGCAGGCCACGACATAAGAAATGGGCAAGGCGCGCTTCTGCATGGTGAGGTTGATGGCGATGTTGGAACTTTGTGCAAGGAGCGCTACGCCGCGCTCGACTCGGCCGCATCCATGCTGGTCTGGCCAAATCGCGGCCCCTTCAAGTGCGTTGATGAAGCCATAGCAGTTTGGCCCGAGGATGGGCATGTCGCCCGCGGCCTCCACAAGTTCGGCTTGCAAATCAGCCCCGTCAGAAAGCTCTGCGCCGGCCTCGGAAAACCCGCTGGCAAAACAAACCGCTCCACCCGCCTTGAGTGCACGAAGCTCGCGCACGACATCAATCGTTGCCTTGCGATTGACGCCAATGAAGGCTGCATCAATCGGTCCGCTCCACTCGGTCAAAGAGCGTACAGCTTGCCGGCCCGCAATCATTTTGCCCTCCGGATGGACGGGGAAAATCTCTCCGTCATAACCGATCATCTCGGCGGCTTTAATGATAGAAGCGCACCAGGCTCCGCCGCCTATCACGGCGATGGCTCTCGGGTTCAGAAGCCTTAGTAAATCACGGCGCATCGTCTTCCTCTTTCCAAAAATATCTTGGGGAGAGCGCGAGAGGGGCTAGCCCCACTCGCACCACCGCGATTTGGCGAAGCCAAACCGCAAACCCTCAGCCGCCCAAGGGCCGCAAAAGGTCGCGGCTGATGATGTGGCGCTGGATTTCAGAGGTCCCCTCCCAGATCCGCTCAACCCGTGCGTCGCGCCAAATGCGCTCCAGTGGCAGTTCGTCCATCAGCCCCATGCCACCGTGAATCTGGATCGCTTCATCGGCGACCATTGCGAGCACTTCGGTTGCTTTGAGCTTGGCCATCGACATGTCGGCTTCGGTCACTGAGCCTTGATCAAACTTCCAGCCAGCCTCCCAAGTGAGCAAGTTGGCCGCTTTGATTTCGAGCGCCATATCGGCGAGCTTGAAGGACACGCCTTGAAACTTTGAAATTTGTTGTCCGAATTGTTTGCGCTCGGCTGAATATTGAAGCGCATGCTCAAACGCGCGTTCAGCGCGGCCCAATGACGTTGCGGCGACTTGTAGACGCGTTGCGCCGAGCCAGTCGTTGGCCACTTGGAACCCTTTGTGTACCTCTCCCAGAACGGCGGAGCGTGGAAGGCGGCAGTTGTCAAACTCGAGCACTGCGTTGGTATAGCCACGGTGCGAAACGTTTCGGTAGCCCTCGCGCACGGTGAAGCCAGGTGTGCCTTTGTCGACAAAAAATGCGGTGATCAGCTTCTTCTTGCCACGGGGCGTTTCTTCTTCGCCTGTCGCCATGAAGACGATTGCGAAATCGGCAATGTCGGCGTGGGAGATAAAGTGCTTTGTCCCGTTCAAGACAAAGTCGTCGCCATCTTCTTTGGCTGTCGCCGTCATGCCGCGCAAATCGGACCCAGCACCTGGTTCTGTCATGGCGAGGCAGTCCCATTTCTCACCTTTGATACAGGGGTAGAGATATTTTTCGCGCTGCTCGTCCGAACCTGCGAGCAGAATGTTTGAGGGCCGCGCAACGCAGGTCCAGTGGAGCGCATAGTTGGCGCGCCCGAGCTCTTTTTCATACATCAGCCATGAGAGCGTATCGAGGCCTGCGCCGCCGACCTCTTCGGGCATATTGGCAGCGTAGAGCCCTGCAGCCATGGCTTTGGGCTGGATTTCCTTGATCAGCTCCATCGGCAGATGCCCCGTGCGCTCGACCAGTGCTTCATGCGGATATAGCTCTTTTTCGACAAAGGCGCGGGTGGTGTCGATGATCATTTGTTGTTCTTCGGTCGGGGCGAAGTGCATGGGGCTGTCCTTTTGCTGGTTGATCAGAGCTTAGGGCGCTTGCATGGTGATGTCGTGCAGATTTAGAAGTATTCATGCAGATTTGGAAGAATCACACCGCTGCAGTGCAGCAGATTGACGTGCTCTTGTTTGATGCGTTTTCAGGGCTTTGCCTTGCGAACACGATTGAGCCGATGCGCGCTGCCAATACGCTGGCGGGGCGGGCATTGTATAGCTGGCGCTTGCTGACAGTGGATGGCGAGCCTGCAACCTCCTCAAGCGGGATGTCTGTTGCTGCGCATGGTGCGCTGAGCGGGCAGAGCGGGGATATGCTGATTGCTATGCCGAGCTATGAGTTCGCGCGTCACGCGAATGAGACCACGCGTCGTGCCTTGCGGGCCGCAGCGGGGCGCTACGCAGTCTTGGCGGGGTTTGACACAGGCAGCTGGCTTTTGGCCGATGCGGGGCTTCTCGACAGGCGGCGTGCAACCATTCACTGGGAGGAGTTGGAGCGTTTTGGCGAAGCCTTTCCAGATGTGCAAACCGAACGGGTGAGATTTGTTGAGGATCAGGACCGTGTCACGTGTTCGGGGGCGCAGGCCGCGTTTGACGTTATGAGCCACCGTATTGGCGCACGGCATGGGCAGGCGCTCAGACTGGAGCTGGCGACATTGTTCATGAGTCCTGATGAAGGAACGCCACAAGACGTGCCTGTGGCGCGGGGGAGAAGCGTGTCACGGGCGATCAGGCTCATGCAGGAACATGTTGAGCAGCCCTTGCCGATGGGCGAGATCGCGCGGCAGATCGGACGCAGTCAGAAAGACCTTGAGGCGCGGATGAAACGTGAGTTGGGCGCGGTGCCGCGCGCTGTCTATCGTCGCATAAGGCTTTTGGTTGCGCGGAAGCTCTTGAAGGAGAGCGACTTGCCGATGGCCGAAGTGGCTTTGCGTGCGGGCTATCAAGACGCAAGCGCGATGGCCCGGGCGTATAAGGCAGAGTTTGGATTGAGGCCGAGCGATGAGCGTGTGGGGTAGGGAGTTCGGACGCTTTGCGTCCGACCCGCTGGAGGCTTTGCCCGCAGACCCCCAGAATATTTCTGGAAAGAGGAAGGGTCAGGAGGCATAATTTGAGCCCTCTTCGTCCAGAATGGCTTTGAGCTCGGCAAGGTGGCGTGTGTCTTGTTCGGGGTAGCTCTCAAGCTCTTGGGCTGTTTTTTCGGCGATGTCGTTGGGCAGAATGCGTAGGGGTTGGCCAGTTTGCAGAGCACGGATGTAGGTTTCTGCGGCACGCTCGAAATAGTAGAGTCGATTGAAGGTTTCGGCCACTGTTGCGCCAATGATCAGAACGCCGTGATTGCCCATGATCATGACTTTTTGTTTGGGGTCTTTGAAGAGTGCGGCGCAACGCTTGCCTTCGTCTTCAAAGGCGAGGCCGCCGTAACTTTCGTCGACAATGTATCTGTTGAAAAATGTAGCGCAGTTCTGGTCGATGGGTGGCAGGCTGCTGTCTGCCAGAGAGGCCAGCACTGTCGCATGGATCGAATGGACGTGCATTGCGCAACGGGCATGCTTGCAGGCGCGGTGCAAGCCGCCGTGTAGGCCCCATGCTGTCGGGTCGGGGGCGTCTGGGCCCTTGAGGGTCGACGGATCATTGGCGTTGATCTCAAGCATATCCGAGGCTTTGATGCGTGAGAAATGCATCTGGTTGGGATTCATCAGGAAGCGTGTGCCATCGTCATTGACGGCGAGGCTGAAATGATTGGCGACGCCTTCGTGCATTTTGAGCCGTGCAGTCCAGCGGAAGGCGGCTGCGAGATCAACGCGCTCCTGCCAGTGGGTTAGGTTTGGAGTGCTCATACTAGCTCTTCCTGTGAAATAAGGGGTTTGGAGGGAACCCATGCATAGCCATCCTGACAGAGGATATAGGCCTCACGCAAGCCATGCGGCTTATCAGCGGGCGCTTGGAGAATTGTGCCGCCAGCGGCGACGCATTGGGCCGCAGCCTGTTCGGGGTCACAATCGTAGAGGCGGATTTCGAGGCCTGCGCCGCGGGGCGGATTTTCGGGCAGGAGGCCTAACAATGGGTTGGAGTGATAGGTGCTGTCTGCATGAAGCTGAAGGATGTTTTCGCCATGTGTCAGTATGGCGAAATCCGTCGAGAGACGCTTTGCAGCCATTCCAAAGACAGTCTCTAAAAAGACTGCTGTCCGCTTTACATCGGTGACCAGTAAGTTGAGGCCAAAGCCCTTGAGGGAAGCGCCAAAGTCTTCTGGGTTGACGGTTTCAAAATCCATTCGGCTCTCCTTGAACATGGGCAGGCTTCGTGCAACCTTTGAACCATTCCGGCGCCGCCGGTAAATGTGTATCTGGCGAGGAGTGGCACATGCCTTCGCAATTTGTGACACCAGATCTGGGTGAATTCCAGAGATTTGACGACGCTTGCTCTGCTGTGGCTCAGCTGGAGGCGCTTTATGAAGCGTCTTGCGAGTTCTTGTGTAAGGCCTTTTCCAAAGCGATGAAGGCTGCTCCAGAGGGCAAGCGGATCAGGGCTTACTACCCGATGGTGCGCATTGAGACGACGAGTTATGCGCAAATTGATAGTCGTCTGAGTTATGGCCACGTGAGCCAGCCCGGGCGGCACGAAGCGACCATTACACGGCCTGATCTTTTTCGAAATTATCTCATTCAGCAGATCGAACTCATTATGGAAAACCATGGTGTGCATGTGGAGATCGGGTATTCGGATACACCGATGCCGATCCATTTTGCTGTGGCCAATGACTCCCGCATTTCTGTGCCTCAAGAGGGGGCAGCACAATTTACACTTCGTGATGTGTTTGATGTTCCGGATTTAAGTACGACAAACGACGACATCGTAAATGGAACTCACCAGCCTGCCGACGGGGTGGCGGGACCACTTGCGCCGTTTACGGCGCAGCGCGTCGATTATTCTTTGGCGCGTTTGTCGCATTATACGGCGACAGCGCCAGAGCACTTCCAGAACCATGTTCTCTTCACAAACTACCAGTTTTATGTGAGCGAGTTTGAATCCTATGGCCGCACTATGCTGGCCGATAAGACCAGCGGCTATACGAGCTTTGTCGGTACGGGCAACGCAGAGATTACCGACGCCGATGCTCCCTTGGAGGCTTCGTCCAAGCAGCCGCAGATGCCAACTTATCATCTTAAGCGCGCGGACGGCTCGGGGATCACGCTGGTGAATATCGGGGTTGGTCCATCGAATGCCAAGACCGCGACCGATCACATTGCAGTCTTGCGACCGCATGCTTGGATTATGGTGGGGCATTGCGCGGGACTGAGAAACAGCCAGCTTCTGGGCGACTTTGTTTTGGCGCATGCTTATCTGCGCGAAGATAAGGTCCTTGACGATGATTTGCCCGTTTGGGTGCCTGTGCCGGCGCTGGCGGAGATCCAGATTGCGCTCGAAGAGGCGGTCGCTGAGGTCACCGAACTGAAGGGTTATGAGCTGAAACGGCTGATGCGGACGGGGACTGTGGCCAGCCTCGACAATCGAAATTGGGAGCTGCGCGAAACGGAGGGACCAGTGCAACGCCTGAGCCAGAGCCGTGCTGTCGCGTTGGATATGGAGAGCGCCACAATCGCTGCGAATGGCTTTCGTTTTCGCGTCCCTTACGGGACGCTTTTATGCGTTTCAGACAAACCGTTGCACGGCGAACTCAAGCTTCCAGGGATGGCCAGCGACTTTTATAAAACCCAAGTAGAGCGGCATTTGATGATCGGAATAAAAGCGATGGAGTCCCTTAGAACTATGCCGCTTGAGCGTCTGCACAGCCGAAAACTGCGTAGTTTTAACGAAACAGCCTTCCTTTAGGGGTGATTTAGGGCGAAAAATCGCCCCTAAATGCTGTTTTTGGCTTATTTTTGGCACACAATTCGTTGTGTTGCATCGCATCATACAGTTATATGGCTGCGATGGGGCCCAAAATCGGGCAATTACAGGAGACTAAAAAATGACAAAACCAATGACAAAGACCCAGCTTGTTGCAGCACTTGCTGAAGAAATGGGCTCAGACAAGAAAACAGCGACAGGCGCGCTGGATTCAATCATCGCTATCATCACAAAAGAAGTTTCAGGCGGCGGTGCAGTGACCCTTCCTGGCGTTGGCAAAATCTATTGCCGTGAGCGCCCAGAGCGTATGGTTCGCAACCCTGCCACAGGCGAGCAAATCAAAAAAGACGCGGACAAAGTTGTCAAAATGACAATCGCGAAAGCTCTGAAAGACAGCGTAAACGGCTAAGCCTTACGCTTGTATCTTTCACAAGTTTACGAAAGGGTCGCCTCAGAGGCGGCCCTTTTTGCATTTGGAGTCAAAACGCGTGGATATCAGAGCAGTTTTTATGGGCGTGGCCTTTGCCTTTATGTGGTCAAGCGCCTTCACATCCGCGCGGATCATTGTTGAATATGCTTCGCCGCTTTGGGCGTTATCACTGCGCTTTCTGATCTCAGGATTGCTCGGTGTTCTGATTGCGCGGCTGATGGGTCAGACATGGGCGCTCACGCGCAACCAGTGGCGGGCAACCATAGTCTTTGGTTTGTGCCAAAACGCACTCTATCTCGGGCTGAACTTTGTTGCGATGCAGACAATCGAGGCTTCGCTTGCGGCAATCATTGCGTCGACGATGCCTTTGCTCGTCGCGGTCGCGGGCTGGCTTTTCTTTAAGGACAAGGTGAAGCCTTTGGCGCTGGCGGGCCTGATTGCAGGTGTGATCGGCGTGAGCATTATTATGGGCGCACGGCTCAACGGCGGGGTTGATATCTACGGTCTTGGCCTTTGCCTGATCGGTGTTCTGGCTCTGACGACAGCAACGCTTGTGTTGCGTGGTGCCACTTCGGGTGGCAATTTTCTGATGGTTGTCGGCTTGCAAATGCTTGTTGGCTCCTTTGCGCTCTTTCTTGCCGCAGTGTTTTTTGAGACCCCGCAGGTACAGATGAGCACACCGCTCGTTTTGGCGTTTATTTATACAACACTTGTGCCAGGGCTGGCGGCGACGCTGGTCTGGTTCTTTCTGGTGGATCGTATCGGCGCGGTTAAAGCCGCGACCTTTCACTTTCTCAATCCATTCATCGGGGTGGCGATTGCCGCTGTTGTGCTCCGTGAGGCACTGGACTGGCACGACTTCCTTGGCGTCGCAATTATTGCCTTTGGAATTCTCGCGGTCCAACTTTCGAAACAAAAGCCCACACCTTCGTGAAGCTGCGTCAGAGCTTCGTTTGATGACAAGGGTCGCTGTGTGCGCCTAAACCTTGATCATGGAATTTGTCCTCGCATATGCAGCCGGCTTGCTGACGCTGATCAACCCCTGTGTGCTTCCCGTCCTTCCTGTCGTATTGGCGGGTGCTCTGGGGGCAAACCCGAAGGGGCCGCTGGCTTTGGCTGCCGGGATGAGCGTTTCGTTCGTGCTTCTTGGTGTGGTCGTTACCGCCTTTGGCCGTGCGCTGGGGCTCGATGAGCAAAGTGTTGCGCAGGCAGGGGCCGTGCTTATGGTTGCCTTCGGTCTTATGTTGCTGGTGCCGCGGTTTGGCATGGTTCTTTCAGGCGCGACAGCTGGCATGTCTGCGCGCGCTGATGCGCAGATGAACACGCTTGATCAAGGGTCTTTGCGAGGCCAGTTTGCGGGCGGGTTGCTGCTTGGCGCGGTCTGGAGCCCTTGTATCGGCCCGACACTTGGCGGTGCGATTGCACTGGCGTCACAGGGCGAGAGTCTTGGGCTTGCCACGCTGATTATGATCGCTTTTGCTTTGGGTGTTTCGACGCTGATCATCGGACTGGGCTATGGCACGCGCGCTTGGCTCATGCGGGACCGCGCGCGAATGCAAAAGATCGCTGTTGCGGCGCGTCCCGTCATGGGCGGGGTGTTTGTCGCTGTCGGCCTCGCGCTGTTTTTCAATTTTCACCACGTGGTCGAAGCTTGGGCTTTGGATGTGATGCCTGCTTGGCTTGTTGACCTTTCTGTATCTATTTAACCTCTAGGAGACTTCTTATGAACAGACGTAGCTTTGTCATCACGGGCCTTGCCGCTCTTGCCACACCCAGCCTCGTGCTGGCTGCCCCTGTGGCTTACACAGACGGGCTTGCCAAGACACATCTCGCCAAGGGTGAAGTCGTGTTTCTGGACTTTAAGGCGGATTGGTGCGGAACCTGTAAGGCGCAGGAGCGGGTGATTAACGCCCTAAAGGGCGAGAACCCTGACTATGAGGCCAAAGTGACTTTTATCAATGTCGATTGGGACGCCCACGGTAAAGGCGCGCTTGTGAAAGAGCTTAATATTCCGCGCCGCTCGACGCTTGTTGTCCTGAAAGGCGAAGAAGAGCTAGGACGTATCGTTGCGGGCACAGGCAAAGACGAGATCAAAGCTTTGATGGATGTGGCTTTGGCGGCTGCGGTGAGCTCATAAGAGCCAAAGCATGAGTGCACTCAAGGTAAGGAACGATGCACCTGTCGCAAGCACTTGGGCGATCGAGGCCATGCCTTCATGACCAAGCTCAGCGGCGAAGAGCGCGTAGATTGAGAACATTGGGATGGCGGCGGACAGGATAACTGCTGCCGCCAATTCACGAGAGAGAGGTGGCAGGCCGAGAGCCATAGCTGCGGCGAGCGCTAGTGCTGCCAAGGCCGGGTGTAGCAAAAGCTTACCCGCGGCTGTGAGTGCCGCCAAAGCGCGGTGGCCTTTGAACGGGAGGCCCACAAGCGCGCCCCCGATTGTGAAGAGCGCCAGCGCCGACGCCGAGGCGGCGAAGAGGCTGGTCGTGCGCAGGATCGGTTCGGGCAATGGCACCCTGAGCAGCGAGACAGCAAGACCGAGCAGTAACGCTATGACCATAGGGCGTCGCAGGACATTGAGAGCAATCTGGCCAATGAGGCGAATGATACCCGTACCGTTGCGTTCCTTTGATAACTCAAAGAGTACGAGGCAGAGCGGGATGATGAGGAAGTTTTCCACCAGCATATTGAGGGCGAGAATTTGCCCCGCACTGTCGGGAAAGGCGAGCAGCATGAGCGGATAGCCGACGAAGCCAGAGTTGGCGCAAGATGTGCCCATGACAGCGACAGCACGGCGGCTTGGGGTGGTTTTGAGCAGAGTGAGAATAATGAAGGATGCGGCGATTGTAAGAAGCGCCCCTGTGGCGAAGACGGCCATATATGTGATGTTGAAAACATCGCGGGCATCGCGCGTGGCTACGGCCAGAAAGAGCAGCGCTGGCAGTGCTACGTTGAGCACGAAACTCCCGAAAAGGCGCATATCCGTTGGCTTGAAGAGCCCACCGCGCACGCAAAGATAACCGAGCAACACTGCGGCGAAGAGGGGAAGCGTGATGCCGAGGACGGCGATCATATCAGCCTATCTTACCGCGCGTTTCGCCGACAGAACCACCAACTTGGCCACGGTGCAGCAAGATATGGTCAAGGATCACACAGGCCATCATGGCCTCGCCCACGGGCACAGCACGGATACCAACGCAGGGATCGTGGCGGCCTTTAGTGACAACCTCGGTGGCGCTGCCATCAAGTCGAATTGAGGCGCGCGGCGTGAGGATCGAAGAGGTCGGTTTGACAGCGAAGCGCACGACAACATCTTGCCCCGTCGAGATTCCACCGAGAATACCACCAGCGTGGTTAGAGCTATACTCGGGGCCGTGCGGACCCATGAAAATCTCATCGGCATTGTCTGTGCCCGAAAGCCGAGCAGCAGCCATGCCCTCGCCGATCTCGACGCCTTTCACGGCGTTGATGCTCATCATTGCAGCGGCGAGATCTGTATCGAGTTTGGCATAAATCGGCGCGCCGATGCCTGCCGGTACATTGCGCGCGACAACTTCGATGGCACCGCCAACGGAGTTTTTGTCTTTACGCACTTTTGTAAGATAGGCTTCCCAAGATTTGGCTGTGGCCTCATCTTGCGGAATCCAGAAATCATTTTGTTCGATTGCGTCCCAGTCAAACGCGGAACGATCAATCTCCATCTCGCCCATCGTTGTCATATATCCGATGACTTCTAGCTTTGGGGCCAGCGCCTTTAGCGCGGCGCGGGCCACACCCCCTGCTGCTACGCGCGCCGCTGTCTCACGGGCAGACGCGCGCCCGCCGCCGCGATAGTCGCGCAATCCGTATTTTTGGTGGTAGGTGATGTCAGCATGACCGGGGCGGAACGTTTGTGCGATTTCACCGTAGTCTTTTGAGCGCTGGTCTGTGTTTTCGATCATCAGCTGGATGGTTGTGCCTGTGGTCTGACCGTCGAACACGCCAGAGAGGATGCGAACCTGATCTGGCTCTTGGCGTTGGGTGGTGTTCTTGTTCTGACCCGGGCGACGCTTGTCGAGCCAGACTTGAAGCATCGCCTCGTCGAGTGGCACGCCAGGGGGGCAGCCATCAACTGTTGCGCCCAGAGCAGGGCCGTGGCTTTCGCCCCATGTGGTGACGCGAAAAAGGTGTCCGAATGTGTTCATGCTCATGGGGCAGGCTCCTTTGGAGAAAGCTTTATGTCGAATTGCGCTTACGCGCAATCCGATCCGTTTTGGCCTAGCCTGAAACTGCAGCCAGAGCTGGGGGCAGCCCCAGACCCCTTGGGATATGTGTAGAAAGAAAAAGGAGGGCTTGAAGGAGGCAGGATTGGCGCGTAGGTTTTTCTTACCTCGGGGGGCTCATGTGAGCTGAGATGCGAAAGCGGACCCGTTGAACCTGAACCGGTTAGGACCGGCGGAGGGAAGGTTGGATATTCATCCCACTATCTCCGCCCGTCGCAATATTAGGAGGATGAGATGAAACATCTTGCATTTGCTACGGGAGTTTTTGTGTCGGCTGCGGGACTCGCAGCGGCAGAGACGCCTGAACTTGTTGTCTATACTTACGATAGTTTTGTGTCTGAATGGGGCCCTGGGCCGCAAGTCGAGACGGCTTTTGAAGCGGTCTGTGGTTGTGATCTGAAGTTTGTTGCAGCGGGGGATGGTGCAGCATTGCTATCGCGCCTTCGTCTGGAAGGGGCGCGCACGGATGCTGATATTGTGCTTGGACTTGATACCAATCTCACCGCGGCTGCGCGCGAAACGGGCCTCTTTGCCGAGCATTCTGTGAGCGCTGACTATAGTTTACCTGTCGGCTGGGAGGACACTATGTTTGCGCCTTATGACTGGGGCTATTTTGCCTTTGTACATCAGGCAGGGTTTGATGCGCCGAAAAGCTTTAAGGCTTTGGCCGAAAGTGACGCCAAAATCCTTATTCAGGACCCGCGCTCCTCAACACCCGGGCTTGGCTTACTGATGTGGGTCAAAGCGGCTTATGGTGCAGAGGCCCCTGCGATTTGGGAGGGTTTGGCTGATAATATCGTGACTGTGACCAAGGGCTGGTCAGAGGCATATGGCCTCTTCCTAGAGGGTGAAGCCGATATGGTTTTGTCTTACACGACTTCGCCCGCCTATCACATGATTGCCGAGGACGATCACGGCAAGAAGGCGGCAGTCTTTGAGGAAGGGCATTACCTCCAAGTTGAAGTTGCAGGCAAGCTGGCGGCGAGCGATCAGTCTGAGCTCGCAGATCAGTTCCTCCAGTTCATGGTATCGGATGCTTTCCAAAGCGTGATTCCGACAACCAACTGGATGTATCCTGCAGTGACGCCAGAAGTGGGGCTCCCTGACGGATTTGAAAGCCTTGTGCAGCCAGAGAAGGCGCTGCTCTTCTCAGCAGAAGAGGCAGCGAGCATTCGTGACGAAGCTCTGGAAGAATGGCGCGCCGCGCTGTCTCAATAAGTAAGGCCACCAGCGCGGTTTCGACTGCGCTGGTGATGCTTTTGGTGCTGGTTCCGATCGGGGCTGTGGCCATGCGTGCGGGCTTTTCAAATGGTGCGTTTGCGGGCCTTGGCGTTGCCGATTGGGCTGCGCTTAAGTTCACGGTCTTGCAGGCTGGCCTCTCTGCGCTCTTCAGTGCGGCGCTTGCTGTCCCTGTGGCGAGGGCTTTGGCGCGAAGACAGTTTTTGGGCCGTGGCGCGCTTGTCTTGCTGATGGGTGCCCCATTTATTCTTCCTGTGATTGTTGCGGTGATGGGGCTTTTGGCTGTCTTTGGGCAGGCGGGCATTTTAAACGGAGCGCTGAGCGCATTGGGCCTGCCGAAGCTTCAGATTTATGGGCTGCACGGGGTTGTTTTGGCTCATGTTTTTTTCAATCTTCCATTGGCGACGCGGCTTTTGCTTCAAGGCTGGGATGCCATTCCGCAAGAGCGCTTTCGGCTGGCTGCAAGCCTTGGGATGGAATCTCGTGAGGTGTTTCGCTTGCTGGAATGGCCGATGCTTAAAGAGCGCCTGCCGGCGGTTATGTTGGTTGTTTTCCTGATTTGCCTGAGCAGCTTCGCTGTTGCGCTGACGCTGGGTGGCGGGCCTGCTGCAACCACGCTGGAGCTGGCGATTTATCAAGCGTTTCATCTGGAATTTGATTTGGCGCGGGCCGCTTTGCTAGCACTGATGCAGTTGATGCTTGTGCTTGCTGTCGGGATGGTTGCGCTGCGTCTTGGACAAGTGGCAGGCTTTGGCGCGGGGCGTGGCGCTTTGCGGCAGCGGTGGGACGCGGGCACGCTGCTTTTGAAGGCACAAGATACATTGGTTCTGTCGTTGGCTGCCGTGTTTATTGGCTTGCCGTTGGCGGTTGTTGTGCTGCGGGGTGCGGTGCAGATTATAAGCTTGCCTGCTTCGGTCTGGAGCGCGGCTTTGACCTCTTTGGTTATTGCGCTTGGCTCGACAGTTTTGTGCATCGCAGCGGCCCTGGCTTTGGCGGCCTCGAGAGGGCGTTGGACTGAAATGATAGGGCTCTTGGGTCTTGCGATTTCGCCGCTGGTTTTGGGCACGGGATTGTTCCTTTTAATCAACCCATATGTGAGTCCACAGGGGCTTGCCCTGCCGATCACGATGTTGGTCAATGCGCTGATGGCCTTGCCCTTTGCGCTTAGAATTATCACACCTGAATATGCACGCGCCGAGGCCGACTATGGCCGTTTGGCTGACGCTCTGGGACTTCATGGAGCGGCGCGGATGCGGCGCATGATCTGGCCGCAAATACGGCCAGCGCTTGGCTTTGCAGCAGGGCTTGCAGCGGCACTTTCGATGGGTGACTTGGGGGTGATTGCGCTGTTTGCGGATGGTGAAACTGCGACACTGCCTTTGCAGGTTTATCGCCTCATGGGGGCCTATCGGATGGATGTGGCAGCTGGGGCTGCACTGCTTTTGGTGCTGTTGAGTTTTGGACTGTTTGCACTGTTTGATTGGAGGGGGCGGCGAGATGCTGACGCTTGAGACTGTGAGATACGAGCAGGACGAATTTGTCTTGAGTGCGGACTGGCGTCTTGCGCCAGAGGCGCGGGTTGCGGTGATTGGTCCGTCTGGCGCTGGCAAGTCGACGCTTCTCTCCCTCATCGGTGGTTTTATCACGCCTCAGTCTGGACGGCTCTTGTGGGACGGGCAGGACATCACAGAAAACGCGCCGAGCGCGCGGCCTGTGGCGAGTTTGTTTCAGGAGGGGAATCTCTTCCCGCATTTGAGCGTGTATGAGAATGCGGCTCTGGGCGTAAATGTGAGCTTAAGGCTGAGTGCTGAGGAAAAGGCGCGGGTGCTTGGTGCTCTGGATCGCGTTGGGCTGGCGGGTTTTGGAGCGCGCAAGCCTGCGCAGCTTTCAGGCGGGCAGGCGAGTCGTGCGGCGCTGGCGAGAGCTCTTTGCCAAGACAAGCCGCTGCTTCTACTGGATGAGCCTTTTGCAGCTCTTGGCCCTGCGCTGCGCCATGAAATGCTTGATCTGGTTGGTGAAATTGCAAGAGAGCACAGGCGGGCTGTCTTGATGGTAAGTCACGAACCGCGCGATGCGAAGCACTTTGCAGATGCGGTTATTGTTGTTGCTGATGGTGTCGCGCAGCCGCCGCAAGACACGGCGACGCTCTTTGCAAAGCCGCCCAAAGCGCTGCGCGACTATCTGGGCCATCACTGAATCGTAAACCCTGCGTGCCGCTTGGTTAATGGCCTTCAAAATTGCTGATTCTAGGGGGGTGATAAGTGTGCACGATGCGTGCACAACCCGTGCACCGCCAAAATGCGATTTGGTTAAGGAAAATTAACTTAAGACGGCGTGCGCTACTCGGCTGGGACAAGCCGCTTTTCACCAAGCCGCGGATGAACGGAGCCAGCCACTGTGTAGGCGATTGCGAGGGCGGCCCCTGCCAGCAGAAAAATCCCCGAAATCGGTGCGACGAGCAGCACGCCCCAGGCAAAACCTGGTGTGAGGATACCCGAGACATCGCGGTAGCTTGAATAGATCGTCGACATTTCGGTGCGCTCGGAGGGCTTTACCGCCATGAGAAACGGCAGGCCTGCGCTGATATCAAGCAGGATGAGAAAGAAGCTGGCACAGAAGAGCGTAACGATCACGACCCAAGGCCAATCTGCGAGCACGAAGGCCAGAGTGAAGAAACCTGCGGCCATGGCAAAGCCCGTCCGCACGGCGATCCGAACGGAACGTTTTTGCATCCAGCGCAGCATAAAGGGCGCCAGAAAGAGCGCGGCGTTTGTGCCTGACATAAGGAAGCCGCCGAGCTGCTCTGGCAGGCCGTTTTTGAGAGCGTAGAGCGGCATATAGACAATATAGGCCCACCATCCGCAGGAGCGGATCACAGCGAAGCTGAACCCTGCGACAAGGCGGGGTTGCTGTACGAAGCGGCCGATAAACGCCAGCGGGTTTGGTGCGGGGCGTTTGGCGCGGGTGATCAGCTTGCCGTTGCCAAGGCGCATATAGGTGAAGGCGGCGAGCATGCCGAGAGAAGAGGCTGCTGAGATATAGAAGGGCAACACGGGATTGTAGGTGTAAAGTGCAACGCCGACGGCCGGCCCCAGCGTCCATCCGAGGGCGGAATAGAGCAGTCGCAGGGTTTCGCTGCGGCCAAGCTCGATACGTTTGATGTAATCAAGGACATAGGCGTTGAAGCAGATGAAGGTGATCACTGTGGCGAAGGAGTTGAGCATCAGCCCGAATATGAGCGTCATCGGTGTGCCCAGACTGGCGAGAAGCGCGCCTGCGATAAAGCAAAGCGTGCCGAAACTGTAGAGCCAGCGGCGCGGTATCCGTTTGTTAAGGGCGGGTACGAGGAGCCCGACAATCAGAGAGCCGATCCCGATAAAGAAATAGGCCTGTGAGATGGCCACAGCGTCGCCGAGGGCGTTGTACATGGCGAGTGGGAAGACCGAGATCAGCATGCCTCGGGTAATGCCTTCAAAGCCAGCAAGGACTCCAAACCCATGAACAGAGGGGGCGGGCGCGTGGCGGAGCCACTCGGGGATACGACGCTCAAACATAAGAACAAACTGCGCATCTTGGAGCCGTGATCTGTTCTGTTTTCGACAAGGCAAGGCATTTGCGACAGCAACGTTAGACCGAAGATATATGGGCGTTTGCACTTTCGTTTGAACGGGATTTTCAGATGCCAAGGGCCAAGCATGTGCAGTGGCTTAAGACGGATATGCAAAAGCAAAACCCCCCGCCTGTTAAAAGCGGGGGGTTTTGTTTTTTAGAGAAGAAGAAGCTTGGGGGCGGCGTGCCGCCTTTGGCTTAGTCTTTCTTTGGTTTGTGAGGCGCCCAGAGGCGCTTGTTTGTCAGGTAGAGCAGCGATGCGAGGATCGCGAGCATCAGGACACCGATAAAGCCTGTTTGCTTGCGGGCCATCATCTTGGGCTCTGCTGTCCACATCAGGAAAGCTGAAACATCTTCGGCAACGTGGTGCTCGGAGTTGCTGTGGCCATCGTTATACTCAAGCTGGTCTTCATAGAGCGGTGGCGCCATTGCGATCCAGCCGCCTGGGAAGGCGGTGTTTTCGTAAAAGACTGTGCCGTTCTCTTCTTTCTCTTCGCCAGTGTAGCCTGTGAGGATCGAGTAGATATACTCTGGGCCACCCATGCCTTTGAAGAGCTGGTTCATGCCTGAGCCGTAAGGGCCGTGGAAGCCAGCGCGCTTTTTCGCCATCAGAGACAGATCAGGCGCGTTTTCGAGCGCTGATCCCGGGAAGTGATCTGTTGTGATCGCATCACGGTCGTCGTCAAGATCAGCATCAAACACGGAGAAGTTTGACGAATAGGCGCGCACTTCAGCATCTGAGAAGTGTGGGCCGCCCTCGTCACCCAATGTGCGCAGGGGCACATACTGGAGACCGTGGCATGCAGCGCAGACTTCTGTGTAGACCTGAAGGCCGCGCTGGAGCTGGTTTTGATCGAAGGCGCCAAACGGGCCTTCGAAGGAGAAGTCCACATCGTGGATGTGGCTTTCGCCGCCCGCGGCAAGCGCACCGCCCGTTGAGAGGGCGAGGGCTGCGACTGCGGAGAGTGCAAGTTTCTTAAACATTATTCCCTTGTCCTTTCTTATTCGGCCGGTGTGGCGCTTTTGGCGCCATAGTGGGCTTCGAAGTCTTCTTCGATTGTGTTCGGCATTGGCAGTGGTTTCTCGATCACGCCCAAGAGAGGCAGGATGACGAGGAAGTAACCGAACCAGTACGCCGAGGCGATGAGCGACCATGTTGCATAGGGCTCTTCAGCTGGCATTGCGCCGAGCCACATCAGGATGATGAAGTCGACAACCAGAAGCCAGAACCACCATTTGAACATGGGGCGGTAGCGGCCTGAGCGAACGCGGGAAGTATCAAGCCATGGCACGAGGGCCATGACAATGATCGCGCCGAACATGGCCAGAACACCGAAGAATTTTGCTGTGATGATGCCACCTGTAAGCCAGTTGGCCGCGATCACGATCCAGACTTCTGACGTAAAGGCGCGCAGGATCGCGTAGAACGGCAGGAAGTACCATTCGGGAACGATGTGAGCCGGTGTCACGAGCGCATTGGCTTCGATGTAGTTGTCGGGGTGACCGAGGTAGTTCGGCATGAAGCCGACGATTGCCCAGAAAACCATCAGGATGATCGCGAGAGCGAAGAGATCCTTGATGACGAAGTATGGCCAGAACGGAAGCGTGTCTTTCTCGGCTTCTGCTTTGGAGTCTGTGCGCACTGGCACACCTGTTGGGTTGTTGTTGCCCGTGGTGTGGAAGGCCCAGATGTGAACCATAACAAGAGCGGCAATCACGAAGGGCAGCAAGTAGTGCAGCGAGAAGAAGCGGTTGAGCGTTGCGTTATCAACGGCTGGTCCGCCAAGGAGCCATGTTTGCAGGCCCTCGCCCACGAATGGGATCGCGCCGAAGAGGCCTGTAATAACGGTCGCGCCCCAGAAGGACATCTGACCCCAAGGCAGAACATAGCCCATGAAGCCTGTCGCCATCATCAGAACGAAGATGAGCATACCGACAATCCATGTAACCTCACGTGGGGCTTTATATGAGCCGTAGTAGAGGCCGCGGAAGATGTGGATATAGACCGCAAAGAAGAAGAGCGATGCGCCGTTCATGTGCAGATAGCGCAGGAAGTGGCCGCCGTTTACGTTGCGCATGATGTGCTCGACAGAGGCGAACGCCATGTCAACGTGCGGTGTATAATGCATCGCGAGGATGATGCCTGTCACGATTTGCAAGGCAAGGCAGAACGCCAATACGATGCCCCAGATCCACCACCAGTTCAGGTTCTTTGGTGTTGGAATCATCAGTGTGTCATAAAGCAGGCCTACGATGGGCAGGCGCTTATGAAGCCATTTTTCTCCAGCCGATTTCGGCTCGTAATGGTCGTGTGGAATACCAGACATTGCGCGCTTCCTTATCCGAGGATCAGTTCGTCGCCTTCAAAGGCGGCAACTGGAATGAGAAGGTTGAGGGGGGCCGGACCTTTGCGGATACGGCCTGATGTATCGTAGTGCGAGCCGTGGCACGGGCAGAACCATCCGCCGTAATCACCAGCGCCATCGCCGATGGGAACGCAGCCGAGGTGTGTACAGACGCCGATCATCACCAGCCATTCGCCATCTTCTGAGAGCGCGCGGTTTTCGTCGCTTGCGTCTGCATCGAAGTTGTTTTTGTTCTGAGATGTCTGGTCGATTGTGAGCTCGTCCATTGTCACGGCGCGCGCAGCTTCGATTTCTTCGGCTGTGCGGCGGCGAATGAATACAGGCTTGCCCAGCCACTTCACAGTGAGCTGCGTGCCAATTTCAACGCCTGACGTGTCGACACGAATAGACGACATAGCCTGAACATCGGCGGATGGGTTCATCTGATTGACCATTGGCCAGACTGCAGCGCCTGCGGCGACAGCACCAGCACCAGCTGTGGCGTAGTAGATAAAGTCTCTACGTGTGCCTTCGTGATCTTCTGCGTTGGACACGAGCATTCTCCATTTTTCTCAGGCTTATGCGCCTATACGGGATATGGACCGCAGATTCCTGCAGCCTCTTGCGGGGTTTCTTAAACCTGCTTTTCGCGCAGGTCTAGCTTAGATTGGTTACAGATACGTTCTGTCGCGGCTGATAAAGGGCATTCGAGACGTTTCATCTTGTTTAAAACCAGTGTTTTGAGAAAACGGCGAATCCGCATATGGTGTTTCGATGACAGTGGGAGGAGAGCCAATGTCACGATTAAGTGGTCATATCGAGCGGGTGATGGAGGTCACCCAATCAGCCTCGGCGGGGGCGCGGTCGCGGCTTGCGGCGAGTTGGTATCGTTCGCGGGCGCGGCACGGGCTTGACCCAGCCGAGCACCGCGCACCAGAGCGGCTTGAAGGAAAGGCGCTGGATGCGCGCCGTCAGGACCACGAAAAGTTTCTCATGGTTGCGACGCCTCGGCTTGATCGCCTGTTTTCACTTGTTGGCCAGTCGGGATGTGCTGTTTTGCTGACTGATTCTGAGGGTGTTGTGCTTGATCAGCGGGTCAACGAGAGCGACGCCGATGTTTTTGCGAGCTGGGGTCTTTGGAGCGGGGCCAACTGGAGCGAGGCGCGTGAAGGCACCAACGGGATTGGAACGTGTTTGGAGGAACGACGGCAGGTGATTATTCACCGCGACGAGCACTTCTTTGCGCGCAACACGGCGATGAGCTGTATTGATGCGCCAATCTATGGCTACGACGGGCAAATCCTCGGGGCGCTTGATGTCTCATCGGCGCGCTCGGACCAAACCGAGGGCTTCAATCGCCTGATTGGCGCACAAGTGGCGCAAACTGCGCGCGCTATTGAAGAGGCGCATTTCAGGGCGGCTTTTGCCGAGGCACGGATTGTTGTGAGCGAGAGTGACGACACCGAGGCCTCCACGCTTCTGGCGATTGATCAGAATGATCTTGTTATCGGAGCCACACGCGAGGCGCGGCGGGTCTTTGGGCTGGATGCAACGGGAGCGCTTGCCCCACGGCCTGCGGCTGATATTTTTGGCCGTGGGGATGGCCCCAGCGGCTTCGAGAAGGCCGAGCGGGCCGCTGTGATTCGTGCGCTTGCGCGCGCTGAGGGCAATGTAAGCCAAGCTGCGCGGCAGCTTGGCGTGGGGCGTGCCACGCTCTATCGCCGTATGAAACGGCTGGGACTCGACGACATCTGAGCAAACTGTCTCAGCAGTGAGACAGGTGTGCCCTATGGTGTGCTTTGCCCCTCTATGACGCTGGGGAAAGCTTTGATTTGGTCTCTCTTAATCCAGATGGAGGATCTGGTTTTTAGGAGGAGACTGTCATGAACGAGATGACACAGAATACAGGTGCGGGTTATGCCTCACCTTTCAAATCACGCTACGACAACTTTATTGGCGGCAAGTTTGTTGCGCCTGTTGGTGGCAAATATTTTGACAACATCACGCCCATCACAGGCGGCAAAATTTGCGAAGTCGCCATGTCTGGTGCGGCCGATGTCGAGCTTGCGCTTGATGCAGCACATGCGGCCAAGGGCGCTTGGGGCGCGACCTCTGCTGCTGAGCGCAGCAACCTGATTTTGAAGATTGCCGACCGCATGGAAGAAAACCTCGAACTGCTCGCGCAGGCCGAGACATGGGACAACGGTAAGCCGATCCGCGAGACGATGGCGGCGGATATTCCGCTGGCGATTGACCACTTCCGCTATTTTGCAGGCGTGTTGCGCGGCCAAGAAGGCACGATGAGCGAGATCGATGCTGATACTGTGGCCTATCACTTCCACGAGCCCCTTGGCGTTGTGGGACAGATCATCCCTTGGAACTTCTCGATCCTGATGGCGGCGTGGAAGCTTGCGCCTGCGTTGGCTGCGGGCAACTGTATTGTCCTGAAGCCTGCCGAGCAGACGCCTGCGGCGATCATGGTCTTTGCCGAACTGGTGGCTGATCTCTTGCCTGCGGGCACGCTGAATATCGTCAACGGTATGGGCCCTGATGTGGGCGGACCGCTTGCGACAAGCCCGCGTATTGCCAAGATTGCCTTCACAGGCTCCACGGAAACGGGCCGTATCATCATGAAGGCGGCGACGGAAAACCTGATCCCGGTGACCCTGGAGCTTGGTGGCAAGAGCCCCAACATCTTCTTCTCCGATATCATGGCGGAAGATGATGCGTTTCTGGACAAGGCCGTCGAAGGCTTTGTGCTGTTTGCTTTCAACCAAGGCGAAGTCTGCACCTGCCCGAGCCGTGCGCTTGTTCAGGAAGATATTTATGAAGAGTTCATCGCCCGTTGCATCGAGCGTGTGAAAGCCATCAAGCAGGGCGATCCGCGCGACATCAACACCATGGTCGGCGCACAGGCCAGCCAGGAGCAGCAAGACAAGATCATGTCTTACCTGACGATCGGGCGTGAAGAGGGCGCTGAAGTGCTTGTGGGCGGAGATGCGGCGCGCTTCAACGGCGATATCGCGGGCGGGTTCTACATTCAGCCAACGATCCTGAAGGGGCACAATAAGATGCGCGTGTTCCAAGAGGAAATCTTTGGGCCTGTTGTGTCTGTCACGACCTTCAAGGACGAGGCCGAGGCGCTCGCGATTGCCAATGACACGATGTATGGCCTTGGCGCCGGTGTCTGGAGCCGCGATGCGAACCGCTGCTACCGCTTTGGCCGCGCTGTGGAAGCAGGGCGTGTCTGGGTGAACAACTATCACGCCTACCCAGCCCACGCGGCCTTTGGCGGCTATAAGCAGTCGGGCATTGGGCGGGAAAACCACAAGATGATGCTGGACCACTACCAGCAGACGAAGAACATCTTGATGAGCTACAACCCCAACAAGCTCGGCTTCTTCTAGAGCCTGACACCTGAAAAGAAAGCGCCCCCACCAGTGATGGTCGGGGGCGTTTTTGATTTGGCTTACGCGGGGGCTGTGGCTTGCATGCTCTCACGTTCCTGAAACGCTTCGTTCCATTTTGCGAGCGCATCCACGCCGGTGCGCCAGCCTCGCGCGTCATGGCGGAAATCAAGGTATCCGAGGGCGCAGCCAACGGCGATGTGGCTTGCGTCAAGCGGGCCGGCGAGGTGGCTCATCCAGCGGGTGTTGATCACATCAAGCGCGGCACGGATTTTGCCCCATTGGGCCTCTTTCCAGACATCTGACTGCTGCTCTTCTGGGCGCACGCGGCCTTCGTATGTGATCAGCACGGCGGCATCCATGATTGCGTCGGCCATACTTTCTAGCGTGAGCACCTCCCATATGCGCGCCTCGGGGTAGAGGCCGCTCTTGGCGCGCGCGTCAAGAAAGCGGGTGATGACGCGGCTGTCGTGCAGCGCGGGGCCGTCAGGGCGGATCAGCGCAGGAATCTTACCTGTCGGATTGGCGGCGCGCACGTGGTCTGGCGTGTTGATCGGGGTTGTGCCCGCCTCGATAACTTCGATGTCTTGCGACTGGCCTGTTTCGTGCAGAACGACGTGCACTTTGCGCACGAAGGGAGAGGCTTGTGAGGAGATGAGCTGCATGGTGGATTCCTGTTCGCGGGGCTTGTTAAGCGCTCACGTTAGGGGGGGCGGGCGGCGCTGTCTAGCGTCAGGCGGGGGGCTTGCGCATGAACGCGGCTAGGGCACCGGTTTCAAGGCCGAGGCCTGCCTCTGCCACCCCATCAGCGCCGCCGAGGCGGGCGGCGTCAGGCTTGTTCTGGCCGAGCTTCCATGTGCCTTCGATGTTCTCGATGGTGAGGCGGAAGGGAACGATCTGGCGCATCATTTTGTCGAGCACATCAGGGGTCATCTTGCCCATGGTCCATTCTGGCTTGGGCGAAAGGCGGGCCTCAAACTGGGCCGAGAGGCGCGCAAGGATGCCTTCAAGGGCGCTGTCTGGCAGGCGCTCGAGCGTACCTGTGAGGTGAACGGCCACGTAGTTCCATGTCGGGACTTGATCGGGGACGCCATACCAGTCGGGTGAGATATAGCTGTGCGGGCCTTGCACGGCGAGGCGCGCGGGTGTGGGTGTTTTTAGCGCGCGGGTGATTTCGGTGGAGCGCACGAGGTGTAGCTCGGCGTGTGTTCCGTCTTCTGAAAGCTGAAACGGGATATGGCTGATCAGTGGCGCGCCTTCGGTGCTGAGGGCGAGCAGACCGAAGCTTTGCGCGCGGGCGAAGGCGAGGTTTTGCTCTGTCTCGGCAGATCGGAAGGCTGGGTTTGGATGCATGATGTCAGCTCTCGGGGAAGGGGTGGCCCGAGTCGGAGGGCTGCCAGGGTGGGTATTTTTGCATGATGCGCATGAAGCGGTCTGAGGCTTTGAAGGCGGCAAGCCAGCTTTGGACCGCTGGTCAAGGCTCAGACGCAAACCATGTTTGATCAATATGAGCGAACTGGCGCACGAAGGGCAAGATCGCCACATCAGCAAGTTTGGGAGCCGTGCCGAAGAGCCACGGGCTTGCGCCAAGCTGAGCCTCAAGCTTGGCGATAAAGGCGCTGGCCTTGGCGCGCTCTGCGAGGGGGTCGCTGTCTTGATAGCGGGTTGCGTATTTGCTGCGGTCGAGCGCGGCCTTGAAGGGGCCGTCGCATTCGGCGATCAGCGCGTGGCCAAGCGCAGGCATAGCCAGCAGGTCTTCAGGGTCTGACTGTGACAGTGCCCACAGCATGATATCGAGGCTTTCGTCGATCTGCTCTGCGCCAAAATCAAGGCAAGGGACGGTGGCGCTCTCTGATGCTTTGAGGAAAGCCTCTGGTTTGTCGCGTAGCACTATTTCGCGCAGGCTGACCTGCTGTCCTGCGGAGGCGAGACCGAGCCGTGCGCGCATGGCGTAGGGACAGCGGCGGAACGACCAGAGGACAGGCAACATCAGAGCGCCTCGGCGAGAAGCACAGCTCCGTCTTGTCCTGTGATGCGACCGCTGACAAGCGCGCCTTCGGTTTGGGGCAAATCAAAGCGCACTTCAGTGAACTGTTCGGTGCGGCCCATGTGAGGGTTTTCCATCAAGATAGAATGTTGGCGGCCCTGCTGAGTGGCGAGGTGCATGGCGACGCGCCGCTCTCCTGCGGCGCGTAGGGCAGCGGCACGCTCTTTTATGGCTGCACCGTTCACGGCGGGCATCCGCGCGGCGGGCGTGCCTTCGCGGGCAGAGTAGGGGAAGACGTGCAGCCACGTGAGCTGGCAGTCGTCGACAAGCTTGAGGGAGTTCGCAAAATGCGCCTCTGTTTCGGTGGGGAAGCCAGCGATGATATCAGCACCGAAGGTCATCTCGGGACGCAGCTTGAGGGCGTCTTCAGTGAAGCGGATTGCATCGTCGCGCAAGTGCCGCCGCTTCATGCGCTTTAGAATGAGATCGTCGCCGTGCTGCAGGCTGAGGTGCAGATGCGGCATCAGGCGCGGCTCTGTGGCGATGGCTTGCATGAGGTTGTCATCGGCCTCGATACTGTCGATCGACGAGATCCGCAGACGCGGCAAGTCTGGCACGAGCTTCAGGATGCGCATCACCAGATCGCCAAAGCGCGGGGTGGCAGGCAAGTCGGCGCCCCAGCTCGTGAGATCAACCCCTGTGAGGACAACCTCGTTGAAGCCGCGTCCGACGAGGCGCTTGATCTGTTCTACCACAACGCCCGCTGGCACGGAGCGAGAGTTGCCGCGGCCATAAGGAATGATGCAGAAGGTGCAGCGATGATCGCAACCGTTCTGGACCTGCACATAGGCGCGGCTGCGGGTGCCGAAGCCGTCGATCATATGGCCGGCTGTCTCTGTGACCGACATGATATCGTTGACGATAACTTTTTCTGTCTCGCCGATGAGGTCAGGCGCGAGGCTTTGCCACGTATCGGGCTGCATCTTTTCATGGTTGCCAACAACGCGGGTGACTTCGGCCATGGCGGCAAATGTCTCAGGCTCGGTCTGCGCGGCGCAGCCTGTCACGATGATGGGAGCATCAGGATTCTCGCGGGCGAGTTTGCGAATTTCTTTTTTGGCTTTGCGCACGGCCTCTGCTGTCACGGCACAGGTGTTGATGACCTGCACATTGCTCAGGCCTGCGGCTGTGGCCAGCTCGCGCATTGCTTCGCTCTCATAGGCGTTGAGACGGCAGCCCAGTGTCGTAAATCTTGGTGCGCTCATGTCAGACGCCACTGCCCGTTAAAGACATGGGCTGTTGGCCCAGTCATCCAGACGCCGTCATCGCGCCAGTCAATAAAGAGCGTTCCGCCATCCAGATCGACACGGGCTTTGCGGCCAGTCAGCCCGCGCCGTGCAGCGGCTACAACCGTGGCGCAAGAGGATGTGCCAGAGGCCTCGGTGAGGCCTGCGCCGCGCTCCCAGACCCGCATGCGAATATGATCAGGGCCGATCAGGCTCGCCCATTGGACATTGGTGCGCTCAGGGTAGAGCGGATGATGCTCATAAATGGGGCCTAGCTCTGTGACTGCGACGGCTTCAGCATCCTCGACAAAGAATGTGCAGTGCGGATTGCCCATGCTGGTGGCTGTTGGTGCGCCTTCAATCGGCAGCGCGAGAGTGTCCATGGCTTCGGCGAGGGGAATCTCGTCCCAATTCAGAAGTGGGGCGCCCATATTGACGGAGGTGAGGCCATCGCCTGCGTCATGTGCATAGAGATCGCCACGCTCAGTTGTGATGTGTAGCTTTGTCTTGCCTGTCTCGAGAAGAATATGGTGTGCAATGCAGCGCGTGGCATTGCCGCACGCGCCAGCCGCTGTTCCGTCAGAGTTCCAAAATGTGAGGTGAACATCCCCGGTGGGAGAATCGGTCAGCTCTGCGAGCTGGTCGAATCCGACGCCACGGTGTCTGTCGCCCATAGCCTTCGCAAGCGTGTTATCGACACGGCCGAGCTGTCCGCGCGAGTCGATAATGACAAAATCATTGCCCAGCCCGTGCATTTTCATGAAGGGAATATGTGTCTCGCGCGTGTTCATAGGCCGCATATACGCCCCCGCCGCAATATAATCCAGTATCCGCCTCACTTTCCGTGATTTTCGGGGTTGACCGCCCCCCTCTCTCTTTCTAGATAGGCCGCCTAGTGGGCCGTTAGCTCAGTTGGTAGAGCAACTGACTTTTAATCAGTAGGTCGATGGTTCGAACCCATCACGGCTCACCACTTTATCTCGATAAAGTAACGACTTAGGCGCCTTCGGGCGCCTTTGTTGTTTTTGGTGGAAAGTTACAAACATCGAATAAGAGGTTTGGGCGCCCGAATCTAACAGGTGTGGTGAGTAGGGGGGCTGTCAGCAGAAGGCCGCTGCTCAAGAACCATCACCCGATCAACCGTATTTGATATGCAGCCCAGCGATTGCTTGGGCGTCCGATGTATCCTTGGATGGTATTTGGTTTGAGATTTTAGCTCTGCGGTTTGGCACACGTTATATGGGCGAAGACTCACTCTTGTTGGTTGGTGCTTTGGCTGAAGCGCGGCCCGTCATTAACGATAAATTTTTTATTAACTTTTGTGGCTCGTTCATTTAAGTATAAATTTTAGACTTATATGAAGCTGAATTTGAAGTTAACCAGTTCTAGAGATGAGATTGATTGTATGGCAACACGAATTTTCCGATGTGGCAGTTGTAAGCACAGAGTTCGCTTCGGGGAAGAAACGTGCAGCCGTTGCAAAAAGAAAGTGACTATTTTAAACGCATTACCGTTCTATATTTTTATAGTCTCTGCTCTGTGTGTCCTACTTTTGTTTCTGTAGTGGCAATATCCGCAGGCGGGACAAGCTTGCTTGAGGCGACATCGGCTGCCCTCTAGTATTAGAACTCTCACTCGCGTTTTGAGGACGTGACTCTGCGCTATGCGGGAGTCTCCATTTTGCACTTGATCACGGTGTCAGAAGGTCATGTCTTGAAGTTAACAATCGTCATGTGACCCGCTGGGATCTTTCGGCCCACTGTTTGCTGGAGCCATTTTTGAGACGGAACTGCAAAGTCAGGCTAGTTGCGCGCGTAGACGTCTTCGTAGCGAATGATGTCATCTTCGCCCAAGTAGGCTCCTGTTTGAACTTCGATTAGGACCATGGGCACTTTGCCTGGGTTTTCCATACGGTGCTTTGCTCCGAGTGGGACATAGATCGACTCGTTTTCAGTGACGAGTTTGACTTCATCATTCACAGTCACTTTTGCTGTTCCGGCCACAACGATCCAGTGTTCTGAACGATGGTTGTGGCTTTGCAGGCTCAGGGTTGCTCCTGGGTGTACGTGGATGCGCTTCACTTGAAAGCGGTCTGACAAGATCAGCGTTTCAAACCAGCCCCAAGGGCGATGATCGACGGGGAACTGCACCGCTTGTTTTGCTTTGCGCTCTTTGAGTGTGGCGACCGCCTTTTTTACATTCTGGCTGTCGGAGATATCGGCGACCATAACGGCGTCGCGCATGGCGACGGCGACCACGTTTTTCAGGCCGATGCCGACAATTTCAATCTCGTCGCTTTCCGAGCGCAGAAGCGTGTTTTCGCAATCAAGTGCTGTGGCATGTGCTGTCATTGCGTTGCCATGTTCATCACGGGGGGATTCTTGCCAAACGGCCTCCCAGCTGCCCAGATCAGACCATGCTCCATCAAAGCGCACCACGCTGACGTTCTCGGCTTTTTCCATCACGGCGTAATCGATAGAAATATCGGGCACGCGGACCCATGTTTCGGGATCAAGGCGGGTAAAGCCAAGATCAAGTGTGGCTTTTTCCAAGGCGATTTCCACGGCAGTGAGAACCTCTGGCGCGTGGGTTCGGAAGGCCTTGATCATGACATCGACCCGCGCGAGGAACACACCTGCGTTCCAGAGGTAGCGTTTGTCTTTGAGCAGAGTTTCCGCCTTTTTGCGGTCGGGTTTTTCGACAAATTGTTTGAGCTCCATCACGGAGGGGTGGGTCTCCGCTCCGCTCTCAAGCCAGCCATACCCTGTTTCGGCGCGATCAGGGGCGATCCCGAAGGTGACGATTTGTCCGTCTCGTGCGGCCACTGTACCCGAAC
The DNA here is from genome assembly GCF_040580765.1 of Lentibacter algarum. GTDB lineage: Bacteria > Pseudomonadota > Alphaproteobacteria > Rhodobacterales > Rhodobacteraceae > Lentibacter > Lentibacter algarum. Next base: position 2,815,402 of record NZ_CP158687.1, on the reverse strand, counting down.
AAACTGCATCACGGAACGCTTGTGCATCAGAGATAGCGTGATCTGATGGGACAAGGAGCATCAAGCCTTGAGGATCAGATTTGGCAAGCATGAGTGCGGCAGCAATGGCTGCAGGTGCGGTGTTTCGCCCCTCAGGTTCGATCAGGGTTCCGCGTGAGCTGAGGCCACATTTTTCGAGCTGTTCACCTACAATGAAGCGGAAGCTATCGGCAGTGACAAGCAGAGGGTCGGCAAAATGCTCGCCTGAAAAGCGTCTGGCAGAGGCTTGGAAGAGGCTTTCATCGCCCAGAATCGAGGCGAATTGTTTTGGATAGCTTTTGCGAGACAGGGGCCAGAGGCGTGTGCCTGAGCCTCCACAGAGGAGAACGGGTGTAATCATTAAAAAGCATCCTTAACGGGTAATCTGTGACCTAGAGTAAGAGATCGGGCTGTCATGTGCTAGGCGTATGGCTGAAGTGTTGCGTGCTCGGCTGAGTGGTAAGAGGCATTGGTGGTGGATCATATAGCCCCCGTTTTTGGCATATCTTGGGCAAAATAAAGCTGTTCGCAGATGTTGTAAAAAATATCATCCCAGCCAGTGAAGGCCTGATAGAGCGCTGCTTGATCGGGTGTGAGCGTTGCCAAAGCCTCTGCAAGATTGGCCGGGTGGGGGGCCATGTTTTCGCGCATATCAGGTGTTCCTGCAATCAGACCCAGCGCATGGAGACGCTGAATGAAATGGTCGAAATGCTCTGTGAGGCCGAAAATCATGTCAGAGGCGACGATATTTTTGACCGCTGCGGGCAGCAATTCTGTTTCTGAGGCTCGGTCACGTTGGAGTTTGAGGCCTGCCAGCCGTCGGATCTGGCCATTGTTTGTCCGTCGTCATATAAAGTTGGACATCAGATCGGCTTGAGCACAGGAGGCTCTGGTTCGTTCGTGTGATTGATTATGCTGCTTGTTTTTGATGTTGCAAGCGGCGTTGGCGGATTGTTTGGCTTTTGATCTTCTCCCTTTCCCTCAAAATGGCTTTGTCGCGCCCGAAGTAGACGTCAGCGGGTGTGACGTTGTTCAGGCTCTCGTGGTAGCGCTGGTTGTTGTAATACTCGACAAAAGCCCCGATCTGACGCTCGAGATCGCCGGGCAGGTAATAGTTTTCCAGCAGAACACGGTTCTTCATGGTCTGGTGCCAGCGCTCGATCTTACCTTGCGTTTGCGGGTGGAGCGGTGCTCCGCGAACGTGATCCATTCTTTGCCCTTCCAGCCACTCAGCCAGATCGCCAGAGATGTAGCAGGAGCCGTTATCGCTGAGCAGGCGCGGCTTGTGCCGAACAGTGGCTTGATCACAACCGGATGCAGCCAATGCCAGCTCGATCGTGTCTGTTACGTCCTCAGCACGCATATTTGTGCAGAGTTTCCATGCAATGATGTAGCGGCTGTAATCGTCCAGGATTGTGCTCAGATAATACCAGCCCCAGCCGATGATCTTAAAGTAGGTAAAATCAGTCTGCCACATCTCGTTGATAGCTGTGGTTTTGTCTGTGAACTCGTCAGCAGCCTTGATCACCACATAATCAGGCGCAGTGATCAGGTCAGCTGCTTTTAGAATGCGGTAAGCTGATGATTCAGAGACAAAATACCGCTTCTCATCCGTGTATTTGACGGCAAGCTCGCGTGTCGACAACGCCTCGTGCTCCAATGCAAACTCGATCAAATCATCGCGCCTGACGTCTGGGATACGGTTCCAGACAGACTTGGGACGCGGCGAATGATCCGCCAACGCGTCCAGACCACCATCGAGATAAAGATCGTACCATCGATAAAATGTGCTGCGCGGAATGCACAGCATATCAAGCGTCTGTTTGACTGGCAGGTGTGAGCCTTCGACGGTGCGGATGATCTCAAGCTTCTCGGATGCTGGATACCTCATTCCTCGTATCCCCCATTTCCTGTCATGCTTTTTTTGAGCAGCCGGTTTTCAAGAGTCAGATCCGCCACGCACTCTTTCAATGCCAGCGACTCTGAACGCAGCTCCTTCACTTCTGGCGACGTCGCCTGACGCGCAGTGTCCCCAGACAGACGTCGCTTGCCTGCCTCAAGGAATTCCTTAGACCAGCTATAATACAGGCTCTCAGCGATCCCCTCACGACGGCACAACACAGAAATACTTTCCTCGCCACGCAGACCTGCCAAAACAATGCGGATCTTCTCCTCCGCTGAATAGGTTTGCCGTGTCTTGCGGCGGATGTTCTTAACCACCTTGTCGGCGGCATCTTTCGATGTGGTAGGCTTCTTTGTCATCTCGATCTCCTAATCGATAAGATGAACCAGAAATCCTCCGTTGTTCAAATGCTCAGATCTGTCCAGCAGGGGCTGACGTCAGACACATAGCTTACAATGGCACGTCTGTGGTCGGCGATGGGAGCGATGATCACCTCTATGCTGGGGGCTTTGCTGCAGGGTATGCGCCGCAAGAGTCAGCTCAGATGTTTCGTCTCTATCAGGCAGCTTTCGGCCGCAGCCCTGACGTGGAAGGCCACCGCAACTGGACGCAGAGTATATTTGAGAGCGAGCAAAGTCTGTTGACCGTCGCAGGCAAGTTTGTGACGTCCAAGGAGTTTCAAAAAACCTATGGCGATCTTTCAACCGAGGCCTTTGTGGACCTGCTGTATCGCAATGTCTTAGGCCGGGAGGCAGATGCGGAGGGGCGTATAAATTGGATTTCCTTTCTAGAAAATCCTGACAATACCCGTGCGCAAGCTTTGCACGGCTTTTCTGAAAGCCGCGAGTTTCAAAACATGACAAACATAGCTTCTGACGCCTTTTCCAAAGCGCGCATGGAGGCCAATTGGAGCGACGATATCTTCCGCCTGTATACGGCTGCGCTGGGCCGCGCGCCTGAGAAAGGCGGCTTTGATAACTGGGTGAGCGCGCTCGCGGAAGGACTTGATTTTGGTGAAGCTGTTGCGGGATTTGTCGGGTCAAAAGAGTTTTCCAACCGCTATGCAGAGCCTGACAATGAGGGCTTTGTTGATCTGCTTTATTACAACGTTTTGGGCCGCGCAGCTGACGTGGCCGGAAAACAGAATTGGCTGAACTGGATGGAACAAGGCAACAGCCGTGCTGCGGTCGCTGAAGCCTTCGCACAAAGCCGAGAATTTGTGAACGCCACCACGCCCGGCCTGAAAGAATGGGTGCAAGATCAGGGACTTCAGGATGTCTTGATGGGCGGTGGCGGCAGCAATACCCTTGCTGGGGGCGCGCTTTCAGACATGTTTGTGTTTCACGCCGATCACAAAAGCAACAATACGGTGCTTGATCTCGAGGCTTGGGATGTGCTGCGCTTTGAGGGGTTCGACTACGCGGACGCCGAGGCCGTGCTTGGGCATTTTGACCAGAGCGGCGACTCTGTGATCTTTTCAGACCAAGGCGTTAACATTATCTTTGCAGAAATTGCGTTGGATGCAATTTCTCAGGATATGATTGTCGTATGATCGTCTGCGGGGCGGGCACCCCGCAGGAGACATTCAGGCAGGCTGATTTATCGCCAGCCGTTGATCCAAGTGATGCAATAGTCCAGTGCGAGAGAATTGGGATACTCGTTTCGAAGCAGCAGTGTTCCGTTGTTTTGAGCTGCGATCCCGATTAGCCCGTCGGGGACATTTGTGTCTGTCGGGGCTGTGGCTCCCAAATTGGTGACAGCGCCTCCGTTCCAAATCACGATCAACTGTGGAGACGCGCCCACATCGTAGCATAAAATCATGCTTGCGTTCGCCTGTGGGAAATTTGAACTGACTGATGAAAGCATTGCAAACCCTGCGGGAGACGGCGGGTTCAGCACCGTTGTGGCGCTGTGTGTTGCGGTTATGCGAATACTCTCGAGACCTTCGGGTGCGATCACCCGCGCCGTTGGGGCATCCACATTCAGGGCCGTGCGCCATGTTGTTCCGTCATCTGAGACTTTAACGGCAAAATCATCATTCCCTGCCAAGCCCATTTCCGCACGCCCAGAAAAGTTTGTTTGGTACAAAAGGCTTGATGTGTCGCTCGCGGTGGCCTTGTTGATTTTGAGCTGATGGCCTGCGCCCTCATGATTGAGCAGAGTCGCAGGCGCCGATACGCTGAGTCTGTTTGTTGGGTCCGCCGTGGCGTTGATTCCGAGTTCAGGTGTGTTTTCCAGTGTTGTAGAGACTGTTTGCCAGCCCAAGACAGCATCAAACAATACGGCGCTTTGTGGCGCTAAGACTTGAGCGGTCCATCCCGGCAACGGCGTTATGAAGCTCCACGCAGCATCTGCATAAACCGCGATATCCCCGTCATGGCCCAGCCACGCGCCCACTCCGGAGGGCGCGACAATATAGCGATCACCCGATTGGGGAGCTGTCGGTGGACCGCTTTGGTCGGCTGCAATGACGACCAATTGCACGACCGCATCCAAAATCCTTAGGGCTTCGTTGTGGGTCACATGTTTTTGCGCTTGAGAGGGTTGTATCAACGGCAAAGATAGGGCGTGGGAAGTATCGGGCATCAACGGCTCCAAGGAATAATGACATGAGCCAGCATGTTTGTTGCGCTCAGATTTACATATTCGTAACCGAGCGCACGGTCCCATTCGGAGTGCTTGCCTGTCTCTTCGTGCTCCGTTGCGATTTGGGCCCCTATCTAGTGCTTTCGCTGGGCTAGGAAGCTCGCTAGACAGTCACTATGACACATGTGAAGCAAACTCCTTGGAAGCCCAATATGCGCCTCTCAGGCTTTGTGCTTTTGATCGCGTTTGCCAATCTTGCTTTGTTTCAAAAGCCGCTCTTAGCTTTTGTGTTTTCTGTGTCTAGTCTCCCTGATGCCACGGGGTGGCTGCAGCTTGCTTCTGTTCAAATTGTGCAGCTCTGTCTCTTTATGGGAGTGTTGTTTTTGGTGTCAGCCTTGTCGCTCAGGTTGATGAAGCTCTTGGTGGTACTTTTGTTTATCGTGAACGCCGCAGCGCTCTATTTTATGCTCTCCTATAGTATCGAAATTGACCGCTCGATGATTGCCAATGTGCTCAATACAGATACGGGCGAAGCCTCTGGTCTCTGGCACTGGTCGATCTTGCCTTATCTCGCTGGTTTTGGTGCTCTGCCGGCACTTTTTGTCTGGCGCGTTGATCTCCGTGCGCCAAAGCGCTCTGTGCGGTTGTTTGCGGGAGTGGCGAGCTTTGGGCTGCTCATCGCATGGCTTTTTGCGACGTCAACAACTTGGCTTTGGTTTGATCAGCATGCCTCGCGGATGGGCAGTAAAGTCTTGCCTTGGTCCTATGTGATCAACACCGCGCGCTACTATAATAAGCGCTATCTGGACGAGCGCGAGCCTATACTCTCGCCGCCTGCTACATTCGCTGAGGAACGGCCAGACAAAAAGCAAGTCGTGGTTCTGGTGATAGGAGAAGCGGCGCGCGCAGAGAACTTTGAGCTCTATGGCTATGGTCGAGAGACCAACACTTTCACAAAAGAGACCTCGCTCTTTGCTCTGCCTTTGGGGCAGTCCTGCGCTACAAATACGATTGGCTCGACCGCCTGTATCCTCACCCACGAAGGCAGCAAGGCTTCCTCGCACACGCTGGCCGAGCCGCTGCCAAGTTATTTGACGCGACAAGGGATCGAAACGATTTACCGAAGCAATAACTCTGGTCCGCCGCCAGTGAAAACCACTGTGCAAGAGCGCGCAGGCGAGATCAGCTTGGAGTGCACAGAAGAAGACTGTCCTAAGGGTGATGCTGCCCTCAATTGGAGGCTGGCGGAGCGGATTGAACAGTCAAAAGCGCGGCGCATTTTTGTGACCCTGCATCAAACAGGAAGTCACGGCCCCGCATATTTCAGTAAATATCCCCAAGATTTCGCCCGCTTTACGCCAGAGTGCAAAACGGTTCAGGTGGCCAAGTGCACACATGAAGAGCTGGTCAACGCCTATGACAATTCGATCCTTTATACCGACTACTTGCTAGCCGATCTGATTAAGCAGCTGGAAAGCCTCGATGCAGAAACGGTGCTGATCTATGTTTCGGATCATGGTCAGTCGCTTGGCGAGGGGGGCTATTATCTTCATGGCTTGCCCAACAGTGTTGCCCCCAAAGAGCAACGTGATGTACCATTTCTGGTCTGGATGTCAGACAGTTTTGCCAGCAGTCGTGGACTGACGGCAGCGAGCGTTATGCCGCCTCAAAGCTTTCCCCATGATTTCCCGTTTCACAGCGTGATGGGCGCGTTCGGGATGACAAGCGATATCTACAAGCCCGAGTTTGACATCTTTCATCTGCCGCGCTGACGCAGACCAAAGGTTTGTAAGGTTGTCATAAGGTTTGCTTGCCAAACGCCGTGGCATGGATACGATCTCAAACCTTGCTTTGCCCTGGCGCAATTTGCGCCGCCATGGCTTTGCCTACGGGCTAACTGGCCTCTTGATTGGCGCGGCAATGTTTTATCCTTCGGATCTAACAAGAGACTATTCGATTTGTCGTTCTGAACATTACTCAACCGTTGTTCAGGGCACAGAAAAGTACATGCGCCACGTCAATGCTATGCTGCCCATCGCGACCATTGTGGTGCTGCGCGATTGGAGGGGCGCGGGCCAGTTGGCAGGCGTTGTCGTTGCAGGCATAGCTGCCTCGCACGGGCCAAAGCGGCTGCTCAACGATGTTACTATTTTGGGCACACGGCTGGGTCAGCGCCCGAGCGGGCCTCAGTCGCGGCACAATATGCCGTCTGGGCACTCTACTCTTGCCAGCGCTGGGGGCTTCTTTATGGTCCGCCGCTTCAGTCTGTGGTTTTTGTTGTTCTGCCTGCCGGTAACAGGGCTGACGATGTATGCCCGCGTGATGCTCGAAGCGCATACGGTGTCGGCGGTTTTTGCGGGTGGAATGATTGGTGCGTTGGTCGCCTTGCTCTTCACGGCGAAGCGCAAGCGAAAGCGCACTTAGGGCAGTGTGATCCGCGCGACAAAGCCGCGTGTTTGGCCTATCATTGGCGAGAAGATATCAAAGTCACAGCCTGTTTGTTCGCAAAGCGCCTGAACGATGGAAAGCCCAAGGCCATACCCATCTGCAAGATTGGATTTGCGCCCGAAGCGTTGTGTGATTTCTTGAATTTCTTGCTCCGTCAATGCGTCGCAATCGTTGGAAACCGTGATCACGCCCGCTTGGCTGGCATCGATCACTATGCCTTGTGGCCCGTCACTGTACTTCAGCGCATTGTCAAAAAGATTGTTCAGGATAATTCCGAAAGCATCGGGGTTGATATGGCTCATATAGACGCCTTCAGGCGGCAGGATGTTTAGCCTTAGTGCTTTTGGTTTACGCTCGCTCAGTTCGCTGAGCAGCAAGCGCAACACCATATTGAGATCATCGGTCTCGGCGTCTGTGCCAAGGCCTGACTGTGCGCGGGAAAGCTGCAGCAGCCGCTCGATCAGCCGCGCGAGCCGTTTAAGGCCCTGCTCCACGGCGGCGGCCTTTGCAGCGTCGGCTTCCGTTGCGGCTGTCGCCTTGAGCCGTTGAGCCTGCGCAAGACAGATTGCAACGGGCGTGCGCAATTCATGTGCCGCCACCGTTGCAAAATCGCGCTCTGCGTTGATCGCCGCATCGAGCCGCGCCATCAGCTCATCGAGGGTATCAATTGCGGGTTCAAACTCTGCAAAAGAGAACGCGCGATCAATCGGGCTCAGATTGTGTTCGCTCTTGGCAGCGATGTCTTCGCTAAGACCGTCAATCTTGCGCGCAGCACCTTGTAAGGCGCGCGAGGCAGCATAGGCCATAATGAGTACCAATGCCGCAAAACTGAGCATGACACCTGCCAAGATATCCCGCATGGCTTCGTTGCGTTCCACGAGCGGTTCACCAACAACGATGCGCCGCTTAGGCATACCTTCTGCGCTCAACACCCGAAATCTATAGTCATGCTCGGTAAAGAAGCCCTCGGGCTGCTCGCGTGGCATCATGTCGGGTGTGGCAAGGCCCGAGCGCTGTAAGATGTGGCCTTCGCTATCGATATACCAAAAGAGGGTGCGTTCCTCAGGGTCGAGAATGCGGGTCTCAAAGGCCAAAAGGTCGGACACTTCAGATAACCCGAGGATGCCTTCGTCTTGCATTGTGAGATTCTCAAGCAGCAAGTGGGCTTTGTTGTTTAGCCCGATATCGAGCATCTCGTCATATTCCTGCCGCACAGTCCAAAAAGACAGGACTAGTCCGGCAGCAATTGCGATAAGGCTTGGCCAGAGCAGGGAGCGAAGAAGCGCTCTAAGAAGACTGGGTGGGCGGCTGTTCATACTTCAAGTCGATATCCCAAGCCGCGGTGTGTGACTATGAGTTCTTTTCCAAGCTTGCCGCGTAAGCGGCTGATATGGGCTTCAATCGCGTTGCTTTCCACTTCATCACCAAACGCATAAAGCGCCTGCTCAAGCGTGTCCTTGGGGACAATTTTGGTGCGCCGTAGAAGTAGGCATTCAAAAACGCCCCATTCTTTGGCGGTGAGCTTCACGGGCGCTCCTGCGCGCGCGACGCTATGTTCAGCCATGTTGACTTCAATATCTGCCAAAGAAACGATTTCGGCTGCTCGCTCGCTGCTGCGGCGGCAGACCGTGTTGATCCGTGCGGTCAGTTCACTCAGATCATAGGGTTTGATCACATAGTCATCTGCCCCTTGGTTTAGGCCTTTTATGCGGTCAGAGACTTTGTCGCGTGCCGTTAGGATAATGATTGGTGTGCGCAGATTCCGCGTTCGCAGGGTCTTGAGCAGGTCTAACCCGTCACCATCGGGGAGCTGAAGATCCAGTAAAATCACATCATACGGGACACCAAACGCAGCTGTGTCGCCGTCGGACACGGTTTCAAACCAGTCAACAACATTCTGATCGGCCTTGAGATGTTCGATCACCGGCGCGGCGAGGTCTTTCTCATCTTCGATCAGAAGGATGCGCATGATTTAGCTTTCGTTGGCAATTTGGCGCTTTTGTGCGCGGTAAGAGAAGGGCAACGTGGTGAGATAAAGCAGGTTGATCGCCATAAGCGTTGGCCAAGGATACGACATCAGACAGACGACCATCACAACAGCGGCCACAATCGCAATGGCAAGGTGCTTGCGTTTGATGGAGGCATGTTTGACGGAATAGGTCGGTATCGTGCTCACCGCGAGAAAACCGACCCCAATGATGTAAAGTGTGCGTACCAACGGATAGTCCAAGTGTTTCCAGCCCGAAAGGTGAATAAAGATTGGCATAAGCGCGAGGCAGGCCAGCGCAGGAGCAGGCACGCCAACAAAGAAGTTGTCTTTGGCGAGCGCCACTGTTGTGTCTTTCATCGACAGGTTAAACCGCGCGAGCCGCAGTGCACAGCAAACCGCAAGCACAAGTGCAGCCAGCCAGCCGAGATTGGCCGCAGGCGTACCGATATAGAGCGTGTTGTAGAGCAAAAAGCCTGGTGCGATCCCGAAGTTGAAGAAGTCGGCAAGCGTGTCAAGCTCGGCGCCAAAGGGGCTTGCGGTATCAAGGAAGCGTGCGAGTTTGCCGTCCGCCGCGTCAAGGAACACGGCGATCAGGATAAACGCCAACGCCGTTTCCAGATGCCCCTCAAGGCTCATACGTACCGATGTCAGCCCCGCGCAGAGCGCGAAGACTGTGACGATACTGGGCACAACATGGCGCAGTTTTATGGTACGTTCGGAGCTCATCGGCTGACAGCTTTCACATTGGGTTGCGGATTTGAGAGATCGGCCAGAATAGTTTCGCCAGCCACGGCTGTTGTGCCGAGCGGCACAAGCGGCTGAACGCCGACGGGAAGAAACACATCAAGACGGCTGCCAAAACGAATAAGGCCAAAACGCTCACCTGCGGCGCGCTCGTCACCCTCTTTGACAAAACAGACGATCCGCCGCGCCACGAGGCCAGCAATCTGGATCACACCAATTTTGGCGCCTGCTGGGGTTTCAATAGTCAGGCAGTTGCGCTCGTTAAATTCGCTGGCCTTGTCCAGTGAGGCATTGAGAAACTTGCCGTGATGATAAGTAATTTGTGTCACTTTACCCGCGATAGGCGCGCGGTTCACATGGCAGTTGAAAACATTCATAAAGACCGAAACACGCGTGACTGGCTCTTGGCCAAGCCCAAGTTCTGCAGGTGGCACGACCTCTTCGATCAGCGAGACAACCCCATCAGCAGGCGATAGTACAAGCGCGTCATTCTGTGGGATCATCCGTACCGGATCGCGGAAGAAATAATAGCACCAGACGGTCGCGCCACATCCAAGCCAAAAGAGCGGCTCCCAGAGAAAGCTCAGCGCCACAGTTATGGCGGCGAAAACGGCCACGAACTTGCGGCCTTCCTTGTGCATGGGCACGGCGACGATTTTGAGCATATTCATGAGCGTTCTTTCTGGTCGTTAAAAGAGGGTTGCGCAGCACTTAGCCGCTTTGAGCGGCTGCGCAAAGCTCTCAAATCAACTTTGCTCCTTGTTTGCAGCACATGGCGCAAAGAGATCGAGCGCTTCGTCATAGACTTGCGTCTCGATATCAAGCATCCCTAGGGCCGAGTGAAACAGGTTGTCATGGCTCAGGGGAGTCGCGCGGCTGTCAACGAGACAGCCTGTATTATGGCCAAACTGCGCAGCAAAACTGTCAGACATCCACAGGATCATCGGGACATGAGTTTGTTCTTTGGGCGCTAGAAAATAGGGCGCTCCGTGCAGATAAAGCCCACCTTCCCCAAGGGATTCGCCATGATCCGAAATATAGAGCATTGCCGTGCTAAGGCTTTCCTGAGCTTGCAAAAAGTTGATCGTTTCTGCCAACGTCTTGTCCGTATAGGCAATGGTATTGTCATAGGCGTTCAAGACCTCTTCGGGCGAACAACTTTTGAGTTCTGGTGTCTGGCAGGCGGGTGCAAATTTTTCGGCCTCGGGCGGATACCGCATGAAATACGATGGCCCATGGCTGCCTATCTGATGCAAAACCAAGACAGTGTCTTCTGTGATATTGTCAGCATAGGCGCGCAACGCGGGTAGAAAAGCGCCATCGTCGCACTCGCCTTCACGGCAGTGTTCGCCTTCGTTGCCCGCAAAACTACGGGCCTCAATACGGTCCGCTAGGCCCTTATGGCCTGTGTTGTTGTCCCACCACTCCACTTTTAGACCAGCATGAGCGAGCACATCCAAAAGATTTTGCTGGGCTTTGCCTTTTTCAAACGAATAGTCCTTACGCGGCAATTTTGAGAACATGCAGGGCAAGGAAACGGCCGTAGATGTGCCGCAGCTGCTGACCTCCTCAAAGTTCACGATTGGTAGTTTGGCCAGCTCGGGGGTTGTCTCGTGCCCATAGCCGTTGAGTCCAAAGTTCTGCGCGCGCGCAGTTTCGCCCACGACAAGCAGGGTGAGCACTGGCTTGGTCGCGCGGGCATAGCTGACGCCTTTGGTGGCGTCTTCTCCAATGGGTGCCGCAATCGTGTTGAGCGTCTTGCTCATCATGGCCGCATAGCGAAAGGTGCTCACAATCGGTGCGCCAGGTTGATAGCTTGCCAGAAAGTCTTTCCGCTCACGCAGCACCGAAGCATATGTTTTGAAGTTGGTTGCAAGCAACCCAAGCGTCAGTAAAAGGCAGATTGCACCCGCTAGAAACGGTGTGCCCAAGGCCAGGAGCTTGCGCTGTGGTTTGAGCCGAAGGGCAAGAACAAAGACTGACGGCAAAAGCCCGTAGAATGCGACATGAAGCAAAAAGCCGATGGTGATGAGGTGCTTTGACTCCGTCACTGTGGTGACCATGACATTCTGGATCATCTCACGGTCGATAAACGCGCCGAGCGTGTCCATATAGTAGCCTGTCACGCTGCTCAAAATCAGAATGAAGATGCTGAACGGCTTGACGAAGACTGGCAGCGCAAAAGGCGAAAACACTGCAACTGTCAGACAGTAGAGCGCCGCCACCATGCCCGCAAAAGCGAAGGGGTGGCCCGAAAAGACATCAGAACCGATGCGCCAGAAGGTGTTATTGTCCACGAGAAGTACAAATAAGACGACGCTCGCCAGCAGCGTCAACGGGCGCGCGACAAGCTCCGTACGCAGGCGGTTCAAGCCTTGAGGAGTAGAAGGTTGGTCAGTCATGGTGGCAGGAATCCATTTGGTTTCCTGCCCTCAATCAAGTGAAGCTTACGCGAACCTTACAAAGCTTACGCAAATCTTACGATGCGCTTTGTTCCGCTTCTTCAAAAACCTTTCGTGCAGCGCGGAAGCATTCAAGCCCCTGCGGAACGCCACAATAAATCGCGATCACATGTATAATGGCGCGGATCTCGTCGCGGCTCACACCGTTGTTGAGTGCGCCTTTGCAGTGAAGTTCCCACTCGTGCATTTTGCCCAAAGCACCGATCATGGAGAGGTTCATCATCGAGCGGGTCTTTGCATCAATGACATCATCGCCCCAGCCAAAGCCCCAGCACCAAGCCGTCATCGCTTCCTGGAACGGACGGGTGAAGTCGTCGGATGCCGCGAGATTTTTCTCGACATAGTCTGCGCCCAATGTGGCCTTACGTTGCTCCAGACCTTTCAAAAACAAGTCTTCATCAAAACTGCTCATGGTGTCTCAAGTCCTTCTACGATCACGATTTGCGCCTCACATGCGCCCTTACGCTTTGCTCGCGCGGCGCTGTATTCTGGCGAGTTATAGCACTCAAGTGCCGCCGCATAGTTGTCAAATCGAATGACGACATGGCGCTCAAAGGGAGCCCCCTCAAGCGCCTGTGCTTTTCCGCCACGGGCAAGAAACACGGCGCCATATTTGGCAAACGCTTCAGGAGCTACGGCCTGATAGCCCTTATAAGCCTCATGGTCTGTGACGGTCACTTGCGCGATCCAATAAGCTTCAGTCATTGTGCGCCTCCTTTGCCAGAACGGCCTGCGCGATTTTGGCCGCCTCCTTGATATGGGCTTTAACGGCTTCGCGTGCGCCGCGTGCATCCTCGCTCAGGACCGCGTCAGCGATTGCTGTCATATGAGCTAAGCCGGAGGTCGAGCGGTCTTTGGCTGAGAGCGTGAGCGCGCGCAAACGGCTGATCCGCCCGTTGAGCCGCTGCACCACTTCCCAAGCGATGCTATGCCCCGCTTGCGCAAAAATAAGTTCGTAAAACGCGGTTGTTGCGACAAAGATCGCGCTCCACTCCTGCCCTTTCATAGCAATACCAAGCTCGGCCAAAGCAGCACGCAGGGCAGCGTCAAACGCAGGCGAAGTTGCCTTTGCTGCGGCTTCCGCTGCAGCGCTCTCAAGCTGACGGCGAATATCATAAATCTGCTTGGCTTGACTCCAGTTGAGCGACGCGACGATCGGCCCTTTGTGTGGGATCGTTTCGACAAGTCCCTCAGCCTCAAGGTAGCGGATCGTCTCGCGGACGACCGTACGGCTGACGCCGAGCTGCTCGCAAAGGGGCCGCTCAACCAACCGCTCACCAGGCGCAAAATGCCCCGCCATGATCGCGTCACGCATCTTCGCCTGCACAATGTCGCGCAGGGTCTGAGGCACAGCTTCAATCCGTTCGAGTTTTACGCGGTCCTGACCCATGGCCTATTTAGCCTCACAGTGGAATTGACAATTTGTATGATGGTATACCATATTGCGGAGAGACTCACCACAGCAAAAGGAACATGCCTGTGCCAGCAGAGATCAGAAAAACGCTTTTGCATATTGAAAACACGCTTATCGAAGGCGGCAAAGTGGCTGCGACGCCGCTCAAGCTCATCGCTGCAATGGCTGTTATTAAAAATCCTTGGGCAGGGCAGGGTTTTGTCGAGGACCTTTCCCCTGTAATTCGTGACTGCGCGCCTGGGCTCGGCCAGATTTTGACTGATATGATTCTTGACGCGGCTGGTAGCGGCGAGCGTGTTGAGGGCTATGGAAAATCTGCGATCGTCGGTCTTGATGGTGAGGTTGAGCATGCCTCCGCACTGATCCACACGTTGCACTTTGGCAATATCTTCCGAGAGGCAGTCGGCGCAAAATCCTACCTGTCGTTTTGCAATACCCGCGGACCAGCCAATGCGCCGCTTATGATTCCGCTGATGGATAAAAATGATGGCGGCCGTCGTTCGCATTATCTTACGATCCAGACATCAATCGCAGATGCCCCCGCCGCTGATGAAATTGTCATCGCACTGGGCGCATCGATCGGAGGAAGGCCTCATCACCGCATTGGTGACCGTTATCAAGACCTCAAGGAGCTCGGCCATGACGCTGACAACCCTGCGGCTGTCTAAGTCGGGCGCTCAGGTTGCGTTTCACTCCGTCGGGCGTGGTGCGCCTTTGGTGCTCATTCATGGGGTTGGGCTTCAGTCTGCCGCATGGGGCCCGCAAGTCGAAACACTGAGCGAGCACAATCATGTCGTCGCACTTGATATGCCCGGTCATGGCGGGAGTGACCCATTGCCAAACGGCAGTGTTCTGGAAGATTTTGTCGTGTGGGCCGCGGAAGCTTTGGAGGCCCTTGCCCTTGGTCCTGTCAATCTTGCGGGGCATTCGATGGGCGCTCTGATTACAGGGGGAGTAGCGGTTGAATATCCCGATCTTGTGAGCCGTGTCGCACTGCTCAACCCTGTCTTTCGTCGGAGCCCAGAGGCCCGCGCTGCCGTTGAGGCGCGCGCTGCCGAGATTAGCCGTGGCGAACTCGATAGTGCGGCCCCGCTGGACCGCTGGTTTTCGAGAGCGGCAAGCGAGCGGGCAGCACGTGAGGCAACGGCAGGCTGGCTTCGTGCTGTCTCTCCAGAGGGCTACGCCACTGCCTATACTGCCTTTGCGACAGGTGATGACACCTATGCCAATCGCATCGGCGACATCCAAGCGCCACTGCTCGCCCTGACCGGCAGCGGCGATGGCAACTCTACCCCTGCCATGGCCCGTGCCATTGCCGAAGCGGCCCAAAACGGGACGACAAAAATAATCGAAGGACATCGCCATATGGCCCATCTCACAGCGCCCAATCTGGTCAATCATGCTTTGGCGAACTGGCTCTTTCAGCCCTTCCCCCGCGAGGTTGCCTCATGAGCGGCTTTGATCTGCGCGCTTTGCGTTCCGCTTTTGGCGCCTTCACCACGGGCGTCACGGTTGTAACCAGCCATGATGCAACAGGCGCGCCTATTGGCTTTACGGCCAATTCCTTTACCTCTGTTTCGCTTGATCCGCCTCTTGTGCTGGTCTGTATCGCCAATAGCTCAAGCAACTATGAAAACATGACCAAAGCCACAGGCTTCGCAGTCAACATCCTGGCCGAAACGCAGGTCGAAGTGTCCAACACATTCGCGCGTCCCGTTGATGACCGCTTCGCAAGCGTAACTTGGCAAAATGGACCGCATGGCGCACCAGTGTTTGAGGGCGTCTCGGCGTGGTTTGACTGCTCGATGCATCAGATTGTCGAGGCGGGTGATCATGCGGTCCTGATTGGTCGGGTCGAGGCGTTTGATAGTTCAGCAACTGCTGGCCTTGGCTATGCGCGCGGCGCTTATGTAACGCCCTCCACAGCCGCCGAAGCGCTTGAGCCACACATCGGCCTCACGGTATCAGCACTTATCGAGCGAGACGGGCAGGTGCTGCTGGTCGAAAATAGCGAGGGCGGATTGGCGCTCCCCGAAAGGACTGTAAAAGAACACGGTGCGTCTGAGACGCTGCAAAAGCTCCTCGCCACTACGGGCCTCACGGCGGAGCCGGGATTTGTGTATTCGGTCTTTGAAGACGATGCCGCAAAACGCCAGCACATCGCGTTTCTCTGCCAGACCGAAGAGGGCGCGCCTTCTCTGGGGCGCTTTGTCCCCCTGACCGAAGAGGCGCTCGCCTCTGTCACCGACAGTGTCATGCGCACCATGCTCACGCGCTTTGCCGCCGAGAACAAGCTTGGCAACTACGGCGTCTATTTTGGCAATCAAACCAGCGGCAAAATCCGCCCCGTTTCTTACGAAAGGTAAGCCTCATGCGGTTTTCTCTCTTTGTGCATATGGAGCGCGTCAGCCCCGATCAGGACCAGCGCCAGCTTTATCAAGATTTTCTGACGCTGGCGAAGATGGCTGATGAGGGCGGCATGCATGCAGTCTGGACTGGCGAGCATCATGGGATGGATTTCACAATCGCGCCCAACCCGTTCCTGAGCCTGATCGATGTCGCACGCCAAACAAAACATGTTCGCCTCGGCACAGGGACAATCATCGCGCCTTTCTGGCATCCAATCGCCCTTGCAGGCGAAGCTGCGATGGCGGACCTGATCACAGAGGGCCGTATTGATCTTGGTATCGCGCGCGGCGCATATAATTACGAATACGAGCGCATCATGCCAGGGATGGATGCTTGGGAAGCAGGCCAGCGCATGCGCGCTCTTGTTCCTGCAATCAAAGCACTCTGGGACGGAGATTATGCCCAAGAGGGAGAGTTTCACAGCTTCCCGTCGACAACGTCTTCGCCCAAGCCTGTTCAGGAGGGCGGACCGCCCGTTTGGATCGCGGCGCGTGACCCGAACAGCCATGAGTTCGCCGTGGCCCAAGGCTGTCATGTGCAAGTGACACCACTCTGGCAGGGCGATGAAGAAGTGACCAAACTGATGGAAACGTTCAATGCCGCCTGCGCCAAATTTCCTGATATTCCGCGCCCCGAGATCATGCTGTTGAACCATACTTACATCGCCGAGAGCGCCGAAGACGCGCGCCAAGCTGCAGAAGAAATCAACCGCTTCTATTGCTACTTCGGCGCATGGTTTAAAAACGAGCGACCCGTCAGCCAAGGGCTGATTGCGCCGCTCTCGGACGCAGAAATAGCGTCACACCCGTTTTATACACCAGAGGCTATGCTGCGTGACAATGTGATCGCCACAGCTGATGATGCTATCGCACGGATCAAAACATATCAGGACATGGGTTATGACGAATATTCGCTCTGGATTGACTCAGGAATGAGCTTTGAGCGCAAACGCGCCAGCCTTGAGCGCTTCATAAACGATGTCATGCCTGCCTTCGCCTAAGGACATAAAATGCAAGAGTTTGAGCAATATATCGGTGGCGACTTCTCCAAAGCGAGCGCCAATTTTGAAAGCCTCGATCCCGCGTCAGGCACAGCTTGGGCGCTTATGCCTGAGGCCCGTGAGGCCGATGTGAACGCAGCGGTTGAGGCGGCGCACGCGGCGTTTCTTGCTCCTGCATGGGCTGACATGACGGCCACAGCGCGCGGTAAGCTGCTCTATCGTTTGGCCGATCTTGTGGCCGAAAACGCCAGCGAGCTGGCCCGCCTAGAAACGCGCGATACTGGCAAGATCATCCGCGAAACCTCGGCCCAGATTGCCTATGTTGCCGAATACTATCGCTATTATGCTGGCCTTGCCGACAAGATCGAAGGCGCGCATCTGCCGATCGATAAGCCCGACATGGAAGTCTGGCTGAGGCGGGAGCCTGTTGGCGTGGTCGCCGCCATAGTTCCTTGGAATTCGCAGCTCTTCCTTGCGGCAGTCAAGCTTGGCCCCGCTTTGGCGGCAGGGTGTACAGTGGTTCTCAAAGCGTCTGAGGAAGGCCCTGCGCCCTTGCTTGCTTTTGCGCGGTTGGTGCATGAAGCGGGCTTTCCAGCAGGCGTGGTCAATGTGCTCACAGGCTTTGGTCCGCGCTGCGGGGCGGTCCTGACAAGCCATCCGAAAGTGGCGCATATTGCTTTCACAGGTGG
Source organism: Lentibacter algarum (assembly GCF_040580765.1). Classification (GTDB taxonomy): domain Bacteria; phylum Pseudomonadota; class Alphaproteobacteria; order Rhodobacterales; family Rhodobacteraceae; genus Lentibacter; species Lentibacter algarum. The sequence goes on along the minus strand of NZ_CP158687.1, from coordinate 2,797,739 downwards.
CCCCGATACCGCCCGCCATATCGTGCGTGGCTCGGCTGAAAATCTCGCCTCCACTTCGCTCGAACTGGGTGGCAAGTCGCCCTTTATTGTCTTTGAGGATGCTGATCTGGAGAGCGCAGCCAACGCGCAAGTTTCTGGTATTTTCGCCGCGTCTGGCCAGAGCTGCGTCGCGGGCTCGCGGCTTGTTGTGGCCGCAAGCGTCAAAGAGGCGTTCCTTGCGAAGCTAAAGGCCAAGGCCGAGGCCGTCATCATCGGCGCACCCGATAATATGGCCACAGAAGTTGGCCCCCTTTGCACAGCTGCCCAAGTCGCGCGCGCTGAAGATATTATCGCCCGTTCTCTCGCGGCAGGTGCCAAGCTTGTTACAGGCGGCACGCGCTTGGAAGGGGCAGGGCACTACTTCCCGCCCACCATTCTTGATTGTTCCGCCGCGCCAGATGCGCCTTGCCTGACCGAAGAGTTCTTCGGTCCCGTTCTGTCTGCCGTCAGCTTTGAGTCCGAGGCCGAAGCGCTCGATATCGCCAATGATACAGCGTTTGGTCTTGCCTCGGGCGTCTTTACAACAAGCCTCACGCGCGCCCATCGGATGATCCGTGGCATTCGGGCAGGTATTGTCTGGGTCAATACTTACCGCGCCGTTAGCCCCATCGCGCCTTTTGGTGGCCACGGCCTCAGCGGGCATGGGCGCGAGGGCGGACTTGCAGCTGCGCTAGATTATACGCGGACAAAAGCGGTCTGGCTTCGGACATCGGATGAGCCGATTCCCGACCCTTTCGTGATGCGCTGAACTCTCGCTGCGCGAAAGGTTGATCCCCGCCCGCTTTGGCCTACATTGGCAAGGCCCAATGAGGACGCGCGCATCATGACCAAACTCCCCGATTTTGCCTTCGACAATAGCTATCACCGCGAGCTGTCTGGCGCCTATGCGCAGTGGCAGGGTGATAAAGTTCCCGCGCCGCAGATGCTTAAGCTCAATGTGGCGCTGGCCGAGGAGCTTGGCCTTGATGCAGATGCGCTCGCAGGTGAAGCGGGCGCGCTTGTATTTACAGGCATGCGTGCGCCCACAGGTGCGGCTCCCTTGGCCATGGCCTATGCAGGCCACCAGTTTGGGGGCTTCTCGCCCCAGCTCGGCGATGGCCGTGCGCTGCTTTTGGGTGAGCTGATCGACCGTTTTGGAAGGCGTCGCGACCTTCACCTGAAGGGGTCGGGCCGCACGCCCTTTTCCCGTGGTGGCGATGGCAAGGCCGCGCTCGGTCCCGTCCTGCGCGAATACCTCATCGGTGAGGCCATGCATGCCCTAGGCATCCCCACAACCCGCGCCTTGGCCGCAGTCACAACGGGGGAGAAAATCCATCGTGAAACAGGCGCCAAGGACGGTGCCGTTTTGGCGCGCATTGCAAGCTCTCACCTGAGGGTCGGCAGCTTTCAGTTCTTTGCGGCACGCGGCGACACTGAAATGCTGCAAAAGCTCGCGGATTACGCCATCGCGCGCCATGATCCCGATCTTGTGGGGCGCGAAGGCCGCTACCTCAGCTTCCTGAAGCGCGTTGCCGAGCGGCAGGCAAGCCTTGTCGCGCAATGGGTCAATATCGGCTTTGTGCACGGTGTGATGAACACCGACAACATGACCATTTCTGGCGAAACGATTGACTATGGCCCCTGTGCTTTTCTCGACAGCTACAGCCCGAAGGCGAGCTTCTCTTCCATCGACCAACAAGGCCGCTACGCTTACGGCAATCAGCCCAACATGGCCGCATGGAACCTCGCCCGCCTTGCCGAATGCCTCCTTGGCCTGATCAACGCAGATGATGACAAGGCCATCGCAGAGGCAACGGCTGTGATCAATAATTTCCCCACGCTTTATCAAGCTGCTTGGCTGACGGGTGTGCGCCAAAAGCTTGGCCTCTTGCAGGACAAAGAAGGTGATCTCGCGCTCGCAAACGGCTTTCTGATGACGATGCAGGGCCAGAATGTCGATTATACGCAAGCTTTCCGCGCTCTCGCGGAGGCCGTGCTTGGCAACACATCTCCCCTGCGCGCTCTGTATGATGATCCGAGCAAAGAACTCGATGGTTGGCTCGCCGCCTATTTCGCACGGATCGGCGAAGAGGCCCAAACGCCTCAGGGCCGCGCCGCCGAGATGAACGCAACGAACCCGCTCTACATCCCGCGCAATCATAAAGTTGAAGAGGCGCTCCAAGCGGCGGAAGCGGGCGATATGGCTCCGTTTGAGGCACTCCTCAAAGTTCTGCAAACGCCTTTCACAGAGCAGCCAAATGCCGAGAGTTACAGCCTAGCTGCTCCCGACAGCTTTGGTCCTTATAAAACCTTCTGTGGAACCTAAACCAAAAGCGGACCCAGCTCTTTTTCTTTCTGGAAATATCCTAGGGGGTCTGGGGGCCAAAGGCCCCCAGCGGGGCGCTTTGGCTTTGCGCTAGCACAATCCCTAGACGCTTAAAACTTCTGCCAAGACACTCACCGCAAGTTTGCGTGCATCCCGCACTGAAGGCACAAGCCCGATGGGCCCCCGCAACTCTGCTATGGCGTCATCAGAAACTCCAAGTCGTATGAGCTCCATTCGCCGCATCTCGGCCGCCCGCATGCTGCCTTGGGCGCCCACGTAAAACGCGTCTGTTGTCAAAGCCTCTGCCAAAATAGGGGGCTCCCAATCGTGATCATGGAAAAACAAAACAACGGCGCTGCGCTCGTCAATGCCGAGGCCTGCGGGACAATGCGCATGGGTCAAATGTTGGGTAGCGCAGCCTGCCGCGCCCACGGCGTTAAGCGTTTCAGCGTCAGGTGAAAGCACGAGATTGGGGTAGCCTGCTGCCTGCACAAGCCCAGCAAATGTTGCTGTCTCTGGCCCTTTGCCAAAAATGAAAAAGCGAATTTCAGGGTCAATTGCTATGCTGAATATATCTCCGGTCCAGCCTGTTGCCCCTTGGGTCACAGCAATCAAAGCTCCGCTGCGCTGGTCCATGTCCAAGACACAGGCTTGTCGTGCCACATGATGGCTCAGCAGCGTGTTCAGCACGGCGACATCAGGGCGTGGCAAAAGCATAATTTCAAGCCCGCCACCGCAGGGCAGTACGATGTCTGCAAAAGGCGAGCCCTTCCCGTAGCGCACCGTATAGGGCGTGTTTGTGTCCAGCGCCTTGGCAGCATGAAGCGCAATATCGGCTTCGACACAGCCGGAGGAGAGCGTGCCGATGCGCCGCCCGTCTTCAAGAACGGCCATCATTGCTCCGAGCGGACGATAAGACGGGCCGTCAACATGGGTGATTACACAGAGCACACCCGCCCCACCCGCATCAGAAAGCTGGCGGATCGGTTCGATCACGGTGCTGGCGTCCAGCGCGGGCACAGACATGGCTCTCTCTTTCTTTTGGCGCGTTAACATCGCGCTAACCTTGTTTTGTCAAACTCGTCAACGATGGGTGTACATCCGCCAAAGAACTTGGCTCAAATGCGCTAGATGCAGGGTGTCGCCCATTCCGCACTTACCATTCAATCGGTTTATAAGCGTAGTCAAAGAACTGCCCGCTGTCTTCGGGAGTGAGCCCCAGCATAACGTCCACCAAGTTTTTCGCGGCCGCCTCTGGGCGAACTGTACTGTGCCGTGCAGCGTAGTTTGCGGTAAAGTCTGTGGCCACAGTCCCGGGGTGCAGTGCCACAGCAATCGCTTCTTTGTGGCTGCGTCCCAGCTCGATAGCCGCGCCGCGCAGTAGCTGGTTTGCAGCGGCCTTGGAGGCGCGGTAGGCGTGCCAGCCACCAATATTATTATCGCCGATAGAGCCGACCCGCGCTGTCAAAACAGCCAGAACAGAGCGGCCCTTCTTCGGCAGAAGCTTCGGCACGTGGCGCAAGACATAGGCTACACCAAAGGTGTTGACCTTGAAGACCTCCTCAAAGCTCTCCTGTCGGATCTGGCTCAGTGCTTTTTCAGGCGCTCCGCCCTCGGCGGCAAGCACGCCAGACGCCATAAAGACGAGCTTGTAAGGACCGTTCTGTGCTTCCAAATGTGCATCCACATTGGCCTGATCGCTAATGTCCAAGCCGTCATGTGCGCGCGAGAGCCGTGTCACCTGCCAGCCGCGTGTTTCTAGGTCTTGCGCTACAGCGGCGCCGATGCCGCCAGATGCGCCGATGATGAGTGCGTTTTGTGTCATTTCGCCAAGCTAACCCTTCATGCGCCTATTGCAAGCGCTCGGCCGCTGACTATTTCTGATCTGCCTCTTGTAGTTGCGAGTGATTTGCAATTACAGTTAGCTGACTCATAGAAAGGTCTTCTTTCATGCTCCGTTCATTGTTGCTCTGTTTTGCGTTTCTGACGGCCACAAGCCTCGCGGCCCAAGACAAGCTCAAAGTCGTGACAACTTTCACTGTCCTCGCTGATATGGCGCAAAACGTGGCTGGCGAGGCCGCTGATGTTGTCTCCGTGACAAAGCCAGGTGCCGAAATTCACGGTTATCAGCCCACGCCACGCGACATTGTCCGCGCCTCTGACGCCGATCTGATCCTATGGAATGGCCTCAACCTTGAACTCTGGTTTGAACAATTCCTCGCCAATCTTGGCGATGTCCCGTCTGCGACGCTGTCCGAAGGGATTGAGCCGATTTCGATTGGCTCTGGAAGCTATGAAGGCAAGGCCAATCCGCACGCGTGGATGGGTCTCGAAAACGCGCTTGTCTATATCGCCAATATTGAACGTGCGCTCAGCACGGCAGACCCTGCCAATGCTGCCGTCTATCAGGCCAATGCCAATGCCTATTCCAACCAGATCCGCGAGACGCTTGCGCCGCTCAAAGCCGAGATCGAGACTATTCCTGCTGAAAACCGCTGGCTTGTGACCTGCGAAGGCGCGTTCAGCTATCTGGCGAGAGACCTTGGCCTTCAAGAGCTTTACCTCTGGCCCATGAATGCCGACCAGACTGGTACGCCTCAACAGGTCCGCCGCGTGATAGACGGGGTGCGCGAACACTCGGTTCCTGCGGTCTTTTGTGAAAGCACAGTCAGTACATCGCCCGCCGAACAAGTCGCCCGCGAAACAGGCGCGGCTTACGGCGGCGTGCTCTATGTCGACAGTCTCAGCGCCGAGGACGGCCCCGTGCCGACATACCTAGACCTCTTGCGCGTCACCACCGAAACGGTCGCTCACGGCCTCAAGGGAGACAAGTGATGGATGGCATCCACGCCAAAGGCGTCACAGTCACATACCGCAACGGCCATACCGCCCTGCGCGACGCCAGCTTCAATATTCCTCGTGGGACAGTGACAGCACTTGTGGGTGTCAACGGCGCGGGCAAGTCGACACTCTTCAAGGCGATTATGGGCTTTGTGCCGATCTCAAAGGGCGAAATCACCCTCTTGGGCAAGCCTATCCGCGAGGCGCTCAAGCAAAACCTTGTCGCCTATGTACCGCAAGCAGAGGAGGTCGATTGGGCCTTTCCTGTTCTGGTTGAGGATGTGGTGATGATGGGTCGCTACGGCCACATGGGGATGCTGCGGCGTCCCAAAGCCGCTGACCACGCAGCGGTGGATCAGGCGCTCACTCGCGTCAGCATGCAAGACTTCCGCAAGCGTCAGATCGGCGAGCTTTCGGGGGGGCAGCGCAAGCGTGTGTTTCTAGCGCGTGCCTTGGCGCAAGAGGGTCAGGTGATCTTGCTGGATGAGCCTTTTACGGGCGTCGATGTGACCACGGAAAACCAGATCATCACACTCTTGGGCGAGCTGCGCGATGAAGGCCGGGTCATGCTGGTTGCCACGCACAACCTCGGTTCTGTGCCTGAGTTTTGTGACCGCACAGTGCTCGTCAAAGGCACAGTGCTGGCCTATGGCCATACCGATGAGGTCTTTACCCGCGACAACCTCGAAGAAGCCTTCGGAGGGGTGCTCCGTCATATCACAATCGGCCGCGATACGCTCCACGAAGATAGTGACGAACGCGCCGTAACGATCCTGACAGATGACGAGCGCCCCTTTGTGCAATACGGCGAACAGACCCAACGGCAGGATCGCGACCAATGAGCTGGCTAGAGCCTTTCAGCTACACCTACATGCTCAACGCCATGTGGGTCTCTGCCCTCGTCGGAGGGGTTTGCGCATTTCTCTCGGCCTATCTCATGCTCAAAGGCTGGTCGCTCATCGGCGATGCACTCTCGCACTCGGTTGTGCCCGGTGTGGCAGGGGCCTATATGCTCGGCCTGCCTTTTGCGCTGGGAGCTTTCCTTGCGGGAGGGTTGGCGGCGGCTGCCATGCTCTTTCTCACAGAGCGCTCTGGCCTCAAGACCGACGTGATCATCGGTCTGATCTTTACCAGCTTTTTCGGCCTCGGCCTCTTCATCGTCTCCGTTTCGCCTGTCAGTATTGATCTGCAAAGCATCACCATGGGCAATATTCTCGCAATTACGCCCGAAGACACGCTGCAACTGGCCTTGATTGGCGGGGTCACCCTCGTGGTGCTTTTGGCGAAATGGAAAGACTTGATGGTGACGTTTTTTGACGAAAGCCACGCCCGCTCGATCGGGTTGCACCCTGCGCGCTTGAAGGCTGTCTTCTTCGTGCTGCTGTCCGCGTCCGTCGTTGCCGCCATGCAAACCGTTGGTGCGTTCTTGGTCATTGCATTGGTCGTCACGCCAGGGGCCACGGCTTACCTCTTATGTGACCGCTTCCCGCGGCTCATTCTGACATCTGTCGCCATTGGTACGCTGACAAGCTTCCTTGGCGCTTACGCCAGCTACTTCCTTGACGGGGCCACAGGCGGTATCATCGTTTGCCTCCAAACCACTCTCTTTCTCTTCGCCTTCGTGTTTGCACCCAAGCATGGACGCCTCGCGGCGCGGCGCATGGCGCGACAAGCTCTGGAGGAGGTGGCATGAGCGAACTGCTTCTCCCGTTCCAGTTTCCGTTTATGCAGACGGCCTTCTTCATCGTCGCGCTGATCTCTGTGCCGACGGCGCTGCTGAGCTGCTTTCTTGTGCTCAAAGGCTGGGCACTTATGGGGGACGCCGTCAGCCACGCCGTTTTGCCTGGCATTGTGCTGGCTTACATCCTCGGTGCGCCGCTGATTTTGGGAGCGTTTTTCGCGGGCATGGTCTGTGCGCTGGCCACGGGCTATCTGAGCGAGAACAGCCGCGTAAAGCAGGATACGGTCATGGGTGTGGTCTTCTCTGGGATGTTCGGGCTCGGGATCGTGCTTTATGTCGGCGTTGAGACAAACGCGCATCTTGACCACATTCTTTTTGGCAACATGCTGGGGATTTCTGCCCAAGAGCTCTGGACCACAGCGATTATCGCCGCACTTGTCTCCGCTGCGCTTCTGATCAAATGGAAGGACCTCCTGCTTCACGCCTTTGACCCCGCTCAAGCACAGGCATCTGGTCTGCCAGTGACGTGGCTGCACTACGGCCTCTTGACGGCGCTTTCGGCCACAATCGTCGCCACGCTCTCGGCAGTAGGTTTGATCTTGGCGATTGGCCTTCTCATTGCGCCGGGGGCAATTGCCTTTTTGCTCGTGCGCGAATTTCGGACGATGCTCTGGGTGTCGATTCTGGTTTGTTTGAGCTCGTCTCTTCTGGGGGTTTACACGAGCTTTTTCATCGACAGTGCGCCTGCGCCGACGATTATCTTGATCCAGACGCTGATGTTTGTTGCCGTGTTTCTACGGAAGCTTTCACTGAACAAGTCACGTTCTGCTTAGTGAGGCTTCGGATTGTGCTTTGCACAATCCGACCCGTTGAGGGGGGCCAGGCCCCCTCAAACTCCCCCCGGGATATTTTTAAAAAGAAGAAGCTTTAGATGCGAAAGATTGGCTGAAAGAGCTTTGGGATAAAGGCATTGAACTTCAATGCTGCGTCTGTGGCAGCAAGACAAATACAGGCCTCGCCTTTGGCCGCCACGGGTTTGTGCTCCACATCGTCATCAGCGACTTCAACATCACCCACACCAAAGCGTCCGCCCTCATCGCTAAAGGCACCCTGCAACACAAGTGTCAGCTCAAGCCCGCCATGTGAGTGATCGGGCATATCAAGCCCTGGTGGGATATAGAGCAGGCGCGCAGAGCCTGACTTTCCATGGCTGAGTATGGACTGGCGCACACCACGGCCCAAAGGCTTCCACGTGGGGGGGCGGCCCTTCAGCGCCTCCATGACAGGCGCAGGGAAAATGCTCGAGCGCTCATAAACAGGCGTGTCTTCCACAGAGTCATCCAGCATGGACATGACATTGTCGCGCAGGCCGCCTGACAGCTCGGAGCCTTCATGCGCTTCCATGACAGCACCGCCGGCAACTTCGTGCGCTGTGAGGCGCGCACGGCATTCGTCACAGAGCGATACATGCGCTGCAACAACCAGCGCAAAAGGCTCGGCCATACGGCCGCTGGCGTACTCCAGCATCAGCGCATCGGGGATATGATGTTTGATGGTCATGACTTGCGTATTCCGTCTAGTTCGTGGCGCAGTTTTTCCAGGCCAAGCCTGATGCGCGATTTAATGGTCCCCAGTGGCAGGCCTGTTTCGGCTTCTATGTCTGTGTGCGACAGCTCTCCGAGATAGGCCTTCTCGACCATCTCGCGCTGTGCTGGCTTAAGCTTGGCAAGCGCTAGCTTGAGTGCGCTAACTTCCTGATCCAGTGCCAGCGTGTCCGCTGCGTTTTCTTCTGTTGTTTCACTTTCAGCCTTCAAAGCCTCAGGCATCGGACGGTTTTCTTTGCGCAGAATATCGATCTGGCGGTTGCGCGCGATCTGATAGAGCCAGCTAGAGACTTGGGCGCGCGTCGGATCAAACAGATGTGCCTTACGCCACAGTGTCAGCATCACGTCTTGCACCATGTCTTCAGCCTGCCCAGAGCTGAGGCCGGACCGCATCGCAACACCTTTCAGCCGTGGGCCGAAATGATCAAAGAGCTTCCCGAAAGCTCTCTTGTCGCGGTTGTCTCGGACGGCCAGCATCAGACGTGTCTCTTCGGAATAAGGGTTCAACTTTGGTTTGCCTTGAAAAGAATGAATATTTCTCACGGCCGCAACACTAACAAGTGGTGGGGCAGGTGCAACATCTGGTTCTGTTTCAAAACTCAACATAAGTCTGTTACGGGAGCAGTTGAAACGCGGATCATATTTTTTTGTGCAAAGTGATCTATTGAGCTGATCTTGGCGTAACCACCTCAAATCTAATCGGAGTTTCCATGTCATTTGATGCCCCCCCTATGAAGCGCCAGCGCATTGCCATTGTTGGTGGCGGTATTTCTGGCATGAGCGCGGCTTATAAGCTGTCGCCTCAGCATGACGTTACGCTCTATGAAGCTGCCCCGCGCCTTGGTGGCCATGCCCGAACCAAACTTGCGGGTCTCAAGGGCGATCAGCCCGTTGATACAGGGTTTATCGTTTTCAACTATGTGAACTACCCGCACCTTACACGGATGTTCCATGATCTCGATGTGCCTGTTGAAAAATCAAATATGAGCTTTGGGGCAACGATTGATGAAGGTCGCGTGGAATATGGCCTGCAAACGCTCAAGAGTGTGTTTGGCCAACGTCGTAATGGGCTCCGCCCTGGGTATATGCGGATGATCCGCGATATCCTGCGGTTCAACGCGCGTGCCGAAGCCACGGCCACATCGGATGACATGACCATAGGCGAGTTGGTTCGCGAGCTTGGTCTCGGGACATGGTTTGAGCGCTATTATCTCATGCCGATCTGCGGTGCGATCTGGTCAAGCCCCACGCAAGACATCCGCGCTTTCCCCGCGAAGTCGCTTGTCCGCTTCTTCTCCAATCACGCGCTGCTCACCGCCACACAGCCACACCAGTGGTATACAGTTTCTGGCGGTTCCATCCAGTATGTCACCCGACTTGAACGCCACTTGCGGGCCACAGGCGTCAAACTGCGCACCGCCACGCCGATAACGGCAGTGAAGCGTGATCCAAACGGGGTCACGATCAATGCCAAGGGCGGCACAGAGCAATTTGATCAGGTGATCATGGCCTGCCACTCCGATGAGGCGCTCGCGCTTCTTGCTGATCCCTGCGCCGATGAGGCACGGCTTCTTTCGGCTGTAGGCTATCAGGACAACCAGATGATCCTGCATCGTGATTCAGGCCAGATGCCCAAACGAAAGGCTTGCTGGTCGAGCTGGGTTTACAAGGCAGATGGTAACATCGAGGCGCCTTCTATCGGCGTAACCTACTGGATGAACCGTTTGCAGAATATTCCCGAGACAGACCCACTTTTCGTCTCGCTCAACCCGTACACGCCTGTGCGCGATGAGATGATCTATGATCAGAAGAGCTTCCGCCACCCTGTCTTTGACGGGCCAGCTTTGAAGGCCCAGCAAGAGATCAAGGCAAAACAAGGCACGCGCAACACTTGGTTCGCAGGCGCATGGCTGCGCAACGGCTTTCATGAAGATGGTTTCGCTAGCGCAGTGCATGTCGCACGCGAAATAGAGCGCGTTAAGGTATGACCGCCAGACCCGAACATATCGCAGGAGCGACAACCCACGCGCGCCGCGGTCAGGTTCAAAACGCCTTCCGCTACAGCGTTGATTACGTGCTGATTGACCCTGACGCGCCTTCCAAATTGGCACTGTTTTCGCGTAACGCGTTCAATCTTGCGTCTATAAATGACAAGAACCATGGCGGCGCCCCCAAAAAGGGCAGGGGGCTGGCGTGGGCGAAAGAGGTCTTCGCCGCGGCGGGTCTTCCTTCGTGTCGTATTCGCCTGCTCACCCAGCCCAGCTTTCTGGGCTATGTGTTCAACCCGGTGAGTTTCTGGCTTGCTTACAAAGGCGCTGATCTGGTCGCTGTGATCGCAGAAGTCAGCAATACGATGGGCGACCGCCACAGCTATCTTTGCAAGCGCGCAGGCTTTGCTCCGATCCGCCGTGAGGACAGCATCGTGGCAGAGAAGATATTCCACGTCTCGCCCTTTCAGGAGGTGCAAGGCACCTACCAGTTCAATTTCGATATCACCGCAGAGCGCATTTCGATCCGTATCGCCCATGAAAATGGCGAAGAGGGGCTTATTGCCACGCTCTTTGGCCCGCGTGCACCGCTCTCCAATCGTCGCATTCTCGGCTTTGCTCTGCGCCGCCCGTTTGGGCCTCTGCGTGCGCTTGTGTTGATTCACTGGCAGGCCGTAAAACTTTACATCAAAGGCGCGCCGTTCCGCCGCCGTCCTTTGCCACCCGAAGAGGAGGTAAGCTAATGGGCTTTATCACACGCCGCGTCGCTCACGACTTTCTAGACACGTGCGGCCAGATAGATGAAGGCGCGCTAGAGATCGTCACACCCGAGGGCCACCGTCATAGCTTTGGCAACGGCGGGGGCAACAGTGCCGAGATGGTTATTCATGACTGGTCCGCCATTACAGCCATCGCAGCGCGCGGTGATGTCGGCCTCGGCGAAACTTATGTGGCTGGCCTCTGGAGCACCCCATCTATTGAGGCGCTGGGCCGTGTGGCGATTTCCAATCTCGCCACGCTTGAGCCCTACGCCTATCCAAACCGGTGGAACACGCTCAAGTTCCGTGCGGTGGATCGCTTTCTGCGCGCCAATTCTGTCAAAGGAGCCGCGCGTAATATTCGCTCGCATTACGACACTGGCAACGAGTTCTATCAGCTCTGGCTGGACGAAGGCATGAGCTATTCTTCTGCGCTCTTTACGCAAGGCGATACAGACCTCGCCCGCGCCCAAGACCGCAAGCTTGACCGTGTTCTCTCGCGCCTAGGGGGCGGCGAAAGCGTGCTGGAGGTCGGTTGCGGCTGGGGCAGCTTTGCCGAGCGCGCGGCTGATCAGGGCCGTAATGTAACGGGCATCACGATTTCCAAAGCCCAAAAAGGCTATGCAGATGCGCGCCTTGATGGCCGTGCCTCCATTGAGTTTTGCGATTATCGCAACACCACGGGCACCTATGACAATATCGTTTCCATCGAGATGATCGAAGCGGTGGGTGAGCGCTACTGGCCAAGCTATTTTGCGATGCTCAAGGCGCGACTTGCGCGTGATGGCCGCGCCGTTGTGCAGGCGATCACAGTGCCCGATGCCTATTTTGATATTTATCGCTCCAGCTCTGATTTTATCCGCCAATATACCTTCCCGGGCGGGATGCTTTTGTCTGATGCTGTGATTGCCGATGAGGCCCGTCGCGCGGGGCTGCAAGTCAAAGGCAGCTTTGCATTTGGTCAGGACTATGCCCAAACTCTGCGTCACTGGTCCTCTCGTATGGACGCAAATGTGAAGCGCATCAAGCAGATCGGCTATAGCGATGAACATCTGCGCAGCTGGCAGTTCTATTTGCAGATCTGCGCCGCGTCTTTTGGTGTGAAGCAAACGGATGTGGTGCAAGTGGAGCTTGCGCATGCGTAAACTGTTTTTGTTCCTAGTGCTCTGTTTCCCTTTGCTGGCCAGCCCTGTCGTGGCCAAATCCTATATCGACTCTGCTGGAGTGAAAAATCCGAGAGCCATTTCCGATGTGCCTTTCACATGGCTCGGTTTGAAGCTCTATGATGCCTCACTCTATACGCCGGGTGGAGCCGCCTTCAGCTGGCAAAATCCGATGGCAATCGAGCTGACCTATGCGCGCAAACTGCCGCGCGCGAAGCTGGTCAACGCGACCCGAGACGAGCTGAAGCGACTCGAGGGCAACCGCGCTGATCACCCCGCAATTTTGGCTGATCTCAATCGTTGCTTGCGCGACGTGACGCGCGGAGATCGCGTCACAGCTGTCGCGCGCAATGCGGCCTCGGTTGCTCTCTTTTTCAATGGCACAAAGACCTGCAAACTTACCCAAGCCAGCATTGGCAAGCGCTTCCTCAATATTTGGCTGTCCGAAAACAGCCGGTCCTCTGCTGCCTCCCGCAAGCTCAAAGGCCTCTGATATGTCCCGCACAACCAACGCCCAAGTCAGCCTGTTTGCGCTGATGCTCGCGGCTGCGGGCCTGCCGCTTTACATCCATCTGCCCGCTTACGCGAGCGGTGAGCTGGGCATGAGCCTCGGCGCTTTGGGTGGCCTGCTGATCGGGTTGCGCGTGCTTGATTTTGTGCAAGACCCGCTCTTGGGCCGCATGGTTGACAGCTTTCCTAACGCCCGTGCGCTTTTTGCGGCCTTGGCGCTTCTTGGCCTCGGGCTTGGTTTTGCGCTGGTGTTCACTTTCCTGCCAGCTGCGGGCCAGCTCTTCTGGCTCATTCTCGGCCTCGCGCTGCTCTTCACAGCCCATAGCCTCGGCAGTATCCTCTTTTACGGCCAGTCGACGGCGCTTGCAGGCGGAGAGGCTGGGCTTGTCAAACTCGCTGCTTATCGTGAGGGCGGAAGTCTTGTCGGCGTCCTGCTCGCGGCCCTTGCACCCACACTGTTTGTCGCCGCAGGCGCGGGTGATGGCGGCTATCCTGCGTTTGGCCTTGGCCTCGCGGCGATGGCGGGCGCGGTCTGGCTCTTGACCCGCCGCCTCTGGCAGATCACTGGCCCCGCCACGTCTCCCATGCAGCTTTCTACTCTCAAAAGCGTCGGCGGGGTGCAGCTACTCTGGATCGCACTGATCAATAGCCTGCCCGTAGCGCTGACCTCGACACTCTTTCTCTTCTTTGTTCAGGACAAGCTTGGCCTTGACGCCCTCGCAGGCCCGCTATTGATGCTTTTCTTCCTCGCTGCTGCGCTCAGCGTTCCGCTTTGGAGCGCGTTAGTGCGTCGCCACGGTGCGCGCCGCATCTTGCCACTGGCGATGACACTGGCGATTGTGAGTTTCATGGGGGCAGCCCTGCTTCCCGAAGGCGCGGCGCTGCCCTTCGCGCTGATCTGTCTCGCCTCGGGAGCCGCCTTGGGAGCGGATATGGTTATCCTGCCTGTGCTCTTCTCGACAGCCCTCGCCCGCGCAGGCCTGTCTGCAGGAGCCGCCTTTGGCCTCTGGTCTTTCGCAGGCAAACTCTCTCTCGCCCTTGCCGCTGCCCTCGCACTCCCCGCGCTTCAACTGGCAGGTTACACACCAAACGCCGTCAATACACCGCAAGCACTGACAACGCTCACACTTGCCTATGCGGTCATTCCCTGCATCATCAAAATCGCGGCAATCATCCTCGTCGCTCGCCTACCTCAGGAGGTAAACACACCATGAAGATCGTCATGCTCCTCGTCATCGCCATATTGGCGCTCATTGCCTTCCGCCCTGGTTTTTCGTTCAAGAGCCAAAAGCTGGCGGACTACGCGAGCAATACGCCCCCCTTTGACATTCGTGTTGCCCTGAGCGGCCCACTTGTCTCCGAGGGAATAATCTATGGTCCGCTAGGCCGCGTTACCTCGCGCTTTGTCGCTGAGTTCACGGGTGAATGGGAGGGAAACACAGGCTCGCTTGCCGAAGAGTTCACCTATGACACAGGCAACACCCAGTCTCGCAAATGGTTTCTGACCATGGGCGAAAACGGCCACTTCACAGCCACCGCCAGTGACATTATCGGCGAAGCCATGGGGCAGCAAATGGGCAACGCCGTACGCATGACTTACAAGATTCGCTTGCCCGAAGAGGCTGGAAGCCACGTGCTCGATGTCACAGACTGGCTCTACCTCATGGAAAACGGCAATATTCTCAATCGCTCGGAGATGCGCAAATTCGGCTTTAAAGTCGCCGAGCTGATCGCAACCATGCGTCCCGTCAAATGAACGTTGCGGGCAAGACATACTGGCTCGTTGGGGCAAGCGAAGGCCTTGGCGAAGCCTTGGCACTGAAGCTCGCGGCTGAGGGCGCGCACATTGTCCTCTCGGCCCGCTCCGAGGACAAGCTCGCCACTCTTGCGGCCAAAATACCCAACGCCTGTATCGCGCCGCTTGATGTAACGGATAAGCCCTCCGTTGTTGCCGCCGCCGCGTCTGTTGGCCCGCTTGATGGTGTGATCTATCTCGCAGGCTACTATGACCCGATGAAAGCGCAAAGCTGGAACGCAGAGGCCGTCGAGCAGATGTGCGCTGTCAACTTCACGGGCGCGCTTCATGTATTGGGCCAGACCGTGCCAGCCTTCGTCGCCAAAGACGCAGGCCACATCGTCCTGATAGGCTCGCTTGCGGGCTACCGTGGCGTGCCAGGGTCTATAGGCTACGGCGCTTCAAAAGCAGCGCTCATGCATATGGGCGAAACGCTCTATGCGGATTTGCACAAGACAGGCGTAAAGGTCCAGAACATCAACCCGGGCTTCATCAAAACCCGCCTCACGGCGAAGAACAAATTCAACATGCCCCAACTGATGACACCTGAAGAAGCGGCGGATCATGTCATCAAAGCCATGAAAAGCAAACGCTTCGAAACGGCCTTCCCCAAGCCCTTCGGGTGGCTCTTTTCGCTCGCACGTTTCACGCCGCGCGCGCTTTGGCTAAAGCTTTTCAATAAGGTTTAGTGTCGCTCAGACCATGGTCCACAGCTGGAACATAAGCCCGCTAGCGAAAGACCCGACCAGCGCCAAGGCTATATAGAGCACAAACACCTGCCGCTTGACCAAGGCCCAGACGGCCACAGCCGCAGGCAACGAACTCACGCCCCCCGCAACAAGGAAAGCAAGCCCCGCTCCGGGCGCCATGCCCTGCTCCATCAGCCCGCCAACAAGGGGGAGTGCGGCATAGCCGTTCAGATAAGCAGGCACGCCCACAAGTGTGGCGATCCCGATGGGAGCAAGTCCTGTGCCGCCCAAGGCCGAGGCCACAAGATCAGCAGGCAGCCATGCCAGCATCAGGCTTTCAAGCAGGAAGGCCAGAGTGAGCCATTTGGCAAGGAAGAGCGTGGTCTTGATCCCCTCGCGCCAGAATTTTGTCACCCGTGCGGTTTCGGTCCAGAAACGCCAAACAACAGGCTGCACCGTGCGCACTTTAGAGGCCCCGCAGCCGCCATTGCCCACACCCTCGCGCAACGGGTCTGCAAGCCCGCCCGCCTTCGCAATCAGATGCACAGTGATGCCGCCAAAGACTCCGAGGGCAACCGCCGTAATGGTCTTGGCCACAGCAAATTCAAAGCCGAGAACCCCCGTGGTGAGCATAAACATTGACGGGTCCATCACAGGCGAGGCCAGCCAGAAGGCCATGACCGCCGACAAAGGAACACCCATAGCCAGTAGCGCCGCAATCAAGGGAATGACCCCGCAAGAGCAGAAGGGCGAAAGCCCGCCAGCGGCCGCAGCGATCAGGATCATCGCCATGGGTGAGCCCGTAAAGGCGCGCGCGATCAGGCCGTCGGCCCCAGTCGCGCCAGCGTAAGCGGCAATTCCGATCGAAAGGATGAGAAATGGGGCGACATTGAGCAGGTTCTGCGCTGCAAAGGCTGCGCTCGTCGCGCCCTGTGCGGGGACAAGTACAAACAAAACGGCCAGCAAAAAGGCCGAAAAGAGCCAGACCTTTTCCTTGCTCCACATCATATGCAGAAACGCGGCCATCGGAGTGCGCGGGGGGAGGGCGTGGTCAGTCATATCTATATCCCTGAAAAAGTCGTTACGCTTGGGCCAAAAAACAAAGGCGCGTTTCATGCCGCATCTTCCTGCGTGAGCTTCACGCCAACACAGCACTCCGCCGTCAGAAAGGCGAGTGTCTGGTTCATCACGTCATAATCGACGCGGTTGAGGATCAGGCGGCCTTGCCGTTCTTGCGTCACCAGCCCTGCCTCAACAAGCGTGCCCAAGTGGTGGGACAGTGTTGAGGGAGCCATGCCGAGATGCTGGCCAATGTCGCCTACGTTCATTCCGTCATGCCCCGTACGAACCAACAAACGGAAGATACCCAAACGGGTGTCATGTCCGAGGGCGGCAAGGGCGAGCGCTGTGGAGGCTTGTGTCATCATGCGACCAAACATAACTATATATCTAGTTTTGTAAACATGAATCTTACTACATCATCAACGGCCTTGTCTTTTGCGCTCAGCCTTGTGCAGAGGCTTGGAGATTTCGGCAGTCGACAGAATTTGAAATTGGTCTGAATTTCGCTACGGCACAGGCGATGCCAACCAGTGCTTAACGGCTGGACTTGTTTGCAAGAGCCGATGCAAAGTGGCGTGAAACGAGCGAACAGGAATATCTAAATGAGCGTTATATATCTTAAAACAGGCAAGCCCGCAGCAGACCGTGCCGAAGAAGATGCACAGGTCGCTGGCGCCGTAGCGGCCACTCTAAAAGACATCGAGACACGCGGTGATGTGGCCGTGCGCGAGCTGGCCAATAAGTTTGACGGCTATGACCGCGAGACATACCGTCTCACGGACGCCGAGATTGAAGAGATCATCGCACAAGTCACCCCGCAGGAAATGGCAGATCTTAAATTCGCTCAAGCCCAAGTTCGCAACTTCGCCCAAGCACAGCGGGACTCCATGCTTGATATCGAAGTGGAAACCCTCCCCGGTGTGATCCTCGGTCACAAAAATATCCCCGTGCAGTCTGTCGGCTGCTACGTTCCGGGCGGCAAGTTTCCCATGGTCGCCTCCGCGCATATGTCAGTCGCCACAGCCTCTGTCGCGGGCGTGCCGCGGATCATCGCCTGTACCCCGCCTTTCAACGGCGTGCCAAACCCCGCCGTGATCGCCGCAATGCACCTCGGTGGTGCCCATGAAATCTACGTGCTCGGCGGCATTCAGGCTGTCGGCGCTATGGCGCTGGGAACCGAGACAATCGACCCTGTTCACCTTCTCGTCGGCCCCGGCAACGCCTATGTGGCCGAGGCGAAGCGCCAGCTCTTTGGCCGCGTCGGGATCGACCTCTTCGCAGGCCCGACCGAGACGATGATCATCGCTGATGAAACAGCCGCTGACGCTGAACTCTGCGCCACAGATCTCTTGGGCCAAGCCGAGCATGGCTATAACTCACCCTGTGTCTTGCTGACCAACTCCGAGAAGCTCGCCCGCGCCACCATGGCCGAAGTCGAGCGCATACTTACGATCCTGCCCACCGCCGACACTGCGCGCAAAAGCTGGGAAGACTACGGCGAAGTGATCGTCTGCGACACCTATGATGAGATGCTCGCAGTGGCCGATGATATCGCCTCCGAGCATGTGCAAGTCATGACAGACCGCGACGACTGGTTCCTTGAGCACATGACATGCTACGGCGCTCTCTTCCTTGGTGCGCGCACCAATGTCGCCAATGGCGACAAAGTCATCGGCACAAACCATACGCTGCCGACCAAGAAAGCAGGCCGCTACACGGGCGGTCTCTGGGTTGGCAAGTTTCTCAAAACCCACAGCTACCAGTGCGTTCTCACCGATGAGGCCGCAACCATGGTGGGCGAATACGGCTCGCGCCTCTGCATGCTCGAAGGCTTTGTCGGGCACGCCGAGCAATGCAACATCCGCGTGCGCCGTTACGGTGGCATCAATGTGCCCTATGGTGAAGGCGCGCCCTACCGCGAGCAGGCCGAATGAGCCGCTCTTCGACCCAAGCCCAAAAACAACCCAAAGGATTGCGCCTATGACCCTCCCCAAAACGCCCTCGATGAACCTGACAGGCAAGCGTGCTCTCGTGACAGGCGCCTCCTCGGGGATCGGTCAAGGCTGCGCCGTAGCGCTGGCCGAAGCGGGGGCGCATGTTATCTGCTCCGCGCGTGGCATGGGGCGGCTGCAATCGACTGTGGATGAGATGGCGGGGCAGGGCATCTCTGCCGAGGCCCTCTCGCTCGATGTCTCCGATCTGGATGCCATTAAAGCAGCGCTCACAGAGCAAGCGCCATTTGATATTATCGTCAATGCGGCCGGATATGCCAAACACACCCCCGCAACCGAGACAGAGCCAAGTGACTTTGACGCCGTGATGAACATCAATTTGCGTGGTGCATATTTTCTATCTGCTTGGGCTGCAAAGGCGATGCAAGATGCTGGCATTGAAGGGAGCATCATTCATATCTCCTCACAGATGGGCCACGTCGGCGGGATCGATCGGGCGGTCTATTGCGCCTCGAAATTTGGCCTTGAGGGGATGGTCAAAGCAATGGCGATTGAATGGGGCAAGTCCCGTATCCGCATCAATACGATCTGCCCGACATTCATCCGAACGCCGCTGACAGAGCCGACTTTTGCTGATCCCGCTCGTGTCGCTTGGATTGAAGAAAAGATTAAGCTGGGCCGTACTGGTGTGGTGGAGGACATCATGGGCGCGGTGCTCTATCTCGCCTCACCCGCCTCAAGCCTCGTCACGGGTAGCTCTATGCTGATTGATGGCGGCTGGACCGCTGATTGAAGCAGAGACCTGATCCAGCGGAGCGCGCTTTGCGCGCACAGGTTTGCTTGAGAAGGGGGGCGCACGCGCCCCCTCGGCCTTCGGCCTCTCTCCCTGTGGATATTTTTAGAAAGAAAAAGTTAATTGGCTCATCGCGGATCTGCGTGCTTGACGCAAACGAAGGAGTCGTAATAGGACTGCGCCATTCTGGTCCGGCATCTGCCGGTGAAAAGGGAATGTGGTGCGGCTCTTGAGCCCAATCCACAACTGCCCCCGCAACTGTAAGCGGCGAGCGAAGCTGACATAAGCCACTGCCCAAAAGGGTGGGAAGGTTCAGCCAAGCCCCGACCCGCAAGTCAGGAGACCTGCCAGGATGTTCACCCTACCGATGTGCGAGGGGCGCATAGGTAACGGACATTCCGTCGTGGTGGCATTCGCTGTAACCACGGGGGAGCTATATCTTCTCCCGTCTCTATGACTTGCGCGCATCGCGCAGGAGAAGGACCAAAATGCACTCTACACTCAAGGCATCCGCCGCTCTGGCTTTGCTCATTTCCCATACCCCTGCCTACGCTCAAGAGGCGTTCGATCTGGGCGAGATTACGTTGTTTTCAAGCTTTGTCCCGACCGAGCTTAGCAAGACAGGCACAACAACCCAGGTTGTTACCGAAGAGGCGCTGCAAGACGGTGGCACGCAGCAAGTCGTGGTAAGAATAGGGCAACAGCCTGGGGTTAGTTTCGCAGGTAATGGCTCAGTTGGTGCGACACAGCTTCTGTCGGTGCGCGGCTTGCCCTCTCAATTTGTTTCCGTGTTTTTTGAAGGGATCGACATGAGCGATCCTTCACAGCTCCAAAACTTGTTTGACTGGGGCGGTACCATGAACACGGGGCTTGGTCGCGTCGAGGTGCTCAAAGGATCACAATCGACGCACTATGGCTCTGAAGCCATTGGTGGTGTGATCAACCTTTCCGCGATGCGGCTCGCCGACGAGGGACAGAAATATACATTTGGCACAGAAGTTGGATCTTATAATACGAAGAGCGTCTCATTTACTTACCTTCGTAAAACGGATCGTGCGGACATATCGTTTTCTTTGGTGAAGATGAACACTGATGGCTTTTCTTCGGCTGACGAAAACGATGGATTTAACGAAGCGGATTACTACCGCGGAATAAACTCCCATTTGAGCGCGTCTTTTGAAGCTACAGATTCTCTTACACTTGGAGCTACGCTAATATACGCAGATGCTGATATGAATATCGAAGACACCGATAGTAACTATGTTCTAACGGACGGAGACACACCGTATTTTAGCACACGTACCGGTGCTCGGGTTTTTGCAATGCTTGAGGGAGAGGGAGTTGATCACGAATTTGGTTTATCTACTCATAGCACCAGAAGACGTGAGCCATCATCTATTTTTACCAAAGTTTTCGAGGGTGACCGAACCGAGATTGATTATAAAGGGACGGGCCAGACTGGTTTTGGATCGGTGACCTTCGGTGCGTCACACAGTATCGAAAGCTCCTCGCTCGACTCGACCAAAACTGAAACCAACACATCAGGAGTGTTCGCAGAGTTACTTACACCACTTTCTGCGGATGTTGATCTGTCCCTTGCGGCCCGGTATGAAAACCACTCTCAATTTGGTGGGGCACTTACAGGGCGTGCAGCTCTTGCGGTGCGCACGTCTGAGGCGACAACGTTTCGGGCCGCCGTGAGCAGTGGATTTCGTGCGCCGTCACTTTATGAACTCTTCGCTCCCGGAGATGGCAATGTTAACCTAAACCCCGAACGCTCGGTAAGCTTTGATCTTGGCGTTGAGCACCGATACGCATCGGGCGCAAAAATAGAGGCCACCGCTTTTTATACTGAGATAGACGATCTTATTGATTATGTTTCGGGGTACCAACAAGTGACAGGGAAATATGTTGCAAAAGGCATTGAGCTTTCGGGTGAGTTTGCGGTTTCAACTGGTGTCTCCCTAGCAGGGTCATACACTTATACCGACACCGCCGATACTAACGGTTATCAGTTTGGCAGGACGCCGAAGCATGACATTTCGCTTGGTCTGAATGCCGACATCAGCACGCGCATGTCCATGGGTTTGAATGTAAACCATGCCGCTAGCCGTGCGGATGATGGATATCCTTCACGCGCTATGGAGGATTATACCGTTGCCAATGCAACGCTGAACTACGTAGTGAGTGACAACACAGAACTTTACTTGCGTGTCGACAACCTTTTCAATGAAGAATACCAGACATCGGGTGGCTACGGCACCTCCGATCGCGCGCTTTACTTTGGCGTCCGTGCGTCTTTCTAAGTTCATAAGCGCCGCTGCGCTGGCCCTTGTGGCTGGCGCAGCAGCCTATGGCGAGACACCTCAGAAGGTTGTCTCGATGAATGTTTGTACAGATCAGCTTGCCATGTTGCTCGCGGGGGAAGGCCAGCTTCATTCGCTCTCTTCCCTCGCGGTTGACCCGCGTATTTCGGGGATGGTTGAGGAGGCGCGCGCCTTTCATATCAACTCCGCCCGCGCCGAAGAAATCTACCTGATGAAGCCCGATCTGGTGTTGACGGGCACATATACGGCCCGCGCGTCTGTCGAAATGCTGGAACGGTTGGGGCTGCGTGTTGTGCGCTTTGCGCCCGCCAATTCGCTTGCAGATGTGCCTCTGCGCCTGCGCGAGATGGGCGCTGTGCTTGGCCGTGAGGCACGCGCTGCCGAACTTGTGGCGGCTTTTGAGGCGGGGCTTGCACGACTGAAGGACAATGCGCCAGAGCAGCGCCCCCGCGCGCTCAGCTATGCGGCCAACGGCTATACGTCTGGCGCGCATACCTTGCCCGACGAAATGATTGTGGCGGCAGGCTTTATCAATGTCGCCTCCGAGTTTGGCATCGACTATGGTGGCCGCATGCCGCTTGAACTCCTTGCCATGAGCGCGCCAGATCTGGTGATGAGCTCGACACCCTACGCAGGGGCCTCCCGCGCCGAAGAGGTGCCGCAGCACCCTGTTGTGCGCGCTGTCACAGGCGGCGGCCCCCCTGTGAGTATGGTCAGCCGCGACTGGTCCTGTGGCACACCACTTGTCTTGCGCGCCATCGATGAGTTGGCTGCAAAACGAAAGGCGCTGTTCCCATGATACGCCTGCTTTTTCTTCTCGGGGCTCTGGTGGCGATGCTTTTTGCAGCTTCACTTGCGATTGGTCCTGCCGAAGCGACCTTTGCCAAAAGCCTGTCCTCTCTTCTGGTCGACGACGGAACGCCCTTCACATTGGTGATGCGAGAAATTCGCCTCCCGCGTGCGCTCCTCGCGGTGATGATCGGAGCCTCGCTCGGCCTCGCAGGTGCCGCAATGCAGGGCTACTTGCGCAATCCGTTGGCAGAGCCGGGTCTCATCGGGGTCAGCTCATCGGCGGCGCTTGGGGCTGTGCTCTCGCTGCAAACAGGCTTCGCTGCCGCCTTCGCGCTCGCGCTGCCGCTTTCGGCGCTGGCAGCGGCTCTTGTCGGCGTGCTCCTTGTGCTTTTGCTGGCGGGCCCACGTGGGGCCTCAATGACACTCATTCTCGCCGGGATTGCGATCTCTGCGATGGCAGGGGCGCTCATCTCGCTCGTGCTCAACCTCTCGCCCAATCCCTACGCCGCCAATGAAATTGTCTTCTGGATGATGGGTTCACTGGCGGACCGTTCGATGCTGCACGTATTTCTTGCCTTGCCTGTTATGGCGCTGGGCTGGGTTTTGCTCAGCACATTGGGCCGCGGCCTTGATGCGCTTACTCTGGGCGAAGATGCGGCCAGCTCCATGGGGATCAATCTCTCCCGCCTACGCCTGGCGCTGGTTGTCGGCGTCTCCTGCGTTGTTGGCGCAGGGACGGCTGTCGCTGGGGCGATCGGCTTTGTCGGGCTTGTTGTCCCGCACATCCTGCGCCCCTTCGTGGGCGGTCGCCCCTCGCGGCTTCTCTGGGCCTCTGCGCTTGGTGGCGCGGCGCTGGTTCTGGCTGCCGATATTGCCGTGCGCCTGATCATGCCTGATCGGGATTTGAAGCTCGGGGTCGTCATGGCTCTCATCGGCGCACCATTGTTTTTGCACCTTATTTTCAAGACCCGAAAGGAGCTGTTATGAGCACGCTTCTCTCTCTTGATGGCCTGACGGCTCTGCGTGGTGAATGCCCTGTGGTGGACAACGTTTCGGTCTCTATCGGGGCGGGCGAATGTGTCGGCCTGATCGGTCCCAATGGCGCGGGCAAGACCACGCTGATGCGCGCGGCACTCGGCCTTTTACCCGCCAAAGGCGCAAGTTCCCTGACGGCGCTTTCCCCCTCCGAGCGCGCCCGCGCTGTGGCGTGGCTCCCTCAGGCGCGTGATATCGCTTGGCCTATGACGGTTGAAACAGTGGTCGCGCTGGGCCGTATCCCGCATCTCCCGCGCGGCACGAAGCTGCGTACCGAAGATCAGGCCGCCGTAGATGCGGCCCTCGCGGAAATGGACCTTACAGATTTCGCTGACCGCCTCGCAAACCAGCTGTCTGGCGGCGAGCAGGCCCGCGTGCTTATTGCCCGTGCCTTGGCGCAGCAAACACCGCTTCTGATGGTGGACGAGCCAATCGCTGGCCTCGACCCCGCCCACCAGATTGGGGCAATGGAAAGCTTCGCAGCCCTCGCCGCCGAGGGCAAATCGGTTATCGTGTCTCTGCATGATCTCGGCCTCGCCGCACGGCATTGCACACGGATATTGATGCTCTCCCAAGGGCGTCTCATTGCCGATGGTTCGCCTGCAGAGGTGCTCACGCCCGAGCGGCTCAATACCGTTTTCGGCATCCGTGTGTTTTATGAAAACACGACGCAAGGGCCGATTTTTCAGCCAACAGAAGTGACCCGCTGATCGCTGGGCTTGCGCGTAAGCTCAGACATGA
This sequence comes from Lentibacter algarum, assembly GCF_040580765.1. Lineage (GTDB taxonomy): Bacteria > Pseudomonadota > Alphaproteobacteria > Rhodobacterales > Rhodobacteraceae > Lentibacter > Lentibacter algarum. Next base: position 2,773,664 of record NZ_CP158687.1, on the reverse strand, counting down.
AAAGCGAAATAAGTAGAAACACGCACTTGATCGCTCTAGGGTTCTGTGTAGTTATACGCGCAACTAGTATTTTCGACCGATTGGTCGAAAATATGAAGATCTGGGGGGAGCTCATGCTCAAATACGTTTCACAACTGGCCCGTGTCATGGCGGTGCTCGGAGGGCTTGTGCTCTCCGCGTTGGTCGTACTCACCTTTATAAGTGTTTTTGGTCGCGCCCTCAACACGCTGGGCCACGCTGGTAGCCTTGGCGCTCTTGGCGAGTGGCTGATCAGCACGGGTGTTGGTCCGATCACTGGCGATTTTGAGTTGCTTGAAGCTGGCGTTGCCTTCGCCATTTTTGCCTTTCTCCCAATCACCCAGCTCTACGGCGCTCATGCCACAGTTGATATCTTTACCTCGGCTCTCCCGGGGCGCGCCAATAAGGCGCTGATGGCGTTCTGGGAGATCGTTCTGACAGTGGTTATCCTGCTCATCGCTGCGCGCCTCTACGTCGGTATGCTCGACAAAATGCAATACAACGAGACAACCTTCCTGCTTCAGTTCCCGATCTGGTGGGCATATGCCGCCAGCTTTGCGGCCTCACTCGCGGCCTGTGTCGTCGCGCTCTATTGTGCCTTGGCGCGCATCGCTGAGCTGGCCACAGGCCGCGCTTACCTGCCTCATTCCGAAGGAGCTTCCCATTGAGCATGCTTGAACTGGGCTTTCTGTCCTTCCCCGTCCTCCTTCTGATGATCTTCCTGCGCGCGCCCATTGGGCTTGCCATGTTGCTTGCAGGTATCGGGGGCCTTTGGTTTGCCACAGGTGATACCAACATGTTCATGTCCCGTCTCAAAACGGAGACATACGGCACCTTCTCGTCTTACTCTTTGACGATCATTCCGATGTTCCTCCTTATGGGCCAGTTCGCAACGCTCTCTGGCATGTCTCAAGCGCTCTTCAAGGCAGCCGAAAGCTTTCTTGGTCACCGCAAAGGCGGCGTGGCCATGGCGGCCGTCGGGGCCTGCGCAGGCTTCGGCTCAATCTGTGGTTCGTCGCTCGCGACAGCCGCCACAATGAGCCGCGTCGCCTTGCCAGAGCTGCGCCGCTACGGCTACTCGGGCGGCTTCTCGACAGCCACGCTCGCCGCTGGCGGGACACTTGGCATTCTTATTCCCCCGTCGGTCATCCTCGTGATCTATGCGATCCTGACCGAGCAAAACATCGCGAAGCTTTTTCTCGCGGCCTTTATTCCGGGGATTCTCGCAGCCCTCGGCTATATCGTAACGATTTCGATTTATGTGCGCGTCTACCCTGATTCCGCGGGTACGCGCGAGCCTGTTCCCATGGCCGAGCGCTGGCGCGCGCTTCTGGATGTCTGGCCCGTTCTGGTTGTTTTCGGCCTCGTTGTGGGCGGCATCTATGCGGGCTGGTTCACGCCCACAGAAGGTGCTGCGATTGGCGCGGCAGGCACAGGCCTCATCGCGCTCGTTTCGGGCAATATGACGTGGAGCGTGTTCAAAGAAAGCATCATCGCCACAGCGACAGCCACGGGCATGATTTTCTTTATCGTTCTCGGTGCTGCGCTCTACAACGGCTTTCTTGCCCTTTCCCAAGTGCCGCAGGAACTTTCTTCTTGGGTGGTCGGCCAAGGCTATAGCGCATGGACGGTGCTGATCATCGTGCTGGCGTTTTACCTCGTCTTTGGCTGCCTCATGGACAGCCTCTCGATGATCCTGCTGACCATCCCGATTTTCTTTCCTGTGATCAGCCAGCTTGATTTTGGCATGACACCGGAGCATGTGGCGATCTGGTTCGGGATCCTCGTGTTGATCGTTGTCGAAGTCGGGCTTATCACACCACCTGTTGGTATGAACCTCTTCATCATCAACGCAATGGATAAGACAACGCCTATGCGCGACACCTATAGCGCCGTAATGTGGTTTGTCGGCTCCGATCTGGTACGGGTTGTGATCCTTGTACTCTTCCCAGCGATCACATTGTTCCTGATCCCCTGATCCCCTGATCCTCAGGCGCCCAAGGTGGGCGCCTAGGGCCGCACATCGCTCACAACGCGGCCTTCTTCGAGGGTGATGATCCTGTCGGCAAGCTCCAGAATGCGGTTGTCATGTGTGACCATGACAGTGGTTGTGCCGCGCTCGCGGCCCATGGTCTTCAGCATATCTACAACATTGCGCCCTGAGACTTTATCAAGCGCCGCCGTCGGCTCGTCCGCAAAGATCACATCAGGGTTGGAGACAAGCGCCCGCGCCACAGCGACCCGCTGCTTTTGGCCGCCTGATAAATTGCCTGGTAAGTAGTCGAGCCTATCTTCAAGTCCGACGAGCCTGAGCATATGATGCGCCGCCGCCATTTGCTTGGCCGCGTTTCCTTTGCCGTGGACTTGCAGCCCCATCAAGACATTCTCTGTCGCAGTGAGGCTTTCGTGCAGGTTATGTGCCTGAAAGATAAACCCAAGACGGCGGCGCAAGCGCACCAGCTCTGCCTCGCCTGCACCCTTGAGTTCGCGCTCAAGCAGGGTCACGCTTCCGCTCTGCACATGCCGTAAACAGCCCATCAGCGTGAGCAGCGTTGTCTTGCCAGAGCCAGATGGGCCCATAAGGATCGTGAGCTTGCCGCGCTCGATCTCTAGGTTCACATCAAAGATCGCCTGTTTGCGCGCTTCGCCTTCTCCAAAGAAGTGGTCAAGCGCCTGAGTTTGAATGGCCATATCAGTCATCAGAACAAATCCGCTGGATCTGCCGCCGCCAAGCGGCGCGTGGCAATCGCACCAGACAGTGCGCAGGCCGCCAGCGTTCCGAAGAAAACCATAAAGGGCCGCGTTCCGTCCATATAGACAGGCAGGCTCGTCACAGCCGAGAGCCCTGCATAAAGCCCCATCGAAACAATGAAACCGGGAATAAACCCGAACACGGCCAGAATGCCTGCCTCTTCCAGAACTATGCCAAGGAAAAAGCGGTGCTCATAGCCCATCGCTTTGAAGGTTGCGTATTCCTTGAGGTGGTCGGCCACATCTGTTGAGAGCACTTGGTAGACAATCACAAACCCGACGATAATCCCGATCAAAACCCCGAACCCGAAGATGATGCCTGTGGGCCGCTCAAGCGACTGATAGGCAAGGTCTGCAGCTTTATACTCCGCCAGCGTGTTCACTTGCACAGAGGCGGCTGGTAGAATGCTGCGCAACCGTTCGGCAACCACCTGAGGCGAAACCCCGTCTGCGACTTTGAGCAAAACATGGTTTGGCGCGCCACTGCTACGCTTGCCAAAAAAGCGAAGAAAAGTCTGATCCGAGACAAACAATGTCCCATCTGCGGAAAACCCGCCACCAAGCTCTAGCGTGCCAATTGCAGTGAGCGTTTGCCCGTTCACTTCAAAGGCAAATGGTTTACCATCCTTCAGATCGGCAAAAACTGAGGCATCAACGCCGCGCGTCTTGGTGTCGATCAAAGCTGTGTTTTCCTGCGTCAGCCGCGAAAACTGAGCCGCAATCTCTGCGCTTAGAAAGTCGCGGTCCGCCACCTCAGTCGCAAAGGTCTGCAAGGTCGAGTTGGTCCCGTCTGGCAGCTTGAATTCCAAAATCCCAACAAACAAGGGCGCGCCGCTTTCGACGCCAGCAACAGTCATCGCCTGAAAAAGGCGTGCCCGCGCAACATTGCTCCCGTCGGTCAGTGTGTTGGCGTCTTCCGCTGAAATCATGATGTCGGCGTCAAGGAAGTTGTATGGCGCGAGCGTCGCGGTGCTCATCGCGCCCATAATGCCAAGCTGCATGAAGACCAAAAGATTGGCAAACGCGACCCCCGCCACGGCTGCTACAAATCGCGTCCGCGAATGGGTAAGCTGGAGCCAGCCGACAGGCAGCCGCCCCAGCAGGCGCTCAAGCAGCTTGCTCATTCGCCCTGTCCTGTTTCCAGCCGTCCCGCATCAATCCGCACAATTGTCTCAAGGTTGGTAAGCCGTTTGGCCTTTTCTGACGAGGCCGCATCAAGCTTCACAATCACATCAACAACCCGCCCATCGGTGTTTGCGGCTGGGTCGTCCGATGTGATCGACTGCCGACCAATCTCAAGCCCGATCGCACTCACAACGCCCGTGAGATCGCCGTCCAAAGCCTCTGCTGAAACCGTGACAGGATCGCCAATCGCGACGCGCCCGATCATGGTCTGATACACCTCAGCTTCCACCATCATCTGGCTTGTGTCGCCAAGCTCGACAAGGCCTTCGTTGGCAGGCTTCTCGCCCACTTGGCTATTGAGCGCGAGGATCATTCCATCAATTGGCGCCTTCACAAGTGCGCGCTCCATGTCGCTCTCGGCACGGCTCACATCCACGCGCGCCGCCTCAAGGTTGGCCTCGGCAACGGCAATATCAGCCTGCACAGCACCAGAGCCTGCCTCATAGCGAGATAGCGTCGCACGGTTGCGTTCCACGTCGCGCTTGGCTTCATCCGCGCGTGCCGTGGCTGTATCAAGCGCCGCCTGTGTGGCGACGCCGCGTTCTGCGAGGGGTGTTAGGCGGTCAAGCTCGCTCTGTGCCTGCTCGGCAGTTGCCAATGCGCGCTCAAGGTTGGCCTGCGCTTCTTCTCGGCTTGCGCGGATGGTCTCTTGGCTTTGCAGTAGGGCCGCTTCCTTGACCCGTAAGGTCGCCTTGGCGGTGTTGAGTGCGTTTTCAAGCTGGCTCTGGTTGTCGAGCACAGCCAGCACATCGCCGCGTTTGACGGTTTCGCCTTCGCTGACGCGTATCTCCTGTATCCGCGCATCACTTGCGCCATAAGGCGTGGCCACAGCCAAGACATCGCCGTCTGGCAAGACCCGCCCAAGCGCGACGATATCGCCTTCGCTGACAACGGCGACCTGCTCTTGCGCCTGAACCTGCGCCATCGCCACGGCGATCGGCGTTTCTGTCCCGCCGCCTGGCTCAAGCCCTGTGAGGCCGAAAAAGGCCTTCATCCCGGGTGGCTGGAAGTAAAGACCTGTGACTCCACCCATAAAAAACGTCACCAGAAGCAGCGGGAAGATTTTCCAGCCCAACCCGCTTGTCTGGGTCGCAAGCATCGCACCGCTTGCGCCAATCCCATTGTCTTTCAGAGGCATCTCAGGCGTTGCGTCTGTCTTGTCACTCATATCATCAGCCTTGGCAAAACTCACTTACTGACATATATGTCATTAGTTGAAGAAACTGCAAGCCAAGAGATGCGAAATGACGAATGTGAAGCGCACCCGTCGCAAAGCCGCCCGCCCCGAAGAGATCATCGATGCAGCGCTGGCTGAGTTTGCAGAGGTCGGATATTCCGCCGCCTCCATGGCGCGGATCGCAGCACGCGCAGGCATCGCGCGCTCCACGATCTATCTCTACTATGCCGATAAGGAAGCGCTTATATCGGCCGCCTTTGAGGCTCGGCTTGGCGAGGCCTTTGCCGCCGCAGGGCAGGGGGCCGCGCTGTCTTCTGGTCCATTCCGTGAGGTCTTTCACGAGATGTTGACGCTGCTCTACAGGCGCATCGTAAAGTCCGAGGCTCTGGTGCTGCTCAAGGTGCTCGTAGCCGAGGGGGCGCAGTTCCCGCAACTGCTCGCGCACTATCATGACACCGCTCTCAAGGCGGCGATGACAATGCTCAATTCCGTCCTCAAGCAGGGCCTCGCGCGTGGCGAGCTACGCAATGATGTGATGGATTACGACATGAAACTTGTCATGTCGCCAGTCATGCTTGCCGCAATCTGGCATCTGACTTTTCAAGAGCTGGATCCGATCGAGCTTGAGCGCTACATTGAAGGTCACGTCACCTTCATCTGCGATGGCATCCTTACCCGCTGATCACTGCTGTCGCCTCGATCTCCAGAAGCGCCTCGTCCTCTACTAACCCCGCGACCACAACCATGGTCATCGCCGGAAAATGCCGTCCCAAAACGTCCCGATACACCGCACCCACCTCGCTTTGCCGCGCCATGTATTCTGCTTTGTCGGTCACATACCATGTCAGCCGCGTGATGTCTTCGGCCACGCCACCTGCCGCAGTCACCACAGCCATTATGTTGCGCAGGCATTGCTCCATCTGACCAATAAAGTCGTGGCTCTCAAAGCGCTGCTCCGCTGTCCAGCCGATCTGCCCACCCACATAAAGCGTGCCGTCTTTTGTCAGGATCCCGTTGGCATAGCCCTTGGCAGCAGCCCATCCCTCGGGCTGGATAACTTTGTGGCTCATTGATCTGTCCCTTTCGCTTTCAGCATGTCCTGTACCGCCTCTGGCCAAACGCGCGGCTTGCCCGCCTTGTCCACACAAACCAGTGTCTGTTTCACCTCAAACCGCGCCTCGCCTTCAGTGCTCGCCGCAATCTCAAGGCTCATGCTTGTGCGCCCCAGCTTGGCGACATGCAGCTGAAGCAAAAGCCAGTCGCCATGCCTGTTCGGCGCTTTGAACTCAGTCGCAATCTGCACAGTCGGCACGCCGCCGTCCTTGAGGAGGGTCTCAAAAGGCCAGCCCAATACCTTGTCAAAAAACGCCTCGACACAGTCGTTGATGATCTCAAAGTAACGCGGATAAAAAACGATTCCCGCTGGGTCGCAATGCTTGAACAGTACCTTTTGCTGAAACTCAAACACCACGCCCTCAGCCTCCCGCCCGCAAGCGGAACCGCTGGATCTTGCCAGTCTGCGTCTTTGGCAACGCGTCGATAAACACAACGGATCGAGGGTATTTATAAGGCGCAATCTTCGCCTTCACATGATCCTGAAGCGCCTTCTTCGTGGCGTCGTCCGCCGCCCAGCCCTCGGCCAAAACAACATGCGCCTCGACAATAGCGCCACGGTCCTCATCAGGCGCGCCAATCACACCGCACTCCACAACAGCCGCATGGCTCAGAAGCGCCGCCTCCACTTCGGGGCCAGCAATATTATAGCCCGACGAGAGGATCATATCATCATTGCGCGCGGCAAAATGCAGATAGCCGTCCGCGTCCATCATGAAGCTGTCGCCAGTGACGTTCCAGCCGTCCCGCACATAAGCGCGCTGGCGATCGTCCGCCAGATAGCGGCAGCCTGTCGGTCCGCGCACTGCGAGCCGACCGATTTCTCCCAGAGGCACATCCTTGCCCGCGTCATTGATGATCCTGACTTCATACCCAGTCACAGGTTTTCCGGTGCAGGCAGGGCGATGGTCGTCAAAACGGTTGCTGATAAAGATATGCAACATCTCCGTCGCGCCGATCCCGTCAAGCATCGGCTTGCCCGTCTTCGCGATCCACTCATCGTAAACAGGCGCAGGCAGGGTCTCCCCCGCCGAGACAGCTGCGCGCAGGCTGCTCAGGTCCGCCCCTTCCTCCATCGCTCGGAGCATGGCGCGATACGCTGTCGGCGCGGTGAAACACACAGTCGCTTTATATTTCTGGATAATCTCGATGAGGTTGGGCGGGCTCGCATTTTCGAGCAAAGTTGCCGTCGCGCCAAAGCGTAAGGGAAAGACTGCTAGCCCCCCTAGCCCGAAGGTAAAGGCCAAAGGCGGGGAGCCGATGAACACATCGTCTGGCGTCACACCCAGCACCTCTTTCGCATAACCATCCGCAATGATCAGCAAGTCGCGGTGAAAGTGCATCGTTGCTTTCGGCTCGCCCGTTGTGCCCGAAGTAAAACCAAGCAAAGCCACGTCGTCCCGCCCCGTTTGCACACTCTCAAAACGCACTGGCTTCTCAAGGGCGAGACGGTCGAGTTCGGCCTCGTGGTTGGATGTCCCGTCAAACCCGACAACGCGCTTGAGGTGATGACTCTCCGCTGCGCAAGCCTCCATCTCCTCTATCAGCCGCATGTCACAGAGCGCAAATTCAACCTCGGCTTTATCAATAATCTGCCCAAGTTCGCCTGCGCGCAGCATCGGCATGGTGTTGATCACAACAGCGCCAGCCTTTGTCGCGGCAAGCCAGCAAGCAACCATGGCTGGGTTGTTTGCCGATCGGATAAGGACGCGGTTCCCTGGCCGCACACCAAGCTCTTCGACGAGCACATGGGCAAGGCGGTTGGTCCAGTCGGCCAGCTCTTTATAGGTCCGCTGCCGTCCGTTTCCGATCAGAGCAGTGTGATCTCCAAACCCTTTGCCAACCATTGCATCGGTCAGTTCGTATCCCGCGTTGAGCCGCTCGGGGTAGTCAAAACCCTCAAGCTTGAAGTCGGGCCAAAGCTCGGGCGCAGGCAGGCTGTCGCGCGCGAAAGTGTCCTCATGTGCTGAAAGTCCAAGCATCACGTCCCTCCCAGAAAGGCTCCCATAGTCTGCCGCGCAATCACAACACGCTGCACGTCACTCGCACCCTCATAAATCCGAAGGGCCCTGATATCGCGGTAAAGCTCTTCGACCTTCTGCCCGTGGCGCACGCCGTCGCCCCCGTGCAGCTGCACCGCTCGGTCAATCACAAGTTGCGCCTGATCAGTGGAGAAGAGCTTCGCCATTGCCGCCTCTCGGGTCACGCGGGCCGCACCACTGTCTTTCGCCCAAGCCGCGCGGTAAATAAGCAGCGCGCTGGCGTCCACGTCTACAGCCATATCCGCGATATGCCCTTGCACCATCTGCAGCTCAAACAGCGGAGCGCCCTGCACCTGCCGCTCGCTCACCCGCGCCAAAGCTTCGTCAAGCGCCCGCCGCGCAAAGCCAAGCGCCGCTGCCGCAACAGTCGAGCGGAAGACATCCAAGACAGACATGGCAATCTTGAAGCCAGCCCCGCGCTCGCCCAGCAAAGCACTCTTCGGGATGCGACAATCGGTGAACCTGAGCGTCGCCAGCGGGTGGGGCGCAATCACCTGCTGCCGCTCGGTGACCTCAAATCCTTTCAGGCCCGCAGGCACAATAAAAGCGCTCAGCCCGCGCGCACCTTCGGCCTCGCCCGTGCGGGCAAACAGCGTGTAAACATCGGCAATCCCGCCGTTGGAAATCCACGTTTTCTCGCCATTGAGAATGAAGTGCTCGCCATCGTCCTCAGCCGTCATCGTCGCGTTCGCCACGTCTGATCCCGACTGCGGTTCTGTCAAAGCAAAGGCCGACATCGCCTTGCCCGTCCGCGTCAGCGGCAGCCACTCGGCCTGCTGCTCAGGGCTTCCAAAGAGGCTGATCGCCCCCGTGCCCAAGCCCTGCATCGCAAAGGCAAAGTCCGCGAGCCCATCATGGCGTGCCAGTGTCTCGCGGATGAGACAAAGCGTGCGCACATCAAGCCGCGCATCGCCCTCGGCGCCCGAGTGCTCAAGCCAGCCATCGCGGCCCAAAGCAGTGACCAGTTCACGGCACGCCGCATCTACATCGCTGTGGTCGATCCCGCCAAGTTCAGCCCCCGCCCAAGCGTCCAAACGCTCGGCAAGGTCACGGTGACGCGCCTCAAAAAACGGCCAGTCAAGAAAGCTTTTGTCCGCCATCAGTCGCCCTCAAACACAGGGCGCTCTTTGGCAACAAACGCCTTATAGGCGCGCTCAAAATCGCCCGTCTGCATACAAATCGCCTGCGCCTGCGCCTCCGCCTCAATCGCCTGCTCGATCGACATGGACCACTCCTGCGCCAGCATCGTCTTGGTCATCATATGCCCGAAATTCGGCCCCGCTGCGAGCCGCGTGGCCCACTCCAGCGCCTCTGCGTCAAGCTGATCTGTCGCAACCAGCTTGTTGTGAAAGCCCCAGGCCGCGCCTTCCTCGGCGCTCATGCTGCGCCCTGTATAAAGCAGCTCTGCCGCGCGCCCTTGCCCGATAATCCTCGGCAAAATCGCGCAAGCGCCCATGTCACAGCCCGCAAGCCCCACGCGGGTAAACAGAAAGCCCACTTTGGCTTCGGGCGTGGCAATACGCAGATCAGATGCCATGGCAATAATCGCTCCCGCGCCCACGCAAATCCCGTCAATCGCCGCAATCACAGGCCGCCCGCAATTCACAATCGCCTTCACAAGATCGCCCGTCATACGGGTAAAATTGAGAAGCTCTTTCATGCTCATCTTGGTGAGAGGCCCGATGATGTCATGTACATCCCCGCCCGAGCTGAAGTTGCCGCCATTGGAGGCAAAGATAACAACCTTCACCTCGTCATCATAAACAAGATCGCGAAACCAGTCGCGCAGCTCGGCATAGCTGTCAAAGGTCAGCGGGTTCTTGCGCTCGGGCCGGTCGAGCGCCACAGTAGCAACCCCGTCTTTCACCTTGCATTTGAAGTGCTTCACATCAGTTCTCATGGTGCTTTCCCTCTTCCAAATGCGCTGCGACTTCAGCCAAAAGCACAGCCAGCCGCTCGGCGCGTTCGGGCTCAACGTCGCTCAAAAGTCCGTCAATCCAGCCCTCATGTGCGCTCGCTTGGCGTTCAAATTCGGAGCGCCCTTCCTCGGTCAGCCGCGCCAAAAAAGCGCGCCTGTCGCCTTTGACAGCGTCACGCCTTACAAAGCCTTCCTCAACAAGCCGCTCGACGATCCCAGTGACATTCCCGTTCGAGACTTTGAGTACGCCAGATAGCTCCGACATCTTAAGTCCGGCAGGGTTACGGCTCAGCGCTGCCATAACGTCAAAGCGCGGCAAGGTGGTATCAAGCTCGCGCCGCATCCGCTCGCGCAGCTCGGTCTCGATCAGCTTTGACGCCTTAAGCAGCCTCAGCCACAGCCTGAGCCGTGACTTGCTCCCTGTTGTATCAAGGCTCATATCTCACCCCCCGACACGCTCATGGCGTGGCCGTTGACCATCGCCGCGCCCTTAGACGCCAAATAAAGCGCCGCACTGGCCACTTCCTCCACCGCGATCATCCGCCCGATTGGGTTGCTCGCAACAATCAGCTTTTCCGCCGCCGCCCTGTCAATTCCGCGCGACGCCATCACACTTTGCACAGCCGCGTCCGCCATCGGCGTGTCGACAAACCCCGGGCAAATCGCATTGCAGGTGATGCCTTTTCTGGCGACTTCCAGCGCGACCGAGCGGACAAGCCCCAAAACGCCATGCTTTGACGCCGAATAGGCCGAAACCCTCGCGCCGCCGCGCAACGCCTGTGTCGAGGCCACAGCAATCAGTCGCCCCCCTTCAGGCATCTGCCGCAAAGCCGCACGAAAAGTCAGAAACGTGCCCGTGAGGTTCACAGCCAGCGTTTCGTTCCACTCCTCAAGGCTCACCTCCGTCAAAAATGCTGCGCGCCCCGTGCCAGCGTTGGCCACAACAACGTCATAGGGCGCCTCAAACAACGCCTCGACAGCGCCCTCATCGGTGATGTCGCAAACAACTGCCTGCATCTCGCGTCCGCCGTCTGTCTCGCTGAGCGCCTCTTCGCGTCGCCCGACGATCGTCACAGCCTCGCCCGCCTCTGCAAAGGCCCGCGCAATCCCGCGGCCTATGCCAGAGCCGCCACCCGTCACCAGAACCCGCCTCATATCTTGCCCACCATTTCGGCCTCCCTGTCCGCCAGCCGCCAAAGTTGCTCGCAGCCCGCATCATAGGGCAGGGGCCAATGCCCCTCGCGATCTCCAATCTTGGCCGCCTCGTGAAGTGTCCAATAAGGGTTTGCCAAGTGTGGGCGGCCCACGGCCACAAGGTCGGCCCGCCCTGCCATCAGGATGGAGTTGGCGTGATCGGCCTCATAAATATTGCCCACCGCCATGGTCGGCACTCCAGCTTCGTTGCGGATACGGTCTGAGAATGGCGTCTGAAACATGCGCCCGTAAACGGGCCGCGCATCAACGCTCGTCTGCCCTGCAGAAACGTCAATAAGGTCCGCCCCCGCCGCCCCAAACATAGTGGCAATCTGCACCGCCTCGTCAGGCGTCACACCCGTATCACCCACCCAGTCGTTGGCGGAGATGCGCACAGACATAGGCTTGTCTTCGGGCCAGACAGCTCGCATCGCCTCAAACACTTCGAGAGGATAGCGCATACGGTTTTCTAAACTCCCGCCATAGGCATCTGTGCGCACATTCGACACAGGCGAGATAAATGACGAAATGAGATAGCCATGCGCCGCGTGCAGCTCGATCATGTCAAAGCCCGCGCGTTGTGCCATCTTGGTCGCGTTCACAAACTGCGCCTTCACAGCCGCCATCTCGGCATGGCTGATCTCCCGTGGCAAAGCGGTCTTGCCAGACCATGCCAAAGCCGAGGCGCTCACTGTCTCCCAGTTGCCTTCGGCAAGCGGTGCGTCCATCTCTTCCCAGCCGACTTGTGTCGATCCTTTCCGCCCTGAATGGCCGATCTGGCAACAGATTTTTGCGTCCGTCTCCGCGTGAACAAAACGCGTTAGCCGCGCCCATGCAGCTTCATGTTCGGGTGCATATAACCCTGGGCAGCCAGGGGTGATCCGCCCTTCAGCGCTGACGCAGGTCATCTCGGTAAAGACAAGGCCAGCGCCGCCTTTGGCACGCTCTCCGTAATGGATCAAATGCCAGTCGGTCGGGCAGCCCCCCTCGGCCTTATACTGTGCCATAGGGCTCACAACGATACGGTTGGCGAGTGCCATATCGCGCAGCTTGTAGGGCGCAAACATAGGTGCACGCGCTGGAGCATCCTCAGGCGCGCCTGCCTGCGTTTGAAACCACTTCTCAGCGCTCGCAAGCCACTTTGGGTCGCGCAGCCGCAGGTTCTCGTGGCTGATCCGCTGAGAGCGCGTCAGAAGCGAGTAGTTAAACTGCACGGGGTCCATGCCGAGGTAGCGCTCGACCTCTTCAAACCACTCCAGCGAGTTGCGCGCCGCAGATTGCAGGCGCAAAACCTCAAGCCGCCGCTCGCTCTGATAACGCTCGAAGGCGCGTTCCATCACAGGCTCCTCGTGTAAGAGCTGAGCCAGCGCAATCGCTGAGTCAAACGCCAGCCGTGAGCCAGATCCAATCGAGAAATGCGCCGTGGCAGATGCATCGCCAAGCAACACGACATTTTCGTGGTGCCATCTTTCGCAGAGCACTCTTGGGAAGTTCATAAACACAGCCGAGCCGCGCAAATGATCAGCGTTGGAGATCAGACTATGCCCGCCGAGATGGTCGGCGAAAATCTCTGCGCATTTTCCAATGATCGCTTCTTTGCTCATCCCTTCAAAGCCGAGCCTGTCCCATGTGTCTTGCTGACACTCGACAATCACAGTCGCGGTGTCCTCATCGAACTGGTAAGCATGTACCCAGACCCAGCCAGCCTCGGTCTTCTCAAAAATGAAGGTGAACGCATCGTCAAATTTCTGGTGCGTGCCAAGCCAGACAAACTTGCACTGGCGCACATCCACATCAGGCTTGAAATGCTCAGCCCAAGCCGTGCGCACCGCCGAGTTGATCCCGTCACAGGCCACCACGAGGTCGTAGTCGTCCTTGTAGTCTTCCACGGGTCCGACAACGCTCTCAAAGCGCAGGTCAACGCCCAGCTCCCGCGCCCGCTCTTGCAAGAGCAGAAGCATCTTCTTGCGGCCAATCCCCGCAAACCCATGCCCGCCAGACACCGTACGCACACCGTTTTGCACCACGGCGATATCATCCCAATAGGCAAAGCTCTCGCGGATCGCATCGGCTGATTGCGGGTCATTCTCCTGCATGTTCGCGAGAGCATCATCTGAGAGAACAACCCCCCAGCCAAAAGTGTCATCCGCCTTATTGCGCTCAAAGACGACAACATCATGCGCCGGGTCGCGCAGCTTCATCGAGATCGCAAAATACAGTCCCGCTGGACCGCCTCCCAAACAGGCTACACGCATGACATTTCCCCGAGTCCCTATCCGTTTCGGGTCAAGCTTTGCGCAGGAGTAGATTTATTTCAAGCCTAAACCTTTAAGCTTGAAATAAATGACTCACAGAAATACCCTCGCCACAAACCTGAGAGGATGCCTGATGAGCGACAGCTACAACCCCGAGACAGACGGCGCGCAAATGTCCTTTGCCAAGGATATGAGCTATGGTGACTATCTCCACATGGATCAGATCCTTTCCGCCCAGACGCCGCTTTCGTCAGCGCATGACGAGATGCTCTTCATCATCCAGCACCAGACAAGCGAGCTCTGGATCAAGCTTGCACTCCACGAGGCATCTGCTGCCCGTGCACTGCTTGAAAAGGGTGACTATTCCCCCGCCTTTAAAATGTGCGCACGCTTGAGCCGTATTTTTGATCAGCTCAACTCCGCATGGGACGTGTTGCGCACCATGACGCCATCAGATTACACCACTTTCCGCGAGACGCTGGGCCGCTCGTCAGGCTTTCAGTCGCACCAATACCGCCTCGTCGAATACGTGCTTGGCAACCGCAATGAAAACCTGATGAAGGTACATGCTCACCGCCCCGAACTGCACCAGCTCCTTGAAGACGAGCTCGCGCGCCCTTCGCTCTATCACGTCGCTTTGCGTGCACTGGAAGCTGAAACAGGTGCGAGCTTCGCTCCCGAGGTCTTCCGCCTGCGCGCCCCGCATGAGGCTGACGCAGCTGTCGAGGCGGCATGGCTCACAGTCTATAAAGACCCGTCGAAATACTGGAGCCTCTACGAACTTGCCGAAAAGCTGGTTGATCTGGAAGATTACTTCCGCCGCTGGCGCTTCAACCATGTCACAACTGTCGAGCGCATCATCGGCTTCAAGCGCGGCACAGGGGGCACAAGCGGGGTGCAGTATCTGCGCAAGATGCTTGAGGTCGAACTCTTCCCAGAGCTTTGGAACCTACGCGGCGCGCTCTGATCGTCGTGTCAAATGCTGGGAGATCAATCAAAAGAAGGGTTTCGGTGGAGCATAGCGGGATCGAACCGCTGCACTGGTCGCACGTCTTCGTGCGTTAAGTCAGCGCCTGTCCGTCCTGTCAAATGCTGGGAGATCAATCAAAAGAGAGGGTTTTGGTGGAGCATAGCGGGATCGAACCGCTGACCTCCTGCATGCCATGCAGGCGCTCTCCCAGCTGAGCTAATGCCCCAAAACCAAGCGTTGCAAAAGCAACTGCGCGGGTCTTAGTCAAAGGGGCGAGCGGGATCAAGCCCAAATCCGCCCCTCTGCGAAATCATAGATGATAAAACATCAGTCGTCGTCGGTGCCTTCGGCAGCAACGTCTGCAAGATCGTCGAGCGAGACGTTATCATCGTCATCGTCGTCTTCTAGCACATCATCATCGTCGTCGAGATCCACATCAACATCATCTTCAAGTACATCTACTTCAAGATCGTCTTCTGCTTCTTTCGCCTTCTTCGTGACTGCGTCTTCCTGGTCGGGCGCAATCAGGCTCTTCTTGTTGGCGTCAAACTCAACAATTTCGCCTGTGTAAGGGCTCACAACGGGCTTGGCGTTCAGGTCGTAAAACCGTTTGCCAGTGGTCGGGCACAAGCGTTTGATGCCCCATTCTTCCTTAGGCATGGTATACCTCTTTCAATTCGGGTCTTGTCGGTGATCAGCGCCAACTGCCATAACAGAGCAGGGGTGTCAAAGCCTTTCGCCAAAACAACTCCGAGCATGGGCCTTTGCGCCACAAGGGAAATCAATGAGTACTTTCGTTCTGGAAAGCGAGCAAACGGATGAACCGCGCGTTGAAGTGCGTCTCAAGCGCTCTTCACAAGCCAAACGCCTGTCTTTGCGTGTGTCTCAGCTTGATGGTCGCGTTACGCTCACTTTGCCGCGCTATGCCTCTGAGGCCGAGGCCACGGGCTTTATACGCGAAAAGGCCGCATGGCTGCGCCGTCACGTCGCGCGCTTTGAGGCGGATGTGCCTGTGGGGCAGGGCAGCCTTCTTCCTCTTGAAGGCCAGATGATTCGTGTGATCCAAGGCGCGGGCCGTAAGATTGTGCTAAGTGAAGATCAGCTCCTAATCCCTGGTCCGCCTGAGCGCACGGGCGCGCGCCTCAGCGGCTTTTTGAAAGAGTTGGCGCGTGATCGGCTTACAGCCGCGTCTGATGCCTATTCCGCTGCTCTTGGCCGGCCCTTTAACCGGATATCAATGCGCGACACCCGATCGCGCTGGGGCTCGTGCAGTTCGCAAGGCACGCTGATGTATTCTTGGCGGCTGATTATGGCTCCGCCTGAGGTGCTTCGCTATGTGGCGGCACATGAGGTGGCCCATCTCGCCGAGATGAATCACTCCCCCGCCTTCTGGCAGGTGGTGCAGGCGCTCTATGGCGCACACCACCGTGAACGCGGTTGGCTGCGCGAGCATGGGGCGAGCTTGCATAAATACCGCTTCACCTCATCTTCGTGATCACAAATCCTTCAGATTGACAGCGGCGGATTTTTGTGATCACAAATGTGTATGCAAAGCCATATACCCTCCCTCGCGAGCCCGCGCAGCGACAATACCTCCTCGGCCCACGACAAAGTCTATCGTGGGCTCCGTACGCGTATCATGCATGGCGAACTGCCCCCCGCCCATGCTCTGACGCTGCGTGGTATCGGGCGGGAGTTTGATGTCTCTATGACGCCCGCGCGCGAGGCGGTGCAGCGGCTTGTCGCGGAAGGGGCGCTGTTTATGTCCTCCTCGGGCCGTGTCGCAACGCCTGAGCTCTCCAATGAGCGGATCGAAGAGCTTGCCGCCCTGCGTGCCCTGCTGGAGGTCGAGCTGTCCAGCCGCGCGCTGCCCCGTGCGCACATGGCACTGATCGAGCGCCTTCAGACCATCAACGGAACCATTGCCGAAGCCATCGCCCATAAAGACGCTGTGGCCTACATCCGCACCAATCTAGAGTTCCACCGCACGCTTTACCTGCGCGCTCAAGCCCCCGCCATGCTGGCGATGTGCGAGACAGTGTGGTTGCAGCTAGGGCCTACAATGCGCGCGCTTTATGGCCGCCTGCAGCGCACGGAGCTGCCCCATTTCCACCGCGCCATCGTTGCGGCGCTGCGCGCTGGCGACGAGCCAGGCCTACGCCTCGCCGTTCGGTCTGATGTCACCGCGGGCCTCAAACTTCTCGCAAGCTAAAACCGATAGGTCACCCGATGAGCGACAGCACAGGACACGCCCCCTCCCGACAAGTGATCTGGAAGTTCGCGGCCCTACTGGCTCTTGCGGTTGGGTATTTCCTTTACCTCGGCCTGACCTATGACTTCGCCACAGGTGGTGTGGCCGTCGCGCTGACATGGAGCTTCTTTGTTCTCTGCACCCCTGTCGCCGACGCAGGCTTTTTGCTTGATTTCCCCCTGCGTCTGCTCTTTGGCATTCGGATGGTTGTTTCCGAGCTCGCCGTCTGGGCGCTCGCGATTGTAGTCAATCTGGTCACGCTGCTGCTCGCGCCGGAGTATTACCAAACAACGTTGCTCACCCGGATCTTTGCAGAAATCCTGCTCACGCCATGGCCCTATTGGGGCGTGATCCTCCTGTCAGGGATTGGCACATTCCTCTCGGTGCGCTTTGGTGACGAGCTGATGGATGTCATGCATCACCGCGATCGCAACTTTTTCCACAGCAACCATTTCAAGCACGAGCTGGTCCTCGTTGCCTTCTTTGTCATGGTTCTGATCGGATATTATCATCTGATTGCGTCGCTCGGACTTGAGGGCGCGCTGTAAGGACTTCGAATTGCTTCGCAAATCCGACCCGATGGGGGCTTTGCCCCCATACCCCCAGGATATTTTTAAAAAGAAGAAGAGCAGACAAGCGCTCTCGCCAGCTTAGGCAGCCAGCCCTTTTGAGCCAAGATCAAGATACTTCTTTCGGCGCGACGCGATGAGCGCTTTGCCCTTTTTCCCGTCGAGCTCTTTGAGCATTTCCGCCAAGGCCTTTCGCACGGCATCCAGCGTGGCAGGCTTGTCGCGATGCGCGCCGCCGAGTGGCTCTTTGATCACGCGGTCGACAACGCCCAATTGGGTCAAGTCTTTGGCCGTTAGCCGCAGGGCTTCCGCGGCTTCGCGCATCTTCTCGGAGTCTTTCCACAAGATAGAGGCGCAGCCTTCAGGTGTAATCACCGAATAGATCGAATGCTCCAGCATGGCCACACGATCGCCCGTTGCAAACGCCACGGCCCCACCAGAGCCGCCTTCGCCAATGATGATCGAGATCAGAGGGACACCCGCCTGCAAACAGGCTTCCGTGGAGCGCGCAATCGCTTCTGATTGCCCGCGCTCTTCCGCGCCTTTTCCGGGATAGGCGCCTGCTGTGTCAATCAGCGTGATCACAGGCAGACCAAACTTGCCCGCCATCTCGATGAGGCGCACCGCCTTGCGGTAGCCCTCAGGGCGCGCCATGCCGAAGTTATGTTTGATCCGGCCCTTGGTGTCGCTGCCCTTCTCATGGCCGATCACCATTACAGGTTTACCATCAAATCGCGCCAAGCCGCCCATCACGGCGTCATCGTCGGCAAAGTTCCGGTCGCCTGCGAGAGGGGTGTATTCTGTAAACAACGCTTTGATATAATCAGAGCAATGTGGGCGGTCTGGGTGCCGCGCCACTTGGCATTTTCGCCAAGGTGTCAGCTCTTTATAGAGCGCAACCAGCATATCGGCGGCTTTCTTGTCCAAAGCCGCGGCTTCTGACTCAATATCCATTCCCTCGCTTTGCCGCGCCATAGCGCGCAGCTCTTCCGCTTTGCCTTCAATCTCGGCCAGTGGCTTTTCAAAATCGAGGTAGTTGGTCATGCTCTGCTCCTGCCAAATCGTCAAAACTATATGGCTGCTCTGCAAAACAAATGCAATCGTTGCGCGCGGCGCAGGCAGCATAAGCTCCCGCGCCGCGCAGGAGAGCCTTACATGGCAGCCAGTTCGAGCATTTTAGCAAATTGCGCTTCCGTGAGCGTCGCGCGCCAGTGATCGGTGCAGTTGGAGCGCATCATCACAAGCTTGGTCTCCATCTCGCCGACTTTTGCCGCGAGCGCTTGGCGCTCGTCCGTAGGTGCACCCGCAATGATCGCGGCGCGCAGCTCAGCGCGCGCGGCCAAGGCCGCCTCTTCAATCATTTTGCGGTTTGCTGGCATTGTATCGAGCCATTGCTTCAGGTCAGCGCGCTGCGCCTCCGTCAGCTCAAGCGCATCGGCATTTTTTACAATCACAGGTGTGAAGGCCACAATCGGCGCCGAAATCTCGCGCGCAGGTTGGTTTTGCTGCGCAAAACTGGGGGCCCCAAGGGCAAGCGCCATTGCCGCGCCAAGCAAGATAGACTTCATTTTACTCTCCAATATCATACACATGGCGAGATCATATATTGAAGTTAGAATGTGAGTCTTGACCTAAATCAATATCCTCAACATAACTTTGCCTCAACCGTCTAAGGCAAAAGAACGGGATAGAGCGAAAGCACCAAAAGTACGGCCATTCCCCAGTTAAAGGCTCTCAGCCGTGCAGGTGAAGTCAGAAAGCGCCGCATCTCGCGCCCAAGTACAACCCAGATCGTGACGGACGGGAAGTTCACGATCATAAACGCCAAAGCCACCAGCGCGACCGACCAGACCGACCTGTCTCCTGCATAGAGCGTGATTGCCGTCAGCCCCATGCTCCACGCCTTCGGGTTGACCCATTGAAACGCGGCTGCCTGCAAAAATGTCATCGGTGTGCCGCCAGTTGCGCTGCCCTCGGGCGCTGCCGAATTGGCGATCTTCCACGCCAGCCAAAGCATATAAACCACGCTCACAATGGTCAGGATTGTCCGGCTCACAGGATAGGTGTCAAAGACCTGCATCAGCCCGATCCCGACGAGAAAGATCATTAATCCAAAGCCAAGGCTGATCCCAAACATGTGTGGGATGGTGCGGACAAAGCCGAAGTTCGCCCCAGAGGCCAATAACATCATATTGTTCGGCCCCGGCGTTGCCGAGGTCACAAAAGCAAAAAGTGTGAGGGCGAGAAAGATGTCATATGTCATTGGCGTAATATGCGCGCCTTTCACGGGGGCTAAAAGTCCAAAACGGACGCATTCTGCACCTGCACAACGTACGCTGCTATAACAAACAGGCCGTTTTGCCCGAAATCGTAAAAACCGTTTTGGCGGTGCACGGGGTGTGCACGGGTTGTGCACGCTTTTCACCCCCCTAGAATCAGCAGAGCTCCAAACGTTAACGGGCGCCCGAAGGCGCCCGCTTTTTGTCAAAACCTTTTGGTGTTAGCCTGCGATCAGCTCGGCCTGAGCGACGATCACTTCGGCCTGTTTGATGCTGGCAATGTCCACCAGACGGCCTTTATAGACGGTTGCGCCTTCGCCGTTTGCCTTGGCCTTTTCCATCGCCGCAAGGATCTCGCGGGCCTCTGCGACAGCCGCTTCGGACGGTGTGAAAACTTCGTTTGCCAGCGCGATTTGCTTGGGGTGGATCGCCCATTTTCCGACCATACCGAGCGTGGCCGAACGCATCGCTTGCGCGCGGTAGCCCTCGTCGTCCGAGAAGTCGCCGAAGGGTCCGTCGACAGGCAGAACGCCATGTGTGCGACAGGCTGCAACGATCGCCGCTTGTGCCCAATGCCACGGGTCTGACCAGTGCTTTTCACCTTCGCGCAGCATGTAATAGTTTTCCTGCGTTCCGCCGATACCCGTTGTTTGCATGCCCATTGAGGCCGCAAAGTCGGCCGCACCAAGACTCATTGCCTGAAGGCGCGGGCTTGAGGCCGCAATGGCTTCGACATGGGCGATCCCTGCTGCACTCTCGATGATCACTTCAAAGGAAACAGGCTTTGCACGGCCTTTGGCGCGCTCAATGGCGGTGACCAAAGCGTCGACCGCATAGACATCTTCGGCACATCCGACCTTGGGGATCATGATCTGGTCAAGTCGATCGCCAGCCTGCTCCATGATGTCCACAACGTCTTTGTACCAATAGGGGGTGTCGAGCCCGTTGATGCGCACACTGATATATTTGTTGCCCCAGTCGATCGTATTGATCGCCTCGATGACATTGGCGCGCGCGGCGTCCTTGTCCGATGGGGCAACGGAGTCTTCAAGATCGAGGTTTATAACATCAGCAGCACTGGCCGCCATCTTGGCAAAAAGTTTGGTGTTGGACCCTGGTCCAAACAGCTGACACCGGTTCGGCCGCTTAGGAGCCTGAGGTTGAATACGAAAACTCATGGTGAAGGAGCCTTTCAGGTAATGAAATTGCGTTTGAGCTTGTGGATTGGATATTAAATTACAGTCGTGGCTGCAAGCGCTCTTTGCACCTGCAGCATTATGTGTGGCGCGGCACAGAATCGGAATGTGAGGCAAATTTCGAAGAATCTTCGAAGTGTTAACTTATAATCGGGAGAATATTGAAATATTTAGCTGAATCTTAGTGGAAATGAGAAGTGTTTCGCCTGAGCATCACTAAAATTCTCCTAAACCATTGGGGGCTTAGCCATGATCAAAACACCATACCTTCTCTTTCTCGGCGATGCGCCAGATCAACTCGCTGCAAAAGTTGCACAAGGCATCAAGGACTGGCGCCCCGAAAATGCCGTAGGTCAGTTTCGCATGGATGGCTGCAAGGCAGACATGGGCCTAGCTGATATGACCTTGGAAGAGGCAAAAGCCGCAGGCGCAAAGACGCTCGTGATTGGCGTCGCCAATCGTGGTGGGATCATTAGCCAAGAGTGGAAAAAAGTCCTGGTGACAGCACTCGAGGAAGGCTTTGACCTTGCGTCTGGCCTGCACAACTTGCTGCGCGAGGAGGCTGATCTTGTGGCCGTCGCCGAAGCGACGGGCCGTATGCTTCATGATGTGCGTATTCCAGAAGTGAAATATCCCATCGCCAATGGCGAGCCTCGCAAAGGTAAGCGCCTCTTGGCTGTTGGCACAGATTGCTCTGTCGGCAAGATGTATACGGCGCTTTGCATGGACAAAGAGATGCAGGACCGCGGTATGAAGTCGACTTTCCGCGCAACTGGCCAAACAGGCATCCTGATTACGGGTGGGGGTGTTCCGCTCGATGCTGTGATTGCCGACTTCATGGCGGGTTCGATCGAGTGGCTCACGCCTGATAACGATGAAGACCACTGGGATATCATCGAAGGCCAAGGCAGCTTGTTTCATGTCTCGTATTCAGGCGTGACTATGGCTCTGATCCACGGGGGCCAACCTGATGCATTGGTGGTCTGTCACGAGCCAACGCGCGAGCATATGCGCGGCCTTCCCGGCTATTCGCTGCCAAGCCTTGAAGCAGTGCGCGATATGGCCTTGCAGCTTGCACGCGTGGCTAATCCTGCCTGTGAAGTGATTGGCTATGCCGTAAACACCCAGAACATGGATGATGATGCTGCTCGCGCTTACCTTGCTGATATTGAAGTGAAAACGGGCCTACCAGCAACAGACCCTTACC
This sequence comes from Lentibacter algarum, assembly GCF_040580765.1. GTDB lineage: Bacteria > Pseudomonadota > Alphaproteobacteria > Rhodobacterales > Rhodobacteraceae > Lentibacter > Lentibacter algarum. Next base: position 2,751,539 of record NZ_CP158687.1, on the reverse strand, counting down.
GCTATGGTGCGGGCAAGCTGGTTGATGCGCTTGCGGCACTGAGCTAAGGCAAGACCATGAAAATCACAGTCACACCAGAAAGCTTCAAGCTCGCGCAGGTCTTCACCATTTCAAGAGGCTCGCGCACTGAGGCCAAGGTGCTGACGGTGCGTTTGCAAGATGGTGAAAACCACGGCTGGGGCGAATGCGTGCCCTACGCCCGCTATGATGAGACGCTCGAGTCTGTCACAGCAGAGATCAACGGCCTGCCAGACCGATTTGATCGCGCTGCGCTCTATGAACTCCTGCCCGCAGGGGCAGCGCGCAACGCAGTCGATTGTGCGCTCTGGGATATGGAAGCCAAGGCTTCTGGAAAGCGCGCATGGGAGCTTGCGGGGCTGCCTGCGCCGAAGCCCGAGATTACGGCCTATACCCTCTCGCTTGATACGCCTGCAAAGATGCAAGAGCAGGCGGCAAAGCACGCGTTTCGCCCGCTTCTTAAGATCAAGCTCGGCACGCCTGATGACATGCCCCGCCTTGAAGCTGTCCGGGCTGGGGCGCCGAAGTCGCGGATCATTATTGACGCTAATGAAGGCTGGTCTCGAGCTGTTTACCTTGATCTTGTGCCACATCTTCAGCGCCTTGGCGTTTCACTTGTCGAGCAGCCTTTGCCCGCAAGCGATGATGACGGGTTGATCGGGATCGAACGGCCTGTGCCTGTCTGTGCTGATGAAAGCGCCCATGATTGCTCTAGCCTGCCTCATCTCAAGGGCAAGTATGACGTTGTGAACATCAAGCTCGACAAGACTGGTGGGTTGACTGAAGCGCTTCGCTTGAAAGACGCGGCATTGGCAGAGGGTTATGGCGTTATGGTTGGCTGTATGGTTGGCACATCGCTGGCGATGGCCCCAGCAACGCTTGTCGCACAAGGTGCGACAGTGACCGATCTTGACGGCCCGCTGCTTCTGGCGGAAGACCGTGATACGCCACTTCATTTTGACGAAAACGGCGTTCATGCGCCGAAACCAGAGCTTTGGGGATAAACCGACTATGACACGCACAGTTTTTGTAAATGGCGCTTATGTGCCTGAAAATGAAGCCAAGATCTCGATCTTTGATCGTGGATTTTTGATGGCTGATGGGGTCTATGAGGTAACTTCAGTCCTCCAAGGCAAACTGATCGATTTTGAAGGACATGCCGTGCGCCTAGAACGCTCATTGAATGAGTTGGATATGGGAATGCCGTGCACGATGGATGAACTTCTGGAAATCCACCGTGAGCTTGTGCGCGTCAACGAGATTGACGAGGGTCTTGTCTATCTGCAGATCACCCGCGGCTCTGATGGCGACCGTGACTTTGCCTTCCCTGATCCTGAAACGACCAAACCAACGCTTGTACTGTTTACTCAAAGCAAACCAGGAATGGCGAACAGCGCCGCCTCTCAGAAAGGTGCAAAGATCATCTCCATTGAGGACATTCGTTGGGGTCGACGCGACATCAAAACAGTACAGCTTCTCTACCCTTCAATGGGTAAAATGATGGCAAAAAAAGTGGGTTGTGATGACGCTTGGATGGTCGAAGAAGGTTTTGTAACCGAAGGGACGTCTAACAACGCCTATATCGTGAAGGGTAACAAGATCATCACGCGTGGGCTTTCAAACGATATCCTGCATGGGATAACCCGTGCCGCTGTTCTGCGGATGGCGAAAGAGGCTCAAATGGAAGTCGAAGAGCGTAGCTTTACGATTGAGGAAGCCAAAGAAGCTGATGAGGCGTTCACGACATCTGCAAGTGCGTTTGTGATGCCTGTTGTCGAGATTGATGGCGCGACGATGGGAGACGGAACGCCCGGTCCAATCGCTAAACGCCTGCGCGAGATTTACCTCGATGAGAGCCTTAAAAAAGCAATTTAGGGCTCGAGCGGTGCCTGCAATTCTCTGTGCCAATAGGCCTTGCTAGAAGCGGACGCCTTCGTTTTTTTTGGAAAGACCTGCAAGAGGAGGGAAGTATATCCTAACTCTTGTCTGTCACATTTTCTTTGAACGCCACTTCAAACTCCGCCTGCTTTGCGAGGCTAGCCTCTGTTTGATAATTGGCTTTCCACTCGTCCATGGTCATGCCGTAGTAGGCTTCGCGGGCCTCGTCTTTTGAGATATCAATGCCGCGCTCGTTTGCCGCTTCCTGATACCAACGAGCAAGGCAATTGCGGCAAAAGCCTGCAAGGTTCATCAAGTCGATGTTTTGCACATCGGTACGGTCTTGCATCAGATGTTTTTGCAAGGTGCGAAAAGCGGCGGCTTCGATTTCCAATTTGGTTTGATCGTCCATGATTTCAGACCTCGTTTGCTAAGGTGATGCGCAGAGCATTTTGCAACATGGGGGCGAGGCGCTCTGCCCAATTCGCTTGTTGTTCAACAGTGTGGATAAGATCGTTGCGAATTTCAACGAGGGTGTTGTGTCGCCCTTGAGAAATGGCGTGCCTGTCTATCGTATCACCCGGGAGGTGCCCGCCGTAGGGCTCGTTGCGGCCCACGCAGAGCGACTGGTCTTGCTGTAGTAGCTCCAATAGCGGATCGCAGAGGCGCCTGTCGTCTGCATGAAGAATGCCCACATGCCATGGTCGCTTGGGTCGTCCAGCGAGCTGTGGTGTAAAGCTATGAATCGTAAGAAGAGCAGCCTCTGGTCGGGTTTCGAGCAGGTCTGCCAAAGCGTAATGATAGGGTCTGTAGCAAGCGTCTAGGCGGCGCTCCTTTTCTTTTGCGTCAGCATGGCGGTTGGCAGGAATGATGGTTCCGTCATAGAGCTTCATCAACAAGGTTGGATCGTTCTCGCCTCTGTTGGGGTCAATCACGAGGCGGGAAAAATTGGAGCAAATGACTGGCGCATCAAGCAAGGCCCCGAGCGCGAGAGAAACCCCTTTTGCTCCGACGTCATATGCTATGTGTCGGCCCATATCGCCAGCGGGAAGATCTAGGCTGCCGTTATTTACAAAGGGTGGAATTAGGTTTGATGCATGATCACAAGCGATGACCCAGGGGCCGCTTCTTTCGGCTCCTACGATCTCAAATGGCTTGTAGTTCATGGCGTAAAATCCTTTTAAGCGCGTAAACGCACTGTTGTGCCTGTGTCACAGACGCGCGATAATCTGTAGAAGCGCATCGCACTAATAATATCGAGAGGCAGAACATATGAGACGGCTCAGAAATGTAAAGATCGTGGCGACGTTGGGGCCTGCTTCGAACGATTATGAGATGATCAAGCGCTTGCACGAGGCAGGGGCCGATGTGTTCCGCCTAAACATGTCGCACGGTGGTCATGACGAGATTCGTGAGCGACATAGAATCATCCGTGAAATTGAGCGCGAACTTGAAAGTCCGATCGCGATTTTGGCGGATTTGCAGGGGCCAAAGCTGCGGGTCGGGGTCTTCGCCAACGAGGAAGAAGAGCTCGTTGAGGGGCAGAAATTCCGATTTGATCTTGATGAAACCGCTGGCACTAACGCCCGTGTTTGCTTGCCGCATCCTGAGATTTTCAAGGCGTTGGAAGATGGTACGACCCTGCTTGTGAACGACGGCAAGATCCGTCTGAAGGTCGAGACATGCGGCGCTGATTTTGCGGATTGTATTGTCACCGCAGGCGGTGCGATCTCCAACCGCAAAGGTGTTAACGTGCCTGAAGTGGTGCTGCCTTTGGCGGCTTTGTCGGAGAAAGATCGTGCGGATCTAGAGTTTGTCTGCCAGCTGGGTGTGGACTGGATCGCCCTGTCGTTTGTGCAGCGTGCAGCAGATGTAGAAGAGGCCAAAGCGTTGATTGATGGCCGTGCGGCTGTTCTTTCCAAGATTGAAAAGCCGACAGCGGTGACCAGCTTTGATGAAATTCTGGCTGTCTCGGACGGCATTATGGTGGCACGCGGCGATTTGGGTGTGGAGTTGCCTGTGCAGAACGTACCACCAATCCAGAAACGGCTTGTACGACGTTGTCGTGCGGCGGCCAAGCCTGTCATCGTGGCTACGCAAATGCTTGAAAGCATGATTGAGAGCCCAATGCCAACGCGTGCAGAAGTGAGCGATGTCGCGACGGCAATCTATGAGGGCGCGGATGCAATTATGCTTTCGGCGGAGTCCGCTGCGGGCCAGTATCCTGTGGAAGCCGTGAGCACGATGAATAATGTGGCAGTTGAGGTCGAGTCAGACCCAACTTATCGCGAGATCATCGAAGCCTCTCGTGTGGTCAAACGCGAAAGCGTGGCAGATGGGATCGTGGCGGCGGCGCGCGAGATTGCCGAATCGACAGACATCAAGGCGATCTGTTGCTTTACGCAGTCAGGCACAACCGCGCTTTTGACCGCGCGTGAGCGGCCACGTGTTCCAATCATTGCGCTAACGAGCTTGCGTGGCACGGCAAGGCGGCTGGCTCTAAGTTGGGGCACCAACTGCATCATGACGGGAGAACTTGAGCGATTTAAGCAAGCTGTAGTGAATGCTGCGCGCGCTGCGCAGAGCGCTGGATACGCGACAGCGGCAGATCAGATTGTTGTGACTGCGGGCGTTCCTTTCAATGTTCCAGGCACAACAAATATCTTGCGTGTGGCGCCTTGTGACCAAAGTTTGATTTTTGCCTCCGACCCAGAGTAGACTCCAAAATATAAATGGTTTTGTGAAGGGTGCGCACGATGGACTACGATCTCTATCTCGTGATCGGATTGGTGATTGCGGTCTTTTCTGTACCTGCGGTTGTTTCGGCTCTGTCGGACAATCGCACGCCACGGGCTGCTGCAATTGTTTTGATTATCAGCGGCGGGCTTGTGGCATGGGCCGCAGCGTCAAAGCCTGCGGGATATACGCTGGATCAGATCCCCAATGTGATCATCAATGTTGTAGCTCGATATTTGGGCTGATTAGCCCTTGCAATAAAGCATAAGCCGTCTTAAACACCGCTTTCGTCTGCGGGACCGGCCAGAAGTGGCATGCCGAGTCGCGCATTATAGACCGACCCAAACTAAGGAGACGGAAATGCCCAAGATGAAGACCAAATCGAGCTGCAAAAAGCGGTTCAAAATGACGGCAAGTGGCAAGGTCAAAGCCGGCCAGGCTGGTAAGCAGCACGGCATGATCAAGCGCACAAACAAATTCATTCGCGATGCTCGCGGTACGACAACCCTATCTGCACCTGATGCCAAAATCATCAAGTCCATGATGCCATACGCACGCTAAGGAGGGTTAGATATGTCGAGAGTAAAAGGCGGAACAACCACACACGCACGTCACAAGAAAGTTATTAAGGCAGCCAAAGGTTATTATGGCCGTCGTAAAAATACTTTTAAGGTCGCGCGCCAGGCGGTGGACAAAGCAAACCAATATGCAACCCGTGACCGCAAGAATCGCAAGCGCAATTTCCGCGCTCTGTGGATCCAGCGGATCAACGCGGCTGTGCGTTCGCACGATGCGACGCTGACATATTCGCGCTTTATCAATGGCTTGAGCCTTGCTGGTATCGAAGTGGACCGTAAAGTCCTCGCCGATCTGGCTGTACATGAGCCCGAAGCCTTCGGTGCGATTGTTGCACAAGCACAAGGCGCGCTGGCTGCTTAAGCTACGCTAAAAGCCTATAAAATGAACGCCGTGAACCAACAGGTTCGCGGCGTTTTTTCTTGTTCGTTAAGTCTGCGTTCCGCTTGGTTAACGGTGCTGAAAATGGCTGATTCTAGGGGGGTGAAAAGCGTGCACAATGCGTGCACAACCCGTGCACCGCCTTGTGGGGCAATCGTTAACAGAAATTAAGATAACGAGGCGTACGCCTGTGCAGGGTGCGCAGCAGATGCGCACCCCTAGGGGCCTTGGAGGGCTTAGAGCGTATTTGCACAATGGTCGCCGACATTGGGCTTATTGATGTGATGTGGATTTTGGATCAGCACCCAAGACACCCCATATCCGGGGGCATGTGTGCGCGAATATGAGCAGCCGTCTGGCGTTGTGTACCACTGGCTCTGATACCCAACGGCCGGGCGCATCTGTGCTTCTGCGACAGGGGCTGTTGAGGCCACGAAAAGCGCGGCAGCGGCGAAAACTTTGGTTGCGTTGGTCATTGCATGATCCTCCAGTTTGATCTGGAGGTAAGATGCTGGCCGTGCACGGCAGAGACTTGGCCGAATTCGGGCAGGACTGCGCCTTAAGTCGAGAGATTTATTCAAATCAGAGGGCAGATCGCGTGCAGGGCTTAGCCGAGTACGACCTGAATATTGGCGGCTGTGAGCTGGTCGGGGGTGACGCCAAGCAAAAGCGCGACCCCGCCGTTGACGCTTCCTGCGAGGGCGGTGGCGATAGCTACGTTGGAGACTGCAGGCTCAACAAGGGTTGCGAGGCCAAGGTCTGTTTCGACTTGGCTGAGCGTATAGGTGAGCGCGGTGGCGGCGCTGCTGCTCGGGCCTTCGACCATGATCATTAGGGTGTCCTCAATGACGTCAAAGTCACTGATCAGCGCGGCGGAGCTGACACCGCTTTCGCCATCTTCGGGTTGAAGCGTGACCATATCGGCTCCGCTTCCGAGGCTGACCAGATAGGCGCCGCCTTGAAGGGTGATGTTGTCATCGCCAGCGCCACCTGAAATGTGGTGAATAGCGTCTGTGTCGATCTCGCCAAAGGCGGCGATTTCGTCGTCACCAGCGCCGCCATAGAGCGTATCGCTGCCGTCGGCTGTTTCTGTTGTGAGGAGGTCGTTGCCAGCGCCACCTGACAAGAGATCATTGCCCGCGCCGCCAAAGAGCTGGTCATCACCGCCGCCGCCGAAGAGTTCATCGTCGCCGGCCTCACCGAAGAAGACATCACCCGCGTCTTGGCCGATCATGGTGTCATCGCCCGCATCGCCGAAGATAACCGAGCCTGTGCCATAGTCGGGATAATCAGTGGAGCCCTCTTGCGGGAGCACGATCAGATCGTCGTCGGGCGTGGCTGTGAAGTCGACATAGTATTCGTCGTATTCTGTTGTGAAGGGCGTGAGGTCGAGCGCTTCGATGTCTTCTCCGCGGGTCAGGTCATCGGCAAGCATTTGCTCTGTGGCTGTGATGGCGTCGCCTTCAAGCAGGGCGATTTCTTCGGCGCTGGCCTCTGGTGTGGCACTGCCGCCGTCAAACAGATTGATCACGCCTAAGAGCGCAGCGGACCCAGCCGCGAGGCTGAACAGCAAAAACAAACCCATAACCAAAACCCCCTAAGGCTATCAAAAGGTAAACTGGGCTTTAATTTGAGTCAATTTGTTCTGAGAGGGTTGCTGGCTTGCGAAATGGTGCAGGGCGCGCTAGGTCAAACGCGAGCCAGATAGGTATGAGACATGGACGATCTAAGAGACAAATACATCGCGGCGATTGCGGCTGCGTCTGATGAAGCCACGCTTGAGGACTTGCGCTTGCAAGCGGTCGGCAAAAAGGGCGAAGTGAGCCTTCAGATGCGGGAGCTGGGCAAGATGACTGCCGAGGAGCGGCAGGTGGCTGGGCCGAAGCTCAACGCGCTGAAAGACGAGATTAACTCGGCGCTCGCAGCTAAGAAGGCAGGCCTTGAAGATGCGGCGCTGGATGAGCGGCTGCGCAGCGAGTGGCTTGATGTGACATTGCCGAGCCGTTTGCGCGGGCAGGGGAGCATTCACCCGATCAGCCAAGTGACAGAAGAAGTCACCGCGATCTTTGCGGATATGGGCTTTGCTGTGGCCGAAGGGCCGCGGATCGACACCGATTGGTATAACTTCGACGCGCTGAACATTCCGGGCCATCACCCGGCGCGCGCGGAGATGGATACATTTTATATGCACCGTGCCGAGGGCGACGAACGGCCCCCGCATGTGCTTCGCACGCATACCAGCCCCGTGCAAATCCGCAGCATGGAGAAGCAGGGCGCGCCTATCCGCGTGATCTGCCCCGGCGGTGTGTATCGGGCGGATTATGACCAGACGCATACGCCGATGTTTCACCAAGTCGAAGGGCTGGCGCTGGATAAGGACATCTCGATGGCCAACCTCAAGTGGGTGCTCGAAGAGTTTGTGAAGGCGTTCTTTGAAGTCGATGATGTGGAGCTGCGCTTCCGCGCGAGCCACTTCCCGTTTACGGAGCCGTCTGCCGAAGTCGACATCCGCTGCTCATGGGAAGGCGGCACGCTCAAGGTTGGCGAGGGCGACGACTGGCTCGAAATTCTCGGTTCAGGCATGGTCCACCCCAAGGTGCTGCAAGCGGGCGGGATCGACCCGAACGAATGGCAAGGCTTTGCCTTTGGCATGGGCATCGACCGTATCGCTATGTTGAAATACGGCATCCCCGACTTGCGGGCGTTCTTTGACTCAGACCTGCGCTGGCTGCGCCACTATGGCTTCGCGAGCCTTGATCAACCGACACTTCATGGAGGGCTGAGCCGATGAAATTCACACTCTCTTGGCTGAAAGACCATCTCGACACCGACGCCAGCGTTGATGCGATTTGTGAAGCGCTCACGGACCTCGGGCTTGAGGTTGAAGGGGTTGAGAACCCTGCCGAGCGCCTTAAGAGTTTTACGCTGGGCAAGGTGACCCATGCGGAGCAGCATCCTGATGCGGACCGTTTGCGTGTCTGCACCGTGCAGACTGACGAGGGCAGCAAGCAGATCGTTTGTGGCGCGCCGAATGCGCGCACGGGGATCACTATCGTCTTGTGCAAGCCCGGTGATTATGTGCCGGGGATCGACACGACGCTGTCTGTTGGCAAAATTCGCGGGGTCGAGAGCCACGGGATGATGGCGTCAGAGCGCGAGCTTGAGCTCAGTGACGAGCATGACGGGATTATCGAGCTTCCCTCTGGTGAGATTGGCGAGTTGTTCATTGACTGGCTGGCAAAGAATGCGCCTGAGAAGGTCGACCCGACCATCGAGATTGCGATCACGCCGAACCGCCCTGATGCGCTGGGCGTGCGCGGGATTGCGCGTGACTTGGCGGCGCGGGGGCTGGGCAAGCTCAAGCCTGTGGAAACGCCGAGCCATGACGGGCAATTCGCATGCCCTATCAGTGTCACCATTGAGGACGACGCCAAGGTAGACGGCTGCTTTGTTTTTGCGGGTCGTCTTATTCGCGGTGTGAAGAACGGGCCTTCGCCTGAGTGGCTGCAACAGCGCCTCAAAGCGATTGGTTTGCGTCCGATCTCGGCGCTTGTCGATATTACGAACTTCTTCACATACGATCGTAACCGCCCTTTGCATGTGTTTGATGCGGGCAAGGTGAGCGGCAATCTGCGGGTGCATCGCGCCAAGGCGGGTGACAAGATTGTTGGCTTGGACGAGAAGGAATATACCTTCTCTGGCGGTCAGGTTGTGATCTCGGATGACAACGGCATTGAGAGCATTGCGGGCGTTATGGGCGGGTTGGCCACGGGCTGCACCGAGGAGACAACAGATGTTTTCCTTGAGGCCGCCTATTGGGACCATATCCAGATCGCCATGACGGGACGTGCGCTCAAGATCAACTCTGATGCGCGGTACCGCAACGAGCGCGGGATTGACCCTGCTTACAACATGCAGGCCATGGAAGATGCGACCGCCATGATCATGGAGCTGTGCGGCGGTGAGCCGAGCAATGTGACCGTGGCAGGCAAGGCACCTGATGTGAGCCGCGCGTATAAGCTTGATGCGAAGCGGGTGCAGAGCCTTGTGGGCATGGATATTCCCGAGACGGAGCAACGGCAGACGCTGACGGCGCTGGGCTTCAAGCTTGAGGGCAATATGGCGCAGGTGCCGAGCTGGCGGCCTGATGTTCTGGGTGAGGCGGATTTGGTCGAAGAGGTTGCGCGGATTGCGAGCTTGACCAAGCTTGTTGGTAAGCCTCTGACGCGGGCGAGCGCGGGCGTGCCAAAGCAAATTTTGTTGCCGCTTCAGAAGCGCGAGCAGGCAGCGCGGCGCACGGCGGCGGGCCTTGGCTACAACGAGTGCGTGACCTACTCTTTTGTCGATCAGAAGAGCGCGGCTCTGTTTGGCGGCGGGGAAGATACCACGCGGCTTGAGAACCCGATTTCAAGCGAGATGAGCCATATGCGGCCTGATCTTCTTGTCGGGCTGTTGCAGGCTGCGGCACGCAACCAAGCGCGCGGGTTTGCAGACCTTGCTTTGTTTGAGGTTGGGCCAGTGTTTCACGGCGGCGAACCGGGAGAGCAGGCTTTGCAAGTCTCTGGGCTTTTGGTTGGCAAGACGGGTCCGAAGGATATTTTGGGCGAGAGCCGTTCTGTTGATGTGTTTGACGCGAAAGCGGATGCTGAAGCTGTTCTGGCCGCTGTTGGTGCGCCTGCCAAGGTGCAGGTCATGCGCGACGGGCCGAGCTGGTGGCATCCTGGACGGCACGGTAAAATCTGTCTTGGACCGAAAAAAGTCTTGGCGATCTTTGGCGAGCTGCACCCCAAAGTGCTTAAGGAGATGGGCGTGAAGGGGCCAGCTGTGGCCTTTACCGTCTGGCCAGAAGAGGTTCCTGAAGCGCGCAAGAAGAGCGCGACACGTCCAGCTCTGAAGTCGAGCGATTTGCAGGCTGTGGAGCGTGACTTTGCTTTTGTGGTGGATGAACGTGTCGAAGCGCTGACGCTTATCAATGCGGCGGCGGGAGCTGACAAGGCTTTGATCGAAGATGTCCGCGTCTTTGACGAGTTCATTGGTGGCTCGCTCGGTGAGGGCAAGAAGAGCCTTGCCATCACTGTGCGAATGCAGCCCCAAGACAAGACGTTAAAGGACGAAGACATCGAGGCTGTTGCGGCCAAGATTGTTGAGAAAGTCACGAAGGCAACGGGCGGGAGCCTGCGCGGGTAAGCTTTAGGGGGTGTGTGATGGTGGATAGCAAGACGTTTTGGGACAAGATGGCGCCCAAATATGCCGAAAGCCAGATGCGCAGTGTGGAGGATTATGAACACACACTGGCGCGCACCCTCAGCCACCTCACGCCTGAGATGCGCGTGCTTGAGATGGGTTGTGGCACGGGGACAACCGCGCTCAGACTGGCGCCGCACGTGAAGGCGTTTGTCGGTACGGACCAATCCAGCGAGATGATCCGCATCGCACGCGACAAGGCGGCGGACGAGCATAGCAACCTAGAGTTCCGCGTGCTTGGCGCGGCTGAGAGCGCGCAGCTTGAGGAGGGGTTTGATGTGGTGATGGGGTTTAATCTCTTTCACCTTGTGCCTGATGCTGACGCCGTCCTTGCCGACATATTCAAGATGCTCAAGCCTGGCGGGCTTATGATCAGCAAGACGCCTTGCTTGATGGACAAAGCCTTCGGCTGGAAGCGTTTTCTGGTGGCGGGCATGCTGCCGATTTTGAAGCGGATCGGCAAAGCACCGGATGTGGGGCTGTGGCGGATTGCCGATGTGGACCGCCGGATTGCGGATGCTGGATTTGAGACATTGGAGTCAGGGAATTTCCCTGCAATTTCGCGCTATGTTGTGGCGCGAAAGATTTGAGGGAGAATAGAATGCAGGTTTACCTTTCGGGCGAAATTCATACTGACTGGCGTGAGCAGATCATCGCGGCTTGCGAGGGGCTCGATGTGAGCTTTAGCGCGCCTGTGACGGATCATGCCGCCTCTGACGACTGCGGCGTGGCGATCTTGGGCGAAGAGCCCGACAAGTTCTGGCATGATCGCAAGGGCGCCATGGTCAACGCGATCCGCACGCGGGGCGCGATTGGCGCGGCGGATGTTGTTGTGGTGCGCTTTGGCGAGCAATACAAACAGTGGAACGCGGCGTTTGACGCTGGCTATGCTAGTGCGCTTGGCAAGAGCCTGATCATTTTGCAGCAGCCTGAGCATGACCATGCTTTGAAAGAAGTCGATGCGGCGGCATTGGCTGTGGCGCGCGCACCTGAAGAGGTGGCGCAAATATTGCGCTACGTGCTGGAAGGCGCGCTGCCGCGCTAAGGGGCCACAATGGCAAATATTCCCCCTGAAACAATTGCTGCTTTATTAGGCGGATGTGTTAACGTGTCGGCAGCCCCAGGGGCGCGATAACAGTATATACAGGGACGAGTGAACCAATGCTAAGCGAATTTAAAGACTTCATTGCCAAGGGCAATGTGATGGATATGGCCGTCGGGATTATCATCGGTGCGGCCTTTACGGCGATTGTCAGTTCTTTGGTGGCTGATTTGATTAACCCGATCATTGGCCTTGTGATGGGCGGTGTGGACTTTGTGAACCTCTATGCAGTTCTGTCGGGGACTGTGGCTGAAGGGGCAACGCTGGAAGCAGCACGCGAGAGCGGTGCGGCTGTGTTTGCCTATGGTAGCTTCATCATGGCGATCATCAACTTCCTGATTATCGCGTTTGTGGTGTTTATGCTGGTGCGCTACGTGAACAAAGCCAAAGACGCCGCCGCCAAGGAAGAAGAAGCCGCTGAAGAGGCGCCCGCCGGGCCAACCGAGCTTGAGCTTCTGGCGGAAATTCGCGACGCGCTCGCGAAGAAGTAAATCTTCTGCACAGATACAGAGAAAGGCCCGCTCTTGTTGAGGGGGCCTTTTACGTTTTTAAGCAGGATTGCCGTGAAATTAGCGCACAAGGTGGTTTGCATTGAGTTTTGTGTTTGACTCCGCCTTTCGGCTTGGCTAATTCGCCCACATCGGTTGTGAATGGCGTGATAGCTCAGTTGGTTAGAGCACAGCACTCATAATGCTGGGGTCGGTGGTTCAAGTCCACCTCACGCTACCACAAACTGACAATGAAAAAGCCCCGTGCAATTGCGCGGGGCTTTTTGTTTGGCTCAAGCGGTGCGGGCTGGCTTTGGACGGATATACCAATACCAGATGCGATAACCTTCCAGCAGAGCGAGTGGTGCGAAATTTACCAATGCTGGGGGCAGACCTTCCCAGCCGTCCTTTGCGGCCCAGTGCAAAAGCGTGAGCACGGCGGCGGCATAGACCCAGCGTTGAACGCTTTTCCAGCGGGGACCAAGCGCGCGCACGGCGGCGTCAAAAGATGTAGCTGCCAGCGGTAGGAAGATAAGGAACGCGAGCCAACCTGTTAAGATATCAAAGTCGGTGGCTTGACCGAGGATCTTCTCGAGGCTGCCACGCGAGACGAGATAAAACCCGAGGTGTAAGGCAGAATAAGCGAAAGCAGCCACACCGAAATAGCGACGGTTTTTCTTGAGCCAGATGGGGAAACTTCTGCCTTTGAATAGCATTGCGAGGGGTGTGGCCATCATCGAGATAATCATAAAGCGCGCGGCGAACTCGCCTGATGGGTGCAGAGCGTGTTTGAGCGCTTTAGGATCTGTTGAGGTGAGCACATCGCTGAGGATGCCGAAGGCGGGAATGGCGAGGAGGAGCCAGAGCCAATAGGGAGAGAGGCGGGAAAGCATTGTACTAATCCTGTTGTTGTCAGGATTTATACGGCGCTTCCCCGCCTTTCCGTCGGTTCTTATTTGATCGCCAGTTGAGGCGACATCACATCAAGGCCGAGGGCTTCGCCGACAGCGTAATATGTCAGCTTGCCAGCGTGGACATTGAGGCCAGCGAGCAGATGTGCATCATCGGCGCACGCTTGCTTCCAGCCTTTGTCCGCGAGGGCGAGCATGAAGGGCATGGTCGCGTTGCCAAGCGCAATTGTCGAGGTGCGTGCGACAGCGCCCGGCATGTTGGCCACGCAGTAGTGCATGATGCCGTCGACGTCATAGATTGGGTCGGCATGTGTTGTGGCCTTGGAGGTTTCAAAACAACCGCCTTGGTCGATCGCCACATCTACGAGCACGGCGCCTGGCTTCATATCGCCAAGTTGTGCGCGGCTGATGAGTTTGGGCGCGGCGGCGCCCGGGATGAGGACCGCACCAATGACCATATCCGCGTCGCGGATCAGTTCGGCTGTGGCGCCAGCTGTTGAATACTGGTTCTTGAACGTGCCGCCGAAAACGTCATCCAGATATTTGAGACGCGGCAAAGAGCGGTCCAGTACAGTGACATCTGCGCCCATGCCTGCGGCGATCTTGGCGGCGTGTGTGCCGACAACGCCACCGCCCATCACGACAACCTTGGCAGGACCAACACCCGGCACGCCGCCCATCAGGACGCCGCGGCCGCCATTGGCCTTCTGCAATGTCCATGCGCCGACTTGGGGCGCAAGGCGGCCAGCCACTTCAGACATTGGCGCAAGGAGCAGCAGGCCGCCGCGATCATCTGTGACGGTTTCATAAGCGATGGCGGTACAGCCCGAAGCCAGCAGGTCATGCGTTTGCTCGGGGTCTGGCGCGAGGTGAAGATAGGTGAAGAGGAGTTGGCCTTCGCGCAGCATCTTGCGCTCGCCTGCTTGGGGCTCTTTGACCTTTACGATCATGTCGGCCGTTGCGAAGATTTCTTCTGCTGTGTCGATGATCTGTGCGCCTGCGGCCGTGTAGTCGTCATCAGAGAATCCCGCGCCAAGGCCTGCGCCTTTTTGCACGAGAGCCTGATGTCCGCGTGCGACGGCTTCGCCCGCAGCGTTTGGTGTCATGCCGACACGAAACTCTTGGGGTTTGATTTCTGTTGGGCAACCGATTTTCATGAACTTGTCTCCCTGAGTCATGAGGTGATTTGTGCCAGAATGTCGCAGGTAAAATGCAAGTGCTTTGAGAAATGAGGCGTGTGATGTGGACTATTTGGGAGAATCTTCGCATAAAGAGTAAAATCTTCGAAGGGATGTGCGTAAATGGCTATTGATGAGACGGATCGCCGTATTTTGAAGGTCTTGCAGCGGCAGGGGCGGATCAGCAATGCCGAGTTAAGCGAGGCGGCCAATCTGAGCGCAAGCGCTTGCCACAGGCGCGTGCAGCGGCTGGAGAAAGAGGGCTACATTCGCGATTATGTGGCGCTGCTCAACGCACGCAAGATGGGCGTCCCGACAACTGTCTTTGTTGAGATCACCTTGCAGGCGCAGGCTGATGAAGTGCTCGATGCGTTTGAAAAGGCCGTCGGGCGGATTCCTGATGTGCTTGAATGTCATTTGATGGCTGGGTCAGCGGATTATCTTCTCAAAGTTGTCGCCGAGAACACCGACGACTTTGCGCGCATACACCGCCAGCATCTCGCGCGCTTGCCGGGCGTGGCGCAGATGCAAAGCAGTTTTGCACTGCGCACCGTGTTTAAGACCACAGCGTTGCCTGTCTGAGCGCTTGGCCGCTGTTGCCAAAAGTTTAGCTAAATTGGGGGTAAGGGGCGCTGGGCGTTTTACCTTGTTTTAGCTTTCGCAAGCCTAGTCTGGCGCGAGACTTTGAAAGCGAGCAGATGCGACAGACCCAAGAGCAAAGGCAAACGGCCCGATGGTGCGCTTTGGCGGGTCAGACGCAGTCTGCTCAAGACCCTGCTGTTGGCGTTGAGTGTTGGCTGGAGGCAAGCACCTGTGTTGCCACGGCGATGGGCGATTTGCGCGTTGATGCGCTTTGGCCCGGTGATCGGCTTTTGACAGAAACTGGCCATGAAATGCTGATCAGCTTTGATGTGTGGCAAGGTGAAGGGATCAGAACGAATGCACCTGTTGTGTTTAGTCCCGGAATTGTCGGGAACCAGATGCCGCTGCGTGTGCGCCAGAGCCAACCTGTCTTAATTCGGCTGCCTGATTCCTGCGCCTATCAGGGCCACACCGAGCTTTATGTACCTGCTTTGGTTTTGGTCAATGGATTTGATATCGCACTTAGGCCCTGCAAGCACATCAGTTACTTGCGGCTTGTCTTGAGTTCGCAGGCGATGATCTTTGCCGAGGGAGCAGCCTGTCAGGCGGACGGAACCGCGAGTCTGGCGGGGGACGGATCTCGTTTGCGGCTTGGATACGGTGAGGCGTCTGCCTTACTGAGTTATTTGCCTGAAGCTTCCGTCAGTTTGCCAAGACTTATTTAACAGTCTAGCGTCTGCCGCAATCACAAGGCGGGAGCAGAAGATGGGCTTTGACCACATCGTTATCGGGGCGGGCAGTGCAGGCTGTGTTATGGCGCGGCGCTTGGCTGATGGTGGGCGAAAGGTTCTGCTGCTGGAGGCGGGTGGCAAGGACAACTACCACTGGGTGCATATCCCGATGGGCTATCTCTACTGCATTGGCAATCCACGCACCGACTGGTGCTTTCGCACCGATGAAGAAGCCGGACTGAACGGGCGCTCTCTCTTATATCCGCGCGGCAAGGTTTTGGGCGGCTGTTCTTCGATCAACGGGATGCTCTATCTTCGTGGGCAGGCAGCGGACTATGACGGCTGGCGCCAGATGGGCCTCACGGGCTGGGGGTGGGACGATGTCTTGCCCTATTTTAAGCGCTCGGAAGACTATTATGCAGGCGCTGACGAGATGCACGGCGCTGGCGGGCCTTGGCGTGTGGAGGAACAGCGGCTCAGATGGGATGTGCTGGACGACTGGCGCGACGCGGCGGTGAGCTATGGCTTGCCTGCGGTGGATGACTTTAACCGTGGCGACAATGAAGGCGTTGGCTACTTCCGTGTGAACCAGCGCAGCGGCTGGCGGGTCAATACGGCCAAGAGCTTTTTGCGCGGCGCGCCCAAAGGTATGATTGAGACGGTGACGGGCGCACATGTCCGCAAGCTCATTGTAGAAGACGGGCGCTGCACAGGGGTAGAGTATGAGCGGGGCGGCGTTGTCAGCGTGGCGCGCGCGGGGGGCGAAGTTGTGCTGAGTGCGGGGGCGATCGGCAGTCCGCAGATTTTGCAACTGTCTGGGCTAGGTCCTGCGGCGCTTTTGGCTCAGCATGGCATAGACGTGCTGGCTGATGTCGCGGAGGTGGGTGCAAACTTACAGGACCACTTGCAGCTGAGATGTGCATGGAAGCTGACGGGCGCCAAGACGCTCAATACGTTGGCGAACTCGCTTTGGGGCAAGGCCAAGATCGGGCTGGAATACGCTTTGAAGCGGTCGGGGCCGATGAGCATGGCGCCGAGCCAGCTCGGAGCGTTTGCCAAATCACGGCCAGACCTTGCGACTGCGGATCTGGAGTATCATGTGCAGCCCTTGTCACTCGGAGCGTTTGGCGAGCCGCTGCATGACTTCCCCGCGATGACGGCGAGTGTTTGCAACCTGCGTCCTGAGAGCCGTGGGGTTGTAGAGATTGCCTCTCATGATCCAAAGGATGCGCCCAGAATCGCGCCCAACTATCTGAGCACGGAGGGAGACCGCGCCGTGGCAGTGGCCGCGATCCGCCAAGTCCGTGAGATTATGGGTTCGTCTGCGATGGCGCATTACGCTCCAGAGGAGATGAAGCCCGGTGCGCATTTGAGCACCGATGGTGAATTGGTGGCCGCGGCGGGGGAAATCGGTACCACGATTTTCCATCCGACCTGCACGGTGAGGATGGGGCAGGAAGACAGCGCGCCTCTGGACGCTGAATGCCGCATGAAGGCTGTTGGTAACCTTCGCGTGGTGGACGCAAGTGTGATGCCCAAGATTGTCAGTGGGAACACCAATGCGCCGACCATCATGATTGCCGAGAAGGTGGCGGAGATGATGCTTAGGGGGTGAGACATCGAAGTGCACTTCGTGCAATGCGACCGCCTGGGATACATAGAGTAAGAAAAAGACATGTCCGTAACGAATGGGAGTGTTGTGGGCTCTTGTGCGGGCACTGACACCAAACCGAAATGTGCCATGGCCGCTGGCGCGAGTTATTGGGTCAGACATCTCGGCCCCAGTTGCACCCAAAACTAAAGCTGATGTCTGCCGAATGAAGTCGGGCAATATATGAGCTAGTATTGAGGCAAGCGACTCGTGGAAGCCACCCCGCTTCAGCTTCCCTAAGGGCACCTTATTGGAGAATCGACGTGACGGTGATCCCTTTCGATCACGCCGATTCCGAGTCGCTTTGAGAATCCGAGCCAAGACTGCGATTCATATGGAGAAATTGGGGGGGAAAGAGTGCATTCTCTATCAAGACACACCCTGTTGAGGTGCTTCCTTTCTCGGATAATCCTGCTCTGGGTGTTTAAAAATAGGGGTCAAAACAGAAAAACGAGAAGAGTTTCTTTTTTCTCAAAAAAGGGGTTGCGGGTTTGGTGAACTGGGCTTAGAACCCACTTCACCGGCGGCGCTGAGGCGCACAACGGGACGCGGCAGGGACGGACGGAGCGAAGCTCGGGAGGTTCTGAAGCGGAGAAATTTTGAGGTTAATGAGGCGGGGCGCGCTAGTAAGTTACAGCGCATCCAGTCACTTTTGTCTCTGGGGTTTACCCCGACGCTGTTTGACATTGATAATAACTGAAGAGATATGTGGGCGGTTTGGTTCATTCGATGGATCAACCTCTTCATATCAACTACCTAGGAGTTTCGGCTCCGATGATGGATAGTCAGCTTCACTGTTTGGACGGCTTCTGGTTACTTTGGTAACTGAAAGCACTTCAAACAATGAAAATGCCAAATGATTTCAGTAAGGTCATTTGGTAGATGTGCAGAGGTTCGACGTCAAGGATACGCAAGCAATTGTGTTTCAACTTGAGAGTTTGATCCTGGCTCAGAACGAACGCTGGCGGCAGGCCTAACACATGCAAGTCGAGCGCTACCTTCGGGTGGAGCGGCGGACGGGTTAGTAACGCGTGGGAACGTACCCAGATCTAAGGAATAGCCACTGGAAACGGTGAGTAATACCTTATACGCCCTTCGGGGGAAAGATTTATCGGATTTGGATCGGCCCGCGTTAGATTAGATAGTTGGTGGGGTAATGGCCTACCAAGTCTACGATCTATAGCTGGTTTTAGAGGATGATCAGCAACACTGGGACTGAGACACGGCCCAGACTCCTACGGGAGGCAGCAGTGGGGAATCTTGGACAATGGGCGCAAGCCTGATCCAGCCATGCCGCGTGAGTGATGAAGGCCTTAGGGTCGTAAAGCTCTTTCGCCAGAGATGATAATGACAGTATCTGGTAAAGAAACCCCGGCTAACTCCGTGCCAGCAGCCGCGGTAATACGGAGGGGGTTAGCGTTGTTCGGAATTACTGGGCGTAAAGCGTACGTAGGCGGATTAGTCAGTCAGAGGTGAAATCCCAGGGCTCAACCCTGGAACTGCCTTTGATACTGCTAGTCTTGAGTTCGAGAGAGGTGAGTGGAATTCCAAGTGTAGAGGTGAAATTCGTAGATATTTGGAGGAACACCAGTGGCGAAGGCGGCTCACTGGCTCGATACTGACGCTGAGGTACGAAAGTGTGGGGAGCAAACAGGATTAGATACCCTGGTAGTCCACACCGTAAACGATGAATGCCAGTCGTCGGGCAGTATACTGTTCGGTGACACACCTAACGGATTAAGCATTCCGCCTGGGGAGTACGGTCGCAAGATTAAAACTCAAAGGAATTGACGGGGGCCCGCACAAGCGGTGGAGCATGTGGTTTAATTCGAAGCAACGCGCAGAACCTTACCAACCCTTGACATCCTATGACAACCTGAGAGATCAGGCTTTCCTTCGGGACATAGTGACAGGTGCTGCATGGCTGTCGTCAGCTCGTGTCGTGAGATGTTCGGTTAAGTCCGGCAACGAGCGCAACCCACATCCCTAGTTGCCAGCAGTTCGGCTGGGCACTCTATGGAAACTGCCCGTGATAAGCGGGAGGAAGGTGTGGATGACGTCAAGTCCTCATGGCCCTTACGGGTTGGGCTACACACGTGCTACAATGGCAACTACAGTGAGTTAATCTCCAAAAGTTGTCTCAGTTCGGATTGGGGTCTGCAACTCGACCCCATGAAGTCGGAATCGCTAGTAATCGCGTAACAGCATGACGCGGTGAATACGTTCCCGGGCCTTGTACACACCGCCCGTCACACCATGGGAGTTGGTTCTACCCGACGGCCGTGCGCTAACCTCTTCGGAGGAGGCAGCGGACCACGGTAGGATCAGCGACTGGGGTGAAGTCGTAACAAGGTAGCCGTAGGGGAACCTGCGGCTGGATCACCTCCTTTCTAAGGATGTTCTGGCATATTGAGCTTGCTCGATATCGACGAACACTTAGCAGTCACTTAGTGACATATAGAGACACTTCGGTGTCTCGCACCGGACCAGGCCGTCCTCATATCTCTTCAGAACATAGTTTCAGGCCTACCGGCCTGTATGGGTCGGTAGCTCAGGTGGTTAGAGCGCACGCCTGATAAGCGTGAGGTCGGAGGTTCAAGTCCTCCTCGACCCACCATTCCTTAAGGGGCCTTAGCTCAGCTGGGAGAGCGCCTGATTTGCATTCAGGAGGTCAGGAGTTCGATCCTCCTAGGCTCCACCAAGGTTTTACAGACTAAAGACTGATTTGATCGCTAAGCACTTTCGAGTGTTTAGCCGTCCAATCGGACGACATAGCGGACATCTTCGGATGTGCGTTTGACATCGTATAGAGAGATATCAAAATCAACACTGTTGGTGACTGCGAGTAAGCGGATCACCTCAGATTGGTGCCCTTCGGGGCGAGCTTTAGACAACGGGTGTTTCCTCGCTCAGTTCTAAAGTCTGCCAGTTTGAAAAGAACAGAGTTGTCCAAGTCAAGTACACTAACCAAGCTTAAGATCGCACGGTCTTAAGCTTAAGCGCATTCCCTTCATACAGGAATGTAGCTTATGTCAGATCTGTTAAGGTCTGGCGGGAAAATGTATGCTTTTGATCCCAGAATAAAGACACCTGCTTTGAACCAGCTTGGTGTCGCGAGAGGCGTAAGCCTGTCTTTTTCTGGATCAAATCAAGCGCGAGAAGGGCGTTTGGTGAATGCCTTGGCAGTAAGAGGCGATGAAAGACGTGATACTCTGCGATAAGCCATGGGGAGCTGAGAATAAGCTTTGATCCATGGATTTCTGAATGGGGGAACCCACCTGACAGTTTTCTATAATTGCTTCGGCAATTTATAGGCGGCTGAACCAGGTATTTATAGACTGAATACATAGGTTTATAAAAGCAAACCCGGGGAACTGAAACATCTAAGTACCCGGAGGAAAGGAAATCAATTGATACTCCCCTAGTAGCGGCGAGCGAACGGGGACCAGCCGAGCCTTGAGAGTGAATTGAATGGTCTGGAAAGGCCAACCATAGTGGGTGACAGTCCCGTAAATGAAGCTCAATAGGACGTATTAAGTAGGGCGGAACACGTGAAATTCTGTCTGAAGATCGGAGGACCACCTTCGAAGGCTAAGTACTCCTTACTGACCGATAGTGAACCAGTACCGTGAGGGAAAGGTGAAAAGCACCCCGACGAGGGGAGTGAAACAGTTTCTGAAACCGGACGCCTACAATCAGTCGGAGGCTCCTTGAGAGCTGACGGCGTACCTTTTGTATAATGGGTCATCGACTTGGTCTATCTAGCAAGCTTAAGCCGTTAGGTGTAGGCGCAGCGAAAGCGAGTCTTAATAGGGCGAATGAGTTAGATGGATCAGACCCGAAACCGAGTGATCTAGGCATGACCAGGATGAAGGTAAGGTAACACTTACTGGAGGTCCGAACCCACACCTGTTGAAAAAGGTCGGGATGAGTTGTGCCTAGGGGTGAAAGGCCAATCAAACTCGGAGATAGCTGGTTCTCCGCGAAATCTATTTAGGTAGAGCGTCATCCGAATACCCCGGGGGGTAGAGCACTGGATGGGTAATGGGGCCCCACAGGCTTACTGATCCTAACCAAACTCCGAATACCCGGGAGTACTAGATGGCAGACACACTGCGGATGCTAACGTCCGTAGTGAAGAGGGAAACAACCCTGACCTCCAGCTAAGGCCCCTAATTCATGGCTAAGTGGGAAAGCAGGTGAGACGGCCAAAACAACCAGGAGGTTGGCTTAGAAGCAGCCATCCTTTAAAGATAGCGTAACAGCTCACTGGTCTAAATAAGCTGTCTTGCGGCGAAGATGTAACGGGGCTCAAGCCATGAGCCGAAGCTGAGGATGCACATAGTGCATGGTAGCGGAGCGTAGTGTGACATAGTTCCATGCGTCTTTAGCCTTCTTCGGAAGGCGTTGGACGCAAGGAGCTTTCAGTGAAGCGGGCGCGTGAGCGATCCCGTGGAGAGATCACTAGTGAGAATGATGACATGAGTAGCGACAAACAGGGTGAGAGACCCTGTCGCCGAAAGTCCAAGGGTTCCTGCTTAAAGCTAATCTGAGCAGGGTAAGCCGGCCCCTAAGTCGAGGCAGAAATGCGTAGACGATGGGAACCACGTTAATATTCGTGGGCCAGGAGGATGTGACGGATCATGAAGGTTGTTCACTCTTATTGGATTGAGTGGGCCGCTAATTGGTTCCTGGAAATAGCCCTCCATCAGACCGTACCCTAAACCAACACAGGTGGACTGGTAGAGAATACCAAGGCGCTTGAGAGAACTATCTTGAAGGAACTCGGCAAAATACCTCCGTAAGTTCGCGAGAAGGAGGCCCAGTGTTTACGCAAGTAGATACTGGGGGCACAAACTAGGGGGTGGCGACTGTTTACTAAAAACACAGGGCTCTGCGAAGTCGCAAGACGACGTATAGGGTCTGACGCCTGCCCGGTGCCTGAAGGTTAAAAGGAGGGGTGAGAGCTCTGAATTGAAGCCCAGGTAAACGGCGGCCGTAACTATAACGGTCCTAAGGTAGCGAAATTCCTTGTCGGGTAAGTTCCGACCTGCACGAATGGCGTAACGACTTCCCCGCTGTCTCCAAGATAGACTCAGCGAAATTGAATTGCCTGTCAAGATGCAGGCTTCCCGCGGTTAGACGGAAAGACCCCGTGCACCTTTACTACAGCTTCACATTGGCATTAGGCCGAGCATGTGCAGGATAGGTGGTGGGCTTTGAAGCGTGAACGCCAGTTTGCGTGGAGCCTCCCTTGAGATACCACCCTTGCTCTGCTTGATGTCTAACCGCGGTCCATTATCTGGATCCGGGACCCTGTGTGGCGGGTAGTTTGACTGGGGCGGTCGCCTCCTAAAGCGTAACGGAGGCGCGCGAAGGTTGGCTCAGAGCGGTCGGAAATCGCTCGTTGAGTGCAATGGCAGAAGCCAGCCTGACTGCAAGACTGACAAGTCGAGCAGAGTCGAAAGACGGCCATAGTGATCCGGTGGTCCCGAGTGGAAGGGCCATCGCTCAACGGATAAAAGGTACGCCGGGGATAACAGGCTGATACTGCCCAAGAGTCCATATCGACGGCAGTGTTTGGCACCTCGATGTCGGCTCATCTCATCCTGGGGCTGGAGCAGGTCCCAAGGGTACGGCTGTTCGCCGTTTAAAGAGGTACGTGAGCTGGGTTTAGAACGTCGTGAGACAGTTCGGTCCCTATCTGCCGTGGGTGTAGGATACTTGAGAGGAGTTGCCCCTAGTACGAGAGGACCGGGGTGAACGATCCACTGGTGTACCAGTTGTTCCGCCAGGAGCAGTGCTGGGTAGCTATGATCGGACAGGATAACCGCTGAAGGCATCTAAGCGGGAAGCCCCCCTCAAAACAAGGTATCCCTGAGGACCGAGGTAGACCACCTCGTCGATAGGCCAGAGATGTAAGTGCAGCAATGCATTCAGTTGACTGGTACTAATTGTCCGATAGGCTTGATTTGATCCAGTAAAAGCTAGGCTTTTAGCTGGACATCAGCATACATCACATAAGATGACTTGACTTGGAATTTTGATAGGCTTTTTTTGGTTTGGTGGTCATAGCACAAGCGAAACACCCGGCTCCATTCCGAACCCGGCCGTTAAGCGCTGTTGCGCCGATGGTACTGCATCCTAAGGTGTGGGAGAGTAGGTCACCGCCAAACCTAATAAAGCCTATCATGGACCCGCCGCGAGGCTGGCCGATATCTCTCTTTCGAATGTCTCATACAAATAAGCACCCCTCAGGGGTGCTTTTTGCGTTCAAAAACAATCCAAAAGTAAAAAAAATCCATAAATACAACAAGCTGTCCGATTAGGATTGTAAGCTGCGGACGCTCCACGCGCCGCAGCGACACCCCTTTCATTAGAAAGGGATATCGCCGCAGTTGGTGTATTCTAAACCAATGAGATTAACGCTCAGCTCTCAGCCGCTTCGATCTTATCTTGGGTCATCGTGTCAAAATCGGAGGCGTCATGACGGTTGCGCAGCTGGCTTGAGAGCTCACCCATAGCGCGGTTGACCATTCGCCCTCGCTGTACTGGCTCCCTCGCATCGATTGCTTCGGCCCAACGCAGGACGTTTTTGTAGGAGGCGACATCAAGGAATTCGGCAGCGTTATATTGACGGCCTAGGACGAGCTGACCGTACCAAGCCCAGTTGGCCATATCGGCGATTGTATAGTCGGCGCCCGAAAGGAATTCGTTTTCGGCCAAGCGACGGTCCAGCACATCGAGCTGGCGTTTGACCTCCATCGCGAAACGGTTGATGGGGTATTCCCACTTTTCGGGAGCATAAGCATAGAAGTGGCCGAAACCGCCGCCGAGATAGGGTGCGCTGCCCATTTGCCAAAAGAGCCAGTTGAGCATTTCGCCGCGCGCAGTGGCGTCTTTGGGGATAAAGGCGCCAAACTTTTCGGCGAGTTGCAGCATGATGCTGGCACTTTCGAACATTCTGCGTGGCGGTGTGACAGAGTGATCCATCAGCGCGGGGATCTTTGAGTTCGGATTGATTTCAACGAAGCCAGAACCGAATTGATCGCCTTCGCCGATGTTGATCAGCCAGGCATCATATTCTGCTTCAGTGTGGCCAGCAGCAAGGAGCTCCTCCAAAAGGACCGTCACCTTGACGCCGTTGGGCGTGGCAAGGGAGTAAAGCTGCAAAGGGTGTTTGCCCACGGGAAGCTCTTTGTCATGAGTTGCACCGGCGATGGGACGGTTGATTGAAGCGAAGGTTCCTCCACTTTCTTTTTCCCATGTCCAGACCTTGGGGGGGATGTATGTGTCGCTCATGTCATTTGTCCTGTTTTGGATTCCCTGCTTTGAACGTAGTCCAAAATTCTCTGGATAACAGGGCCAAAAGTGCAGGGAGCTTGTGCGCTGACGCAGGTGTGATTTTAAGAAAAGCCGAAGCGGGGAAACGCGTTTTGGAAAAACAAAAAATGCCCCATTGCACGCAGGGGGCGGCTGCGTGTTGTCTTGCGCAAACAGATATAGGAGATGACACATGAGCGAGCGGGCAAAAGTTGTTGTGATCGGAGGCGGGATTGCGGGCTGCTCGACAATATATCATCTCACGCAGGAAGGCCTCACGGATGTGATCTTGCTTGAGCGCGATGAGCTTACAAGCGGGACGACGTGGCATTCTGCTGCACAGGTGACGAACTTTGGCATGAACCAAACGATGGTGGGCCTAAAGTCACACTCGATTGCGCTCTATAAAGAGCTTTCTGAGGATCCAGAGTATCCAATCAACTACCACCATGCCGACGGCGGCATCAGACTTGCAGAGACCGAGGAGCAAATGGAGGCGTATCGCCACTTTGCCTCAATGGGGCGGGGAATGGGTGTTGAATTTGAGGTGATTGATGCTGCCGAATGTGCGCGGCGGCATCCACTTTTGGAGACCGATGGGCTTGTTGGTGGTCTTTGGGATCCACTTGATGGTGATATTGACCCAGCCCAGCTCCGTCAGGCGCTGGCGCGACGGGCGCGTAACGCGGGTGCTCGGGTGCTCCGTCACCGCCCCGTGACAGGGCTAACACAGCGCTCGGATGACAGCTGGATTGTGCACACAGAGGCGGGCGATATAGAGGCTGAAATCATCGTCAATGCGGGTGGCTATCGTTGCAACGAGATAGGCGCGATGATGGGCGCGATCCTGCCTGTCGCCAGCATGGAGCATCAGTATTTCCTGACCGAGCCGATCAAGGCGATAGAGGAGGCGGGCCACCGTATGCCGCTGATCCGGTGCCCGATCAGCGACTATTACTCGCGTCAGGAAAAGAACGGCCTGCTGATCGGCTTTTACGAGCAGGACTGCAAGACATGGGGCATGGACGGGATCGACCCGAACTTCACCAATGCACTTTGTCCTGATGATCCTGAGCGGGTGATTGAGACATTTGAGGGCGCGATGGCGCGGATGCCTGCGATTGGCGAAGTTGGAATTCACACCATCGTCAACGGGCCGATCACCTATACGATTGACGGCGCGCCGCTTGTCGGGCCGATCCCGAACAAGCGCAACGCGTTTTGTATCACGGGCCTGCGCGCCGGGCTTGGCGAGGGCGGCGGGCATGGCTGGCTCTTGGCGCAGATGATTGCGCATGGCGAGGCATGCTATGACACCTGGTGCATTGATCCGCGCCGCTTTACCGGGCACGCCAGCGTCGAGCTGACCGCGTTGAAGGCGATTGAGGATTATCAGAACGAATTCCGCTTTCATTATCCGCATGAGCACAGGCCAGCGGGACGGCCTATGAAAACCACGCCTTTGACGCCTGTTCTGGCGGCAGAGGGCGGGCACTTTGGCCTCGTCAACGGCTGGGAGCGGCTCGAATATATCAAGCCAACTCCTGAGTTTGAGGAAGCGCACAGCTTCCGCTTTACCAATGCTGAGGAGGTGATTGGCGCCGAGGTGCGGGCGGTGCAGAGCGGCGTTGGGTTGACCGAAGTGAGCGGGTTCAACCGCTTTGAGATCACTGGCTCTGGTGCGCATGATTTCCTTGATCGTATGACATGTGGCCGCTTGCAGCGCCGCGAGGGGCGTGTGGGGCTGAGCTATCTGCTCAACCATCAAGGGATGGTGAAGGGCGAGGCCACGATTGCCAATCTGCCGAATGGGCGGGTTTGGTTTGGCTCGGCTGCGGCGGCTGAGTATCACGATATGGACTGGCTCATGCAGCATATCGGGGCGGATGAGGATGTGCAGATTCGCTCGCTGACAAACGATATGACGATCATTGTGATCGCGGGGCCGAAAGCGCGCGATGTGCTCTCGAGTGCGGCGCGCGGCGACTGGTCAGACGAGGCCTTCAAGTGGCTGGCTGTGCGCGAGGCGCATGTGGGGATCGCGCCTGCTGTTGTGATGCGGGTGAGCTTCTCGGGCGAGCTGGCTTATGAAATCCATGTGCCCAACCAAAGCCTGATGGCAGCCTACACGGCGCTGCGCAACGCGGGCGAAACGCATGGTATGAGCTTCTTTGGCAGCCGCGCTGTTGAGGCGATGCGCCTTGAGATGGGCTTTATGCACTGGAAATCAGAGCTGATCACTGAATTTAGCCCTTATGAGACGGGGCTTGAGCGCTTTGTCATGATGGATAAGGCATTTATCGGTAAAGAGGCGCTGATCGCGCATGAGCCAAAGGTGCAACTTGTGAGCCTTACGCTTGAGACCAAAGAGGCGCCCGCACATGGCGGCGCCTCTGTTATGCTGGATGGGCGGGTTGTTGGAACCGTTACGACTGGCGCTTGGGGCCACCGTGTGGGCGCCAATATTGCGCTCGCTTTTGTGGAACGCGGCTTGGCCCAAGAAGGCCAAAGCCTGAGTGTCGATGTCCTGGGCAAAGTTGTGCAGGCCACAGTTGCGCCGATGCGCCGACTTGAGGGCGCGCATTAACCGCGCGCTCAAAAAAGAGCCCCCGCAGCCGAAGCTACGGGGGCAATTGTCTTTTTCGTGTCAGAGTAGCTCTGAGATCGAGGGGATGGATTACATCCCGTTCTCGCGCTGGAGTTTCTTGCGCGCCAGCTTGCGCTGACGGCGGATAGCTTCAGCTTTCTCGCGTGCTTTTTTCTCGGACGGTTTCTCGAAATGCTGCTTGAGCTTCATTTCGCGAAAAACACCCTCACGCTGTAGCTTTTTCTTCAGGGCACGAAGCGCCTGATCGACGTTATTGTCGCGAACACTAACCTGCATGTGGTTTTCACCACCTTTCTAGTTTGAAGTTGCAAGGATTTGCAGGAAGGTGGCGTATAGCAAAGCCCTATGGTTTTGTCTAGTGTGGGGGGAGGAGGCGAATATGGCTGATTTGAAAGACAAATTGCTTGATGCAGCGCTTGCTCATGTGCCGTTTGACGGCTGGAGCGAGGCAAGTTTTGAGGCGGCTGTTTCCGAGTCGGAGCTTGAGCCCGCGCTCGCCCATGGGCTTTGTCCGCGGGGGGCTGTGGACTTGGCTGTGGCCTATCACAAGCGTGGCGATATGCGGATGCTGGCACGGCTTGCACAGACCGATTTGGACGAGATGCGCTATTCTGCGCGGGTGACCGCGGCCGTGCGCTACCGGCTGGAAGCGGTGGAAGACAAAGAGCTGGTGCGCCGTGGTATGACTCTTTTTGCGTTGCCGAGTTTTGCACCCGAAGGCGCGCGGCTTATTTGGGAGACTTGTGACGCCATCTGGGAGGCGCTTGGCGACACTTCGGAGGATCTCAACTGGTACACCAAGCGCGCGACGCTCTCGGGGGTGTATTCTTCTGCCGTGCTGTACTGGCTTGGAGATACGAGCGAGGGGCACGAGGCGACATGGGCTTTTCTTGAGCGGCGCATTGACGATGTTATGAAGATCGAAAAAGCCAAGCACGCTTTGGGGAAGAACAAGCTTTTTGGCGACATTTTGGGCCGCATCACCGGTGCGGTGCGTGCGCCTAGGTCCATGATGGATATGCCAGGTGCGGTAAAGAAATAAGGAACATACGATGCGTGTGATAGAAATAACCGAGGCGGGTGCGCCTGAGGTATTGAAGCTTGCTGAGCGCGAGCGTCCTGTGCCGCGCCATGGCGAAATCCTGATCAAAGTGGCTTATGCGGGGGTAAACCGTCCTGATGCGCTGCAACGCGCAGGCGCTTATGCACCACCCAAAGGAGCGAGCGATCTGCCGGGGCTCGAAGCAAGCGGCGAAGTTGCTGCGATCGGGGCAGGCGTAAGCAAATGGGCCGTGGGAGACAAGGTCTGTGCGCTGCTTCCGGGCGGTGGCTATGCAGAATATGTTACGACACCTGCCGCCCATGCCCTGCCTGTGCCAAAAGGCATGAGCCTTAAGGAAGCGGCCTGTTTGCCAGAGACGTTTTTCACAGTCTGGACCAATGTGTTTCAGTGCGGTGGCCTCAAGGCAGGTGAGCGCTTTTTGGTGCATGGCGGCTCCTCAGGGATTGGCACAACCGCGATCCAGCTTGCCTCCGCCTTTGGTGCGCGGGTTTTCACAACGGTGGGAAATGAAGACAAAGCCAATGCTTGTCGAGCGTTGGGCGCTGAGCGGGTGATGAATTATCGGAACGAAGATTTTGTCGAGGTGCTCAAGGCCGAGGGCGGCGCAAACTTGATCCTTGATATGGTGGGCGGTGAATATATCCCGCGCAACATCCGCGCATTGGCCGATGATGGCCGTTTGGTGCAGATTGCTTTTCTGACGGGGCCTAAAGTCGAGCTGAATTTCGCCCAAATCATGGCGCGGCGCCTGACACTCACGGGCAGCACATTGCGTCCGCAGTCCGAGCTCGCCAAAGCAAAGATCGCGGATGAGCTGCGTGAGCAAGTCTGGCCCTTGCTCGATATGGGGCGCATTGCGCCAGTTATGGATCAGGAATTTGCGCTTGCGGATGCCGCCAAGGCCCATGCCCGTATGGAAGGCAGCACGCATATCGGAAAGATTGTGCTTAAGGTGGCCTAGGGTTTCCTCTTTCTGAAAATATCCTGGGGAGAGCGCGAGAGGGGAAAGCCCCTCTCGCCACCGCGACGCGGCGAAGCCGCGGCGCAATACCTTCTCAGTTCACGGGCTCAAACACCGCATCACTCAATGAACAATCCCGCGAAACATCGCGCCCGCAGGGGACGGGGGACAGGTCTTTGCTCAGGCAAATCCGCGCTTCCTGAATATGGCCTTCGCGACATGTGATGGTGATCATGTCGCGGCTCAGGGATGGGTTTTCCTTGAGGAATGCGTCTTCGACAACGGATGCGGGGAGCGTGATCGTTTTGTTGAGTTTGCGAAAGACAGGTGGGCGCACGACACTCTCGTAGGCTTTGCGCGAGAGGTCGTAATAGGCGCGCGCAGAGAGGCCGGAGCAGACACCGTGCTTTTTCCATTGATACCAAGCGAGTCCAGATGTGCCCATGATATCGGCCATAGTGTTTGTCAGGCTGCGTTGGGGCTGAGGCTCAGGCGTCAGGCAGAAAGAGGGCCAGCCGCGGTGATATTGTGGCCAAAGGCCGTGCAGCACCCAGCCGTGATCCTCATCAGTGTCGCATTGAGGGGAACCCTTGGCCTCGCCTTCAAGGGCGCACCAATTGGGCGACCATGAGAGTGCCATGACATAATAGTCAAATTCCCCCGCGCGCTCGCCTTTGGCGGCAGCAATGCCGGCAACGATCACGAACAGGAGAAAACCGAGAACAACACGCAACAACATTCACTCTTTCCTTATGTTTCATGGGCCAGTATATAGCGCTCAAGTTCCCCGACAACGGTAACCTGAGCCCCTCCAAAGGCTCGCCCCTTCAAGGGCACGGGAAAGTTGTATGGGACGCGTGTTTTTTTGATGGAGGCGAATATGTCTGACAAACCAATTATGGCGAAAGCCACAGCCGTTTGGCTGGTCGACAACACAACAATCAGCTTCAAGCAGATTGCTGACTTTGTTGGCATGCACGAGCTGGAAGTGCAGGGCATTGCCGACGGTGATGTGGCCACAGGCGTTAAGGGGTTTGACCCGATCACCAACAACCAGCTTACGCAGGAAGAGATCGATAAAGCGCAAGAGAGTGTTACGCACAAGCTCAAGCTGAAGTTTTATGCCTCTGCTGTTGGCGAGGAAAAGCGCCGTGGGCCACGCTATACGCCGCTCTCCAAGCGTCAGGACCGTCCGGCTTCCATTCTCTGGTTGGTAAAGTTCCACCCTGAGCTGACAGACGGTCAGGTTTCCAAGCTTGTGGGCACAACCAAGCCAACTATTCAGGCGATCCGCGAGCGCACGCACTGGAACATCGCCAATATTGACCCGATTGACCCTGTCGCTCTCGGTCTTTGTAAACAGTCTGAGCTCGACGCGGCTGTGCAAAAAGCAGCGGCCAAGAAAGCGGCAAGCGGCGAAGTTATGAACGACGATGAGCGCCGCAAGCTCGTCAGCACCGAGCAGAGCCTTGGTATGGATTCTGAGCCGAGAATGCCCACAGCGATTGAAGGTCTTGAAACATTCACGCTTGGCGGACACGACGATGAGGAAGAAGACAAGCACGATAGCACGCGCGATGCGGACAGCTTCTTTAACCTTCCAGACGATGATGGCGACGACGACGAATAACGCCGCCAAGATTGCCTAAATACCTGAGATGCGCCCGTAGCTTTGCTGCGGGCGTTTTCTTTTGGGCAGGGAGACTGCCAGCTTTTGTTGACACTATCTGGCCTTAATTGACATGCGTAGCCGCTGGGCGGCGAACAGTCTGCTGGATGCGGTAAATGCGGCCATAGGCCCGTCTTTGCTGCGGTTTTCGCCACATGTTTCCATGTTGTAAGCCACGCGGGAGAGGGGCGTCTAACGCTTTACTCTTCATTCGTCATCATCACAAAATTGTACAAATCTGCCCGCAGTCATGACGTCTTCGGCCCTCATAACGGCTCTCAACCATGCGCGAAAACAGCGCTTTTATATGTTTGAGGTTATGTGATGCCTATTGCTACTGAGTTGAATGTCGACACGTCCGCCACGGCGATGGATATGGCGAATGCCATGTTTGGTAACGGTATCAGTATTACCTCGGCGTCCTTTACGGGGGCTGGCGCGGCTTCGGGCACATATACGGGCGGGCTTTCAACGCTGGGTAGCCTCACGCAGTCTGACACAGGGGTTATACTGTCGACAGGCAATGCGACCGACTTTACCAACAGTTCGGGCACAACCGACACCAATACCGCAACAGGCACATCGACCAACCATACGGGTGTTGGCGAAGTGGATGGCGACACGGACCTCAACGCAGTGTCGGGACAGGCCACCGAAGACGGCGCGTTCTTTGATGCGACCTTTGTGGCCACGGGTGACTTGCTCACCATGCAGTTTGTTTTCACCTCAGAGGAATACCTTGAGTATGTGAATGGTGGTGTAAACGATGCGATGGGGATTTGGGTCAATGGGACGTATGTGCCTTTGACGCTGGCGGACAACTCGACCCAGAACGTCACGATTGATACGATCAACGACGGGGTGAACTCGAACCTTTATCTCGATAACCCTGTCACGGCTGACACGTATAACACCGAAATGGACGGAGGCACTGTTGTGCTTTCGATCGTTGCACCTGTGAATGCGGGGCAGTCGAATACCATCCGTATCGGGATCGGAGATGGCGGCGATTCGGCTTATGACTCGAACTTGCTGATTATGGGTAACTCGATCCAGACGATTTCTATCGCCGAAAGTGACCAGCTGGAACAGCTTCCGAATACGACGCAGATCCACGATATTCTGGCGAACGACATCAATATCGAAGGCAATGCGCTCACCATCACGCACCTCAACAACATTGCGGTGAACGTGAATGATACGATTACGCTGCCCTCTGGCGAACAGCTCACGCTCAATCCAGATATGACCATTACGGTTCTGTCCGATGGGGACATTGGGACCAACTCGTTCACGTATTCGACGATTGATACGGCTGGCAACGTTTCAACAGGGCTGGGTACGATTGAAACCACGCTGTCGCCTCAGAACTATATTGTCGAAGGTACAAGTGGCGCCGACAGCATCGATGGCGCATATCTGGGCGACCCTGAAGGGGATATCGTCGACAATAGCGACTATTATGACGGCTCGAACCGTGACTCTGTTGAGGCGGGCGCTGGCGCTGACACTGTGAACAGCGGCGACGGTGCTGATACCGTGCGCGGCGAGGCGGGCGACGACCTGATCTATGGCGATAACTACACGGCCTTGGATGCGGGTGATTTGCTTGATGGCGGCGCTGGCAACGATACCATTTATGGCGGCGGCGGCCGCGATATGATCCTTGGCGGAGCGGGCGCTGATTCTCTCTTTGGTGAGATTGGCAACGACACCGTGTTTGGCGGTGACGGATCAGATACGATTTCTGGCGGGGCTGGCGACGACGTTCTTGATGGCGACGACGCGACTGCGACGGCTGGTGCCGACAGTATAGACGGCGCTGCAGGCAATGATGAAATCATTGGCGACGAGGGCAACGATACTCTGATCGGCGGCACTGGAAATGACACGATCTATGCTGGCAATGATGATGACATTGCTTATGGCGATGAGGGGCAAGATCAGCTCTTTGGCGGAGCCGGGGATGACTCGCTCTACGGTGGCGACGACGCTGACTCTCTTTACGGCGAGGCAGGCGGCGACTTTCTGAGTGGTGGCGCTGGCGATGACTATATCGATGGTGGCATTGACGGAGATGACATCGACGGTGGCGCTGGGAATGACACTGTTTTGGGCGGCACTGGCAACGACAACATCGATGGCAATGATGGCGCGGACAGCCTGCAAGGCGGCTCGGGTGCCGACAGCATCTGGGGCGATGCGGGCGACGACTATATTGACGGTGGCGACGACGGGGATGCGCTTTATGGCGGCGCGGGCGCTGACGAGATTATTGGCGGCAGTGGCGGCGACTTCATTTCTGTAGACAGCGGCGCGGATACTGTTTCTGGCGGCGCGGATGCTGACAACATTGTTGTTGCAGCGGGTGCATTTGCCGATGGGACAGTCGTCACTGTGGATGGCGGAAGCACGGCCACCACTGGCGCGGACAACGATACGCTCAACCTAAGCAGCTGGGCGAGCTATGCGAACCTGACACAAACGAATGACCCTGATGCCAATAGCACATCGGGAAGCGTGGACGTCACGGATGGCGCTGGCAACACGATCACTGTCAACTTCACCGAGATCGAAGCGCTCATCCTCCCGAGCATCCTCGATTACATCGTTGAAGGCACGGCGGGCAACGATCTGATCGATGGATCGTATCTACTCGATCCAGAGGGCGACCGTGTCGACAACAGCGACCACTCGGATGGCTCCAACGATGATAGAATTGAGGCCGGAGATGGTGACGATACCATCCTTGGCGGCTCTGGCGCTGACAGCATTTATGCTGGAACAGGCAATGATACTGTTTATGACGAAACTGATGTGGCTTCTACCAGTGACACATCGGCTGATTTTGTCGACCTTGGAGATGGAAACGATGTTTTCATCGGCACGGGGCTCGGGCCTTCAGATCAAGATACGATTTTTGGTGGCGCTGGAAATGATACAATTTCGGTGCGTCAATCTTACGACACGGTTTTTGGCGGTGATGGCGACGATCTGATCACGTCGGAAGATGAGCTGTCGGTGTATGGCGACTGGCTGTCTGGCGATGCTGGCAACGATACGATCATTGGCGCCAATACGGATGATACGATCCTTGGCGGCACTGGTGACGACTCGATCCAAGGCGGCGGCAGCGGCGACATAATCGATGGCGGCACGGGCGACGACACGATCCTTGCGGATGACCTCACTGCGACGGGTGCCAACCTTATTGTGAATGGCTCGTTTGAAGACACGACTGGGATGGAGACAAGGACTTGGGGCTTTGTCGCTCCCGGTGGAAGTGTCTCTGGCTGGACCGATGCCAACGGTAGCTCAATCGAATTCGTCAACAACGGGCGCGGAGGCCTTCTGGCGACCGAGGGCAACAATTGGCTTGATACGGAAGGCTTGGCTGGCCAAAATCTTGTTATAAGTCAGGCCGTGGCTGGGGTCAGTGATGGCGAAGTCTACGCCTTGCGCTTTGATGCTGGTGACCTTGTTGACGCACACGATGGAACCGCTCTCGACAACCAGTTTCAAGTGATTTGGAACGGTGAAGTGATCGCTTCGATCGATCCCAGTGATGGCAGCTGGACGAGCTACGAGTTTTATCTGACTGGAGGGTCGGGTGACGGTTCGAATACGCTCACTTTTGTTGGATCTGGCCAAGCGAATGCTCAGGGCGCTTCTATCGACAATGTAGAAATGTATGAGCTCATTCAGGGTGCTGGCGGCGACGATAGTGTTCTTGGCGATCTTGGCGACGATGTGATTGTTGCTGGAGCAGGTGAAGATACTGTTCGCGGTGGGATGGGCAATGACTCCATCTTGGGCAACTCGGGCAACGACAGCATTTATGGGAATGAGGGCGACGATACCATCCTTGGTGGCGCGGGCAACGATAGCATTTATGGCGAGACAGGGAACGATTACGTTTCTGGCGGCGTTGGTGACGATAGTCTTGAAGGCAACGAAGGCGCGGACACTATTATTGGCGGCGCAGGCAATGACTGGGTCCGTGGTAGCTTTGGCAACGACAGTATCGAAGGCAACGAGGGCGATGACTTCCTCTGGGGCGGCTACGGCGACGATACGATCGTTTTTGCTGACAACTTTGGCGACGATACTGTTGAAGGCGAAGAAGCACAGGAAACCGACGGCGACACGATTGATCTGAGCGGTATTACGTCTGATCTGACGATTGACCTTACATCAGCCAACCCTGAAGCGGGCAGCTTTACCGACGGCACGGACACTGTGAGTTTTGTCGAGATCGAGAATATCGTTCTGGGCAGCGGAGCAGACACGCTTGTTCTTGGGACAGGCTCTGGCGACGACCGTGTAGAAGGTTTCACCATTCCGACAGCGGGCGGCGGCGGGACCTATACGGGCGTCGACCTGCTTGATGTGAGCACATTGCTCGACATCAATGGCGCGCCTGTAAACACCGATGATGTCGTGATCACCACTGATGTGAACGGCGACGCTGTGCTGACCTTCCCGAGCGGGGAGAGCCTTACACTTGTCGGCGTGACAGCCGCGAGTATCAACGATCCCGCCATTCTGGAAGCGATGGGTATTCCGCAGCCTGACTATATTGTTGAAGGAACTGGCGCAGGCGAGTTGATAGACGGCTCCTACATCGGCGACCCCGAGGGCGATATTATCGACGGGCTCGACAATGCGTCTGGGACGAATGCTGACAGTGTGGTTGCAGGTGCGGGCGATGATACTGTGCAGAGCTTTGCAGGGAACGATAGCATTGATGCGGGCACTGGTAACGACAGTGTCGACGCTGGTGATGGCGACGACAACATTGTCGGTGGCGGTGGAAATGACACGCTGCAAGGCTGGTTCGGTGACGATAGCCTCACGGGCGATGATGGAGACGACTCTCTCATTGGCTGGACTGGCGATGACACGCTCGCGGGCGGCATCGGCGCTGACAGCATCGAAGGCGGCGATGATCAGGATGTGATCATTTTGGAAGACGCCTTTGGGCAGGACACGATTGATGGCGGCGATGGCGGCGCCACCGACTTTGACACTCTTGATATGAGTGCCCTGACGGTTGACACAACCGTTGATCTCACCAGCGCCAACCCTGAAGCAGGGAGCGTAACGGCGGGGGCTGATATCGCCAGTTTCGTCGACATCGAGAACATCGTCTTGGGCGGCGGCACGGATACGATCGTCTTGGCTGATGGTTCTGGCAGCGACACGGTGAACGGCTTTGAAGCGCCGACCGATCTTGGCGGTGGGAACTTTACCGGCAACGACCAGATTGACGTAAGCGGGATGACGGACGCGAGCGGCAGCCCTGTGAATGTTGCTGATGTGACTGTAACGGATACCAACGGAGACGGCACGGGCGACGCGATCCTGAGCTTCCCCAATGGCGAGAGCATCACTCTTGTCGGTGTTGACCCTGCTGACGTGACCAGCCATGCACAGCTTGCTGCGCTGGGCATCCCAGGGCTGAACTATGTGGTCGAGGGCACAGGCGGTGACGATACCATTGACGCTGGCTACACTGGCGACCCCGAAGGCGATATGGTCGACAACCTCGATGCAGCGGATGGCAGCAACGACGACACAATTAGCGCAGGCGCCGGCAACGACAGCGTAGTTGCGGGCTTTGGCGACGATACGATTTTTGCTGGTGCAGGTATTGATACCGTTGCAGGCGGTGATGGCAATGACAGCATCTTTGGCGAGGCTGGGAATGACGTTCTCAACGGTGGCGCTGGGAATGATACCGTCTCCGGCGGCGGCGGCAACGACAGCATCTTGGGCGATATCGGTGCAGATAGCCTGAGTGGCGGAAGTGGCGATGATACTGTCAACGGTGGCACGGGTGATGACTGGGTCAATGGCAACGATGGTAATGATACGGTCTATGGCGGAGAGGGCAACGACTCTGTCTTTGGGGCCGAAGGCAACGATGTCATGTTCGGTGAGGACGGCGCTGACAGCATGGAAGGCTGGCTCGGCGATGACACAATGTCGGGCGGTACAGGCAACGATTATCTTGATGGTGCTGACGGCGACGACTTGCTTGTCGGCGATGACGGCAACGACACCTTGCTGGGTGGCAACAACGGTGGCGCTGACACGCTCATCGGGGGTGTCGGCAACGATTATCTGAGCGCGGGCGACGGCGACGATTTGCTGCAAGGCGGATCAGGCGACGATCAGATGATCGGCGCAGAAGGACAAGATACCTTTTCGCTCGATGACAGCTTTGGGATGGACACCATTTCGGGCGGTTCTGGCGGCATAGACTTTGACCAGATTGACGCCAGCAATATGACCACAGCGGTTAATCTTACTTTGACCGTGGCAGAGGGTGGCACGTTGGTTTCCGG
Organism: Lentibacter algarum; assembly: GCF_040580765.1. Lineage (GTDB taxonomy): Bacteria > Pseudomonadota > Alphaproteobacteria > Rhodobacterales > Rhodobacteraceae > Lentibacter > Lentibacter algarum. Next base: position 2,714,089 of record NZ_CP158687.1, on the reverse strand, counting down.
AGCGGATACTGCCAGCTTTGATGACATCGAACTCTTCTCACTTGGCAGTGGCAATGACACTGTGACGGGGGGTGTTGGCAATGAGAATGTTGTGCTTGGCCTTGGCGATGACTTTGCCGAAGGTGGTGCGGGCAATGACACGCTTGCAGGTTCTGAAGGCGACGACACTCTGAGTGGTGGCGCGGGTGCAGACGAGCTTTCTGGCGGGGATGGCAATGACTCAATCAGCGTCAACGAGAACGACACCGCATCAGGTGGAGATGGTGACGATTACTTTGAAGTCTTGCCAGGCTCCGAGGTTGGCGCTGGGACGATCAATATTGTTGGCGGCGAAGGGGCCGAGACGCTTGGAGATACACTCGATTTTAACGGGCTGATCGGCTTTGGCGACATCACCTATACCAACACCGACCCTGGCGTTGGCGGCGGAATGTCGGGCTTTGCAACGCTTGGTGACGGCACGGTTGTTAACTTTGACGAGATCGAAAACGTCATCATTTGCTTCACCGAAGGCACAAGAATTGCCACGCCGCGCGGTGTGCGGGAGATCGAGGATTTGGAGATCGGCGATCTGGTTGTAACGCGTGACCACGGTTTGCAGCCCATTCGTTGGGTGGGCAAGCGGACTGTGCCTGCACGGGGTGCTTTGGCTCCGATCCGCTTTGATCCGCATGTGATCGGAAACGAGCGCGCGCTTTATGTTTCGCCGCAGCACAGGATGCTGATGCAGGGGGTCGAAGCCTCGCTGCTCTTTGGTGAGAGTGAAGTGCTGGCGAGCGCCAAACATCTTGTAAACGGGTCGACTGTGACCGAGGTACATGGCGGGACAGTGACCTATGTTCACATCATGTTTGACCAACACGAGATCATCTATGCTGAAGGGGCTGCGAGCGAGAGCTTCTACCCTGGTGGCACGGGCTTGAACGCTGTGGAGGAAGAAGCGCGTGAAGAACTCTTCTCGCTTTTCCCTGAGCTACGCAGCCATGAAGGCGCTTATGGCGATACCGCGCGCCTTTGCCTGAAAGCCCACGAGAGCCGCCTGCTCCGGCTCGGCTGATCTGACTGCCTTATCAGATCAGTGAGAAGGGCCGCCTCCGTATCTTGGGGCGGCCTTTCCATTTGTAGCAGAGCAAAGCGAACTTGAAGCGTTGTGACAGAGCTGGCTCTGTCAATCACATCTCTTTGCGTGCGTTGAGGGCGGCAGTGATTGTGCCATCGTCCAAATAGTCTAGCTCACCGCCGATCGGGACCCCTTGGGCGAGAGAGGTGAGTTTAACGCTGCCTTGAAGCTGATCAGCGATGTAATGGGCCGTGGTCTGGCCATCGATTGTCGCGCCGACGGCAAGGATCACCTCGGTGATGTTTTCGCTGTCTAGTCGTGTGACGAGCTGTGGGATGCGCAGATCTTCAGGCCCAACGCTGTCAAGCGCCGAGAGTGTTCCGCCAAGCACATGATAGCGGCCCTTGAAGACGCCAGAGCGCTCCATGGCCCAGAGATCGGCTACGTCTTCAACGACGCAAATCTCACCTGTCGCACGTTTGGGCGAGGTGCATATATCGCAGATATCTGTCGTGCCGATATTGCCACAGCGCAAACACTCGCGGGCTGTGACGGCGACGGCGTGCATCATATCGGCCAATGGCATGAGCAAAAGCGCGCGCTTGCGGATGAGATGCAGCACGGCGCGGCGCGCAGAGCGCGGGCCAAGGCCAGGCAGTTTTGCCATCAGCTCAATGAGCGCGTCGATATCTCTGGTGGAGTTGCTCATGCGGGGCTTTCTTTGGGCGGAAGGCTGGGGGCTCTGCCCCCAGACCCCCAGGATATTTTTAGAAAGAGGAAGCGGGGTAGATTTAGAACGGCAGCTTCATGTCTTTGGGCAGCCCGAGGCTTTCTGTGATGCGGGCCATTTCTTCCTGAGCCTTTTCACTGGCCTTGGCTTGTGCGTCTTTGATTGCGGCGAGGATCAGATCTTCTACGACTTCTTTTTCGTCAGGGTTGAAGATTGACGGGTCGATATCAAGGCCTTTGAGCTCGCCCTTTGCGGAGCAGGTGGCTGTGACAAGGCCTGCACCGCTCTGGCCTGTGACCATGAGATTGTGCAGGTCGTCTTGCAGCTCTTCCATCTGCTTTTGCATCGCTTGCGCTTTTTTCATCATGCCCGCCATATCGCCGAGCTGGCCAAGTCCTTTAAGCATCTCTGTCTCCTTGAGGGTCACTGTTGTCTTTAGATAGGCGGCATTGAAGGGCGGGGCAAGCTACCAGCCGAATTCTGAGTATTGGCGGCCCTCGGCGATATGGTCGAGGGCCGCGCGAATATATGGAATTGTCGTGTCTGGTAGTGTGTCGCGCGGCTGCCATAGGAGGGCTGCACATTTCTCAGGCTCCATATTTTGCGGCTCACCTGTTATGGCATCGGATGTGAAGAAGAGGGAGACGCGTTCGCTGTCTGATTTGCGATGCATGATATGCGCAAGGCGAAGCTGATCGGGCACTAGTTTGAGCCCTGCCTCCTCGAAGGCCTCACGCGCCATCGCCTCGCGGAAGGTTTCGCCCGCATCGACATGGCCCGCTACGAGGCCCCAGTGACCATCCATATAGCCCGTGTTCTGGCGCAAGAGCATAAGCAGCTCACCTGCACGCTCAACCACGAGGTGGGCTTCGACGAAGAACTGATCGCGCGTTTCAAACAAGGCGGACGCTTGCGAGGCCATCGGCCTCTGTGACGGAGCAGCAGATTGATTTGAGGGTGCGGGGCTCGGAATAATCCCATGGTTGACCGCGGTGTAGAATAGCGCGCTCGTCCCAGAGCAAGACGTCGCCGACAGCCCATTGATGCGAATAGACCGCTTCGGGGCGGGTGCAATGGGCAATGGCCGCGTCGATCACTTCTTGCCCCTCAGTCAGGCCGAGCCCTTCGATGGAAAAGCTGTGAGAGGCGATAAAGAGGCTCTCTTCACCCGTCACTGGGTTTGGCCAGAGTGCGCGCCAAGGGCGGTCTGGCCATTTATTCATCTCGGGCAGGCGGGCCAGCTCTGGCGAAATCCGCGCGCGGGAGTGCGAGAGGCGATGCCAGATCACGGCATCTTTTAGTTTTGCTTTTAGGTCCGCGGGCATAGAGGCCCAGCCTGTCCGAGTGCTCGCAAGCTCTGTGTTGCCACCGCCAGAGGGGGGCAGCACGCGCGCTGTGAGGATATTGATGAGCGCGGGCGTCGGCAGGAATGTGCTGTCTGTATGCCAAAGCATGTTGGCTTGCAGATTGAGGGTGTGGAGGTCCATCGCATCGGTCACGCCTGAGGCGGTTTCGTTGGAAACGGCAGAGACTTCAAAGGCTACATCGCGGCCTGCCGCCATCGCCTCGCGGTTTTCAAGCGGACCGAAGAGCTCAGCGAGGCGGATATGGGTTGCGTCATCCATCTGCTGCGCTGGAAAGAGAAGAGCCGAATGCTCTTCAAAAGCGCGGCGTATGTCAGGGAAGAGGTGATCTGCTGTTACGTCTCGAAGATCAATATCGTGAACTGTCAGGCCGAAGTCGGGATGAAGCGGAGATGTGTGCATGGATCAGAGCCTTTTTTCGCCACGGTGAGCATACAGGACAGCCGCAAGGCAGAGCGCGGCTGAGGCGACGATAAAGAGTGTGGGTTGGGCTTCGCAGCCTTCGGAAATGCGCGCGCCCCGCAGGCCTGTGGGATCAGGCCAGACAATGAATGAGATGAAGAACGACCAGAGCAGCGCGACAATGGCTGTACCCATGGCGTGACGGAAGAGCACGGCGACTGCGAGCGCACCCAGAAGGAACAGTCCTGCGGGGGACAGGAAGAGAGCGAGCGCTTCGCTTTCAAGGGTGACGGGGATACCGTCCCAGTCGGGGCGTTCTTTGTAGCAGACTTCGGCCAGCGCGGGGCTGGCCATGACGCTGATGAGGAGCGTAAGGCTCAGTCTTCTTCGAAAGGGTCCCATTCGTCTTCCACTTCTGGCAGGGCTTCGCTTTGGGCTTCGGCAGCGATATCGGCTTCGCTGCGGATGCTCAGGATTTTGGCGGTGGGAAAGGCTTCAAACACAGCGGAGACGAGCGGATGTGCGCGCGCCTCGGCTTCGCGGGCGCGTTCGCCTGCGGTGCGCCGCTCCTCGATGGTTTCGGCGCCGTCTTCATTGACGAGGGTAATGGCCCAGCGGTTGCCCGTCCAGCCTTGGAGGCGTTGGCCGAGGCGGTTGGCAAGATCTGCCGGGGCTTTGGGGCTCGGCTCAAACGTGATCCGGCCAGGCTGATAGGCAACGAGGCGCACACCAGCTTCAACATCCATCAAGAGCTTGCCGTCGCGGTTGGCGCGGATCAACTCGACCACATGATCAAACGTGGGGTAGCGCGAGAGCGCTTCCAGCGGATCTTGGGCCAGAGCTGTTGCACCGCCAGAGGCCCCTGATCCGCCTGCGCTTGAGCGTGCGACCGCTTGCGTGCTCTGGCTGAAGCCTGCGCCGCCGCCGTTGCCGCCCCCTGTGGGTGGAGAACCTGACGGGCCGCTGGGCGGCGGGGTCGCATCGGCGAGTTTTTTTACAAGTTCATCTGGCGTGGGCAGATCGGCCACATGGGTCATGCGGATGATTGCCATTTCTGCGGCCATCATGGTGTTGGGCGCGTGGGCAACTTCTTCGAGCGACTTGAGCAGCATTTGCCACATGCGGGCGAGAACGCGTAGGCCGAGGCCTTCGGCGTAGCCTTGACCGCGAGCGCGCTCATCGGGGCCAATCGTCGGATCATTGGCCGCGTCTGGTGTGATCTTAACCACGCTGACCCAATGGGTGAGCTCTGCTAGATCGCGTAGAACGGCCATGGGATCGGCGCCATCAGCGTATTGCGCGGAAAGCTCAGTCAAGGCGCCTGCGGCATCGCCTTTCATGACCATTTCGAAAAGGTCCATGACGCGACCACGATCTGCAAGGCCAAGCATCGCGCGGACCTGATCGGCCGTTGTTTCTCCAGCGCCATGGCTGATCGCCTGATCCAGGAGCGACGTTGCATCGCGCGCGGAGCCTTCGGCGGCGCGGGTGATGAGGGCGAGGGCGTCGTCGGCGATTGCGGCTTGTTCGCTGTCAGCGATACGACGCAGCATGCCGATCATGTCTTCGGGTTCGATGCGACGTAGGTCAAAGCGCTGGCATCGGGAAAGCACGGTCACAGGGACTTTACGGATTTCCGTTGTCGCGAAGATAAACTTCACATGTGCGGGCGGCTCTTCGAGTGTTTTGAGGAGCGCATTGAAGGCCGAGGTGGACAGCATGTGCACCTCATCGATGATGTAAATCTTGTAGCGGGCAGAGGCCGCACGATAAGCGACAGAGTCGATGATTTCACGGATGTCATTGACGCCAGTGCGGGAGGCGGCGTCCATTTCCATGACGTCGACATGGCGGCCTTCCATGATGGCGGTGCAGTGCTCACAGACGCCGCAAGGCTCGGTCGTGGGCGTGCCTGTTCCATCGGGGCCGATGCAGTTCATGCCTTTGGCGATGATGCGGGCTGTTGTTGTTTTGCCCGTTCCACGGATGCCTGTCATGATGAAAGCTTGTGCGATGCGATCTGCGGCAAAAGCGTTTTTGAGCGTGCGTACCATCGCCTCTTGGCCGACGAGATCAACAAAAGTCTCGGGGCGATATTTACGCGCGAGAACCTGATAGCCTGTCTGTGGAGTATCGCTCATGGTATGCCTTGTCAGATTCGAAGCTGGGCCAAGGTAGCGGCGCAGGGGCCCAAGGTCTAGCGCTTGTCTTGGAATAAGGGCCAAGACAAGGCGGCGCTTGGCAGAGACGCTCAAATGCGTCAATCTGTGCATAGCTTGACGAGTTGGGGGATTTGCAATGCGACTAAGGGGCGTGCGGGGAAGCCGCAATGTGGAAGACAGGCGGGGCCGAGGCGGCGCTGGCAGGGGCGCAGGGATTGGCGGCGTTGGTTTACTTCTTGTCTTGGCACTTGGATATTTCGCGGGGGTCGATGTATCGCCTTTGCTTCAAGATCAAGCGGGATACGGTCAGAGCGACGAGGCACGAGAACTCACGCCACAAGAAGTGCAAGCGGGCGAATTTGCGGCCCGAGTTTTGGCGACAACTGAGATGGTCTGGACTGATAAATTTCCCGAACTCACAGGGCGCGCTTATGAGCCGCCTGTCATGGTGCTTTACTCGGGTGTGACGCAAAGCCCATGCGGAGATGCGAGCGGCGCAACGGGGCCTTTCTATTGCCCTGCGGACAAAAAGGCCTACCTCGACACTGAATTTTTCGCAACGATGAGCCAGCAACTTGGAGCAAAGAGTGACTTTGCGGCGGCCTATGTGATTGCTCACGAGGTGGCGCATCATGTGCAAAACGAGCTCGGAATTCTGCCGCAGGTGAACCAGCGGCGCCAAGCTGTGGGGCAGACAGAGGCAAACCAGTTGACGGTACGGCTCGAACTTCAGGCGGATTGCCTCAGTGGGGTCTGGGCACGGGCTGTTGAGGGAGCGCTTGAGCCGGGGGACCTAGAAGAGGCACTCAATGCCGCCAAGCAAATTGGCGATGATACCCTTCAGCGCCGCGCTGGGCGCGTGCCACAGCCACATACCTTTACACACGGATCCAGTGCACAACGTCAGCGTTGGTTTGCGCTTGGATTTGAAACGGGTGATGCGCGCCAATGTGACACTTTTGGCAGGGAACGGCTCTGAGATGGCGGAGCTGGAGATATCTGCCCTAACGGTGGGCGAGGGGACATTGGCGATTGCCTCTCTTCCGGGGCGTGGGGGCGACTTGAAGGGCGATCTTGCGCGCTTTGGCGAGTTCAAGCCGAGTCTGGTTTTGACGATGGTCACGGATGCAGAGCTGGAAGATGTGGGCGCGAGCCAATTTGGCTATGACGTGCAGGGGCTTGGCTGCCGTTGGGCACATTTGCCTGTGGTGGATTATGGTGTTCCATCAGACGAGGCGCTGGCTCGTTGGGTTGAAGTGAGCGCAATGGCGCGCGCCGCGCTGAAGGGCGGGGGGCGCGTGATCGTGCATTGCAAGGGTGGCTGCGGCCGCTCTGGCATGGCGGCGCTCAGGCTGATGATCGAGGCGGGGGAAGCGCCTGATGCTGCGCTCAAACGTCTGCGGTCTGTTCGGCCCTGTGCTGTGGAAACAGCGGACCAGTTCAACTGGGCAATAGCGGCATCAAGCGCGCTGTGATTCGGATGCGAGGCGCTCGGTTGCCGCTGCGTCAGAAAATGCTTCTGTAATACCACTTTACCAATTCTTACCCGTTCTATCTTGTTTTGAGGGCTTTCGACTAAAAATTGGGCGTTTTGGTAAAGTAATGTTACCAATCGGTCGAAATTTTCGTTGTATTCTACCTCGACTTGCTTAGTAATTGCGTATGGAGGGGAACCGACAGAGATCGGTGCTGTTCAAAAAACATAACCATATCGAACGTGGAGGATAAATATGGATCGTCGTAAATTTCTGAAAGGTGCTGCTATCGGCGCTGGTGCAACGGCACTGGCCGCACCGGCAGCTATCGCCCAAGGCGGTAAGCAGCTTACAATCGTATCGACATGGCCACGGGACTTCCCGGGTCTGGGTACGTCAGCTCAGCGTCTTGCTGCTCGTATCGCCGAACTCGGCGATGGCGCATTTAACGTTGAGTACTTTGCAGCTGGCGAGCGCGTTGGCGCATTTGACAGCTTTGATGAAGTATCTTCAGGCAACAGCCAAGCTTACATCGGCGCGGACTACTACTGGACAGGTAAGCACCCAGGCTTCGCTTACTTCACATCAGTTCCATTTGGCATGAGCACACCTGAGTGGAATGCTTGGATCAAGTTTGGTGGCGGACAAGAGCTTTGGGACGAACTGTCAGGCAGCTACGGCCTGAAAGCGCTCGCATGTGGCTCAACAGGCACGCAAGCTGGCGGTTGGTTCAACAAAGAGATGGAAAGCCCAGACGACTTTAAAGGTCTGAAAATGCGTATGCCAGGTCTTGGCGGGCAGGTTCTGACAAAAATGGGTTCATCGACTGTTTCGCTTCCAGGCAGCCAGATCTATGAAAACCTCGTATCAGGCTCAATCGAAGCAACAGAGTGGGTTGGTCCGTACAACGACTACTTCATGAAGTTCTATGAAGCCGCCAAGTATTACTACACTGGCGGTATGCACGAGCCAGGCGGCGGTCTTGCGTTCGGCATGAACAAAGCCTTCTGGGACGGCCTCACAGAGTACGAGCAAGCTGTTATTGAAGCTGCATGTAACGAAGAGCACGCGGCTTCACACGAAGAAGCTATTGCTAAAAACGGTGAGTTCCTTTCCAAGCTCGTCAATGACCACGGCGTTCAGGTTCGTGCGTTCAACGACGACATTTGGGATGCAATGGGCGAAGCGGCTGCAGAAGTGTTTGCGGACACCCGTGCGCATTCTGAGCTTGCTGCACGTATCGACGACAGCTTCCAGGCGAAGCTGGTCGAGTACGGTACGTTCATGGCCAACTTCGAGGGTACGTTTATCAACCAGCGTAACCGCGTTCTGGACATCATCTAAGTCAGCGCAAGCGATACTGGAGCGGGGCCTTTTGGCCCCGCTCTGCATAATAGCACGACAGTTTTCACAGCATGCTGTGCTTCGAGCGAAACGCTCTTGAGGCTGGCGCTGTTTTGGGGAGGCAGATAACCTTATGGCTTTTGCAGCAGATCTATCGCGCACTGGGGGAGCACCAGCGCTTCTTCCGCGCTCCTTTGCTTGGGGGATGCTCGGCTTTTTGGCGGCCTTCCTTGTGATCAATATCCTGAATATTGGATGGGGATATCCCAATCTTGCAGACGCGATGAATGGAAGCGCTGGAAGCCTGATCTGGGTGCCGCTTCTGATCACGCTTCTGGGGGTCGGTGGGGGCATCGGCTATGTGCTACGCTCTCCTGATACAGCACTGCGCTGGGATGCGATGAAAATCCACGGGTTCAACGCCTATCTCATTCGGGCTTGTTTCTGGATTATCGTTCTAACGGGCTTTGCCGACGCAGGTATCGGGATCGCGCGGGTTGAAGGGTTCTTCAACGGTATTTTGAGCGATGAAATGGTCATTAATATGGGCCGCTCGCAGTTTCTTGGGCCGATGGTTCACTTTCCACTTATGATCCTTGGCGGTCTGATTGCATTTTGGCATCGCGGCGTCGGCTTTCACTGGCTGGCACTGCTCATCGTTGTGGCGATGCTTGGCATTGTGCTCTCGCGATTTGTGTTTTCATACGAACAAGCCTTGATGGGCGACCTTGTGCGCTACTGGTATGCGGGGCTTTTCCTGTTTGCCAGTGCTTACACGTTGTTTGAAGACGGCCATGTGCGTGTCGACGTTCTCTATGCTGGCTTTGGCAAGACCAAGAAGGGTTTTGTGAATGCTTGGGGCTCGATCATTCTGGGTATGTCGACGGCGTGGGTGATTATCATCATTGGTCTTGGCAGCAAGACCTCGATCATCAACTCACCTGTGATGAACCTTGAGATCACGCAATCCGGCCCAACCGGCATGTATATCAAATACCAGATGGCGGCCTTTCTCGGCATTTTCGCTATTACAATGCTCATCCAGTTTGTGAGCTATTTTCTTGAATCCGTGGCTGACAAGCGCGACGAGCCGGGGCACCGCCTCGTCACACCAACCGGCCACTGAGGAGCGACACCAATGGAACTATTCTTTCTCGCCGTATTGCTGATCACGATGGCTGCTGCGCTTGGCTCGGGCTTTCCCGTGGCGTTTGCGCTGCCCGGATCGGCGATCATAACCATTTCTCTTGCTGGCCTTGCGGGGCTGATGTTTTCAGGGGATGCGAGCGCCTATTTCCACACAGGGGGGCCGCAGCAGTGGCTCTCTGCCGGGGTGACAAACCTTAGGGGGGTCTTCTGGGAGGTTGAGCGAGATACGCTGATTGCGATTCCTCTATTTATCTTCATGGGCATTATGCTTCAGCGCTCAAAAATTGCTGAAGATTTGCTTGTGACCATGGCACAGCTTTTTGGCCCCGTGCCTGGCGGCCTTGGGATTTCTGTTGTGTTTGTAGGCGCGCTGTTGGCCGCGACAACGGGGATTGTGGGCGCAACAGTTGTGGCGATGGGTCTGATCAGCTTGCCTGCGATGTTGCGCAACAACTATTCGCCTTCGCTTGCGACGGGCACGATTGCGGCGTCTGGGACATTGGGGCAGATCATTCCGCCCTCGATCGTTTTGATTATCCTTGCTGACCAACTTGCGAGCGCGACTGACCAAGCGAGCACAACACGTAAGGCGCTTCACAAGGCGTCGACTGGTGAGCTTTCAATGCCGTCAAACTTTGATGTCTCCTCGACATCGGCGGGCGAGATGTTTCTGGGTGCGCTTGTGCCGGGCATTCTGCTTGTTCTGATCTACATGCTCTACATCCTGATTTATGCTTACTTCAAACCGTCTGCAGCGCCTGCCGTGAAAGTGGAAGGTAAGTTTGACCGTGCCTTCTGGGGGACAGTTGCGATTACGCTTATTCCACCGCTCACACTTATCTTCCTTGTTCTTGGCTCTATCATCACGGGCGTTGCGACTGTGAACCAAGCGGGTGCTATCGGCGCTGCGGGTGCGATGGTGATGGCGGGTTACCGGCTCTATGATGGCAACAACAAGAAGCTGACATTTGTGCCTGCGATCCTCGGATTGGTTGCGCTCTTCATGCTGGCTTATGTACTCGGCAACTACGAAATGAACATCAAGTCGATTGATACGCCAGAGGACCAGTTTGGTATCACACTGGGTATCATTGCTTCGGTCCTGATGATTGTTGCGGTTGCATGGAGTGGCTGGCGGGTGTTCCGCACTGATGGCACGCTTGACGGCGTTATGATGGAAACAGCGAAGACGACTTCGCTTGTCTTTATCATTCTGCTCGGTGCTGCGATGCTGACCTCTGCCTTCCGCGCCTTTGGCGGAGAAGAGCTGGTGCGCGAGTTCCTAAACTCTCTACCAGGCGGGTTCTGGACGCAGTTTATTATCGTGATGCTGGTAATCTTCATCCTTGGCTTCTTCCTCGACTTTATCGAGATTGCCGTGGTTGTCGTGCCAATCGTTGCGCCTATCCTGTTGGCGGATCCGAGTGCAAACATTACCGCTGTATGGCTTGGTGTTATGATTGGCTTGAATATCCAGACCAGCTTCTTGACGCCGCCGTTCGGCTTTGCGCTGTTCTATTTGCGGGGCGTTGCGCCTGCTACCGTCAAAACTATGCAGATGTATAAAGGCGTTATTGCCTTCATCAGCTTGCAGCTTTTGGCTCTTGGCGTTGTTGGGCTGTACCCGCCGCTGGTGAACTATTTGCCAAATCGCGTCTCCTTCCTTTCGGAGAATGCGCCACCCCCGCGCAATCCGAAGATGCAGTATTGCCTTGAGGAGTATGTTGGTGAGCAACTCGCGACCAACGGCGCAGAGCTTGAGCAAGCCATTGCACGGGCTCAGGGGATTGATTTGTCTGGGCTTCCTAAGGGCTTGGCAAAAGATCTTGCAGCAGGTTTTGCCTCTGCTCCTGAAGCTTTCGTGCAATTGCAGACCGCTTTTGACACGGAAGTGTTGATTGAAGAAGCTGCTGTCGTTTATCGGCCAAAGCAAATTCTTGTACGCAAAGTCGAGAAGGAAATTCGCAAGCTTGAAGAAGAAGCTGAGGATATTCGTGTCATCACAGGGCGTATGAAGGACGAAGAGCAGGCCAAGCGCCGCGCGCGTCTTGAGGCCAAGCGCGAAGAAATGCTGGCTGAAGTAGAGCAGCTCAAAGCCGAAATTCCTGACACATGGGAGCCTGTGCATGATGAGTTCGCAAAGCTGACAACGACCGAACAGCGCGCGCGCTCAACGTATCAGCGCAATGCGGACAATGCTTGGGAAGCTGCGAGTGAAGCTTTGGCAACATTGGAAGCGAACGAGGCTTTTGCCGCACTTGAAGGTGAGTTGCGCGCCATGCGTGGCTTTATCGAGACGGTTGCTGAAACAGATGAGGCTGGCGAGGACACGGTGAAGGCCTTGGAAGACAAGTTCTCTGATGTCGATGGCGCAGGCGATGTGAAATCAGCTCTTGGTAAGGCGCGCCGCGCTCTTACGATTAAGCGGTTTGATCGTGAGAAAGCGCTCTCGGAGTTTGACGATGCTGTGGCTGAGTTTGAGGCTCAAAAATCTTGGCGGGCGAATGCCGAGAGCCTGAAACCAGAGCTTGAAGCCTATCTTGAAAGCATTCGCAGTACGCTTGGGCTGCGCAGCCAAGACGGGTTGAGCCGCGAGGCCGCTCTGTTCATGTCATCATGTAGCTCGGTCCATCGCGATATCTCGCTGAATTTCTGATCAGCGCAAACAATCCCAAACCGCCGCCCCAGAGATGAGGCGGCGGTTTTCTTTTGTGCTGGGCGCGCTAAAGTTGCGGAGAAAACAGGAGGCGAGCTATGGGCGTTTTGCAAGGCGTTAGGATTGTTGAAGTCGAGGGGCTGGGACCCGCGCCTTTTGCAGGTATGCTGTTGTCGGATATGGGCGCCGAAGTGATCGTGGTGCATCGTAAGGGGGGCAAGACAGCCCCTGGCATGCCTGAGCGTTCTGTTCTTGATCGTGGAAAACGGTCAATCGAGCTTGACCTGAAGAACGCTGACGACAAGGCCGTATTTATAAAGCTTGTCGCGCGCGCAGATGCGTTGATTGAGGGGTTCCGACCTGGCGTGATGGAACGGCTTGGCCTCGGGCCTGAGGCTTGCCACGCCGTGAACTCGTCGCTCGTGTTTGGCCGTATGACGGGCTGGGGGCAGAGCGGGCCTCTGGCACATGCGGCGGGGCATGACTTGAATTACATCGCGATGTCTGGCGCGCTTTGGTATAGTAGCGCTCCCCAAGATGCGCCCGTATCGCCCGCAACGCTTGTCGGGGATATTGGCGGTGGGGCGATGTATTTGGTGAGCGGCGTGCTTGCAGGGATATTGCAGGCGAAAACCTCAGGGCAGGGCACTGTTGTTGATGCGGCGATCTATGATGGCTCGGCGCATATGATGAACCTGTTGATGGCCTTGCGCCAAGGCGGGGGAATGCCCAACGCACGTGGGCAGGGGCTGCTTGACGGACCGCATTGGAGCCGCACCTATGAGTGCGCCTGCGGTGGCTACCTTTCAGTACAGAGCCTTGAGCCACAGTTTTATGCCGAGCTTTTGAAGCTACTGGGCTTAGAAGGCGATGCGGAATTTCAGCGCCAGTATGATAAAGCGCTTTGGCCTCTTTTGACGGAGCGTTTTGCCGAGATTTTCAAGGCAAAGACTCGCGATGCCTGGGCGGTGATTTTTCTTGGAACAGACGCTTGTGTGGCGCCTGTTTTGTCTCCTGATGAAGCGCGCCGCCACGAGATGAACGATGCCCGGAACGCCTGGTATGAGGTTGAAGGCGTGCTGCAAGCTGCACCTGCGCCGCGCTTTAAAGATCAAGGCGATTGGGCCCCGCCGCGCTCGCCTTTGCGAGGGGCGGACAGTGCAGCGATTTTGGCGGAGTTAGAAAGCTAGGTTTGGATTTACTTTGCAAACCTGACCCAGTCGAGGGCCAGTTGCCTAGGCTGTTTCGAAGGAGGGGTTGCAAGAAACTGGACAAAGGAGGCGCGGCTTTGCTTTCGCGCGTCATGTCAGGATTGGATGATGGTCTAGACCAGATCGATTTTGCGATCAGAACACAAATGCAGCGTTCCTTATTCGGGAGCGAGCGTCACCTCGAATGTATTCGTGCTCCAGCCATCTTGAGAACATTTGGCGCGGACCCATAGGGTGCGCAGGCCGTCAGGCAGCATCACATTGCGCAGGGAGCGCGTGAAAGGCTGCTCTTCGACATGGGGGTGCATGAGTTCTCGATAGGCGATCTGGTTGCCTGCCTCATCGATGAGTTCCCAGCCGTCGGCGTAATGGTCCCAGCCTGTGTCGGGGTGCGCGAGTGTGACGTCAAAGCGCCAGCCCATACCCGCGCGCGAAGCCTCGACCTTTGTGATGGTCGGCGCATCTGCGAGAGCGGCTGTGCCCGCTGTGAGCGCGGCGAGGAGAACAAACTGTTTGATCATACGCCTGAGGTATCACTGCTGTGGCTGAAATTCACGACACATTTTTGTGTGAAACCGCGAGGAAATACCGCGGGATTGAAGGAATCGTTTGAGTTTTGACCCAATTGGTAATATTCTTTTACCAATTCAGGAGATGCCTCATGCAAATGCCAGCACCTAACCCAGTTACACTCGCCAAAAAGGCTCAGCTGACCGAACGACTGACGGCTGCATTGGGTAAGGATGGGGTGATTGCCGAGGATATTGCGCTCAAGGCTTATGAGTGTGACGCGCTTACGGCCTATCGCTGCCCGCCGATGCTTGCGCTTTTGCCGCGTACGACTGCCGAGGTCGCGGCGGCGTTGAAAATTTGCCACGAGATGAATGTCCCTGTTGTTCCGCGCGGCTCTGGAACGTCTTTAGCGGGAGGCGCTATGCCAACGGCGGACAGTGTGATCTTGGGCGTGAGCCGTATGAATGCTGTTCTGGAGACAGACTTTGCCAGCCGCGTTATTCGCGTGCAAACGGGGCGTACGAACCTCTCTGTCACCGGGGCTGTGGAGGGCGAAGGCTTTTTCTATGCGCCCGACCCGTCGAGCCAGCTTGCCTGTGCGATTGCGGGCAACATCGCGATGAACTCTGGCGGCGCGCATTGCCTGAAATATGGGGTGACGACCAACAATCTCATGGGTGTGACCATGGTGATGATGGATGGAGAGATCGTCGAGATCGGCGGCGCGCATTTGGACGCGGGTGGGCTAGATTTGCTGGGCCTTATTTGCGGCAGTGAGGGGCAACTTGGCGTTGTCACGGAAGCCACGCTGCGCATTTTGCACAAGCCCGAGGGCGCGCGGCCTGTGCTGATCGGATTTGACAGCAATGAAGTCGCGGGGGCCTGTGTCTCTGACATTATCAAGGCGGGTATTTTGCCTGTGGCAATCGAGTTTATGGACCGTATGCTGATTGGTGTCTGCGAAGATTATGCCCGTGCGGGATATCCTGACTGCGAGGCGCTTCTGATTGTAGAAGTGGAAGGCAGCGAGGCCGAGATTGAACATCAGCTGGGCCTCATTCACGAGATTGCCAAACAACACAACCCAGTTGAATTTCGCAAAGCCACAAGTGCTGACGAGGCGGGACGCATCTGGGCGGGCCGTAAGGCGGCCTTCTCGGCGATTGGTAAGGTGAGTGATTACATGTGTCTTGATGGCACGATCCCTGTGAGCCAACTGCCCTATGTGCTCAAGCGGATTGGCGAGATGAGCAAGACATATGGGCTTGCTGTGGGGAATGTTTTTCATGCGGGCGACGGCAATATGCATCCGCTGATCCTCTATGATGCGAACAAGCCTGGGGACTTGGAGATCTGCGAGGCCTTTGGTGCTGAAGTGCTCAAGCTTTGCGTAGAAGTGGGCGGCTGCCTGACTGGCGAACACGGGGTTGGCATCGAGAAACGTGATTTGATGCTGGATCAGTTTGCGCCTGATGATCTGGATATGCAGATGGCTGTGAAGGATGTGTTCGACCCTAAGTGGCTCTTGAACCCTGCCAAAGTTTTCCCGCTGGCCTCAAGTGAGGCGCGGCGGATTGCGGCGGAGTAGAAACATGAAATTTACCCCGAAGACTGAGGCCGAGCTGGCCGAGATTGTTGCTGGACTGCAGGCACCTGTGAAACTGCAAGGTGGCGGTACGCGCGCCATTGGGCATTCCATTGCACAAGATGTTCTCGACATGAGCGGGATCAGTGGCGTGGTTGATTATGAACCAGGTGCGCTGACGCTTGTGGCCAAGGCGGGAACGCCCATCGCAGAAATCGAAGCGCTTTTGGCGGCAGAGAAGCAGCGGCTTTCGTTTGAACCTATGGATCATCGCACGCTTTTGGGAACGCAAGGGGCGCCAACGATTGGCGGTGCAGTGGCTGCGAATGTCAGCGGGCCAAGGCGTATTTCGGTAGGCGCATGCCGCGATTTCGCACTTGGAGTGCGATTTGTTGACGGGATGGGCCGCGCCTTGAAAAACGGTGGTCGTGTTATGAAAAACGTGACCGGCTATGACCTTGTTAAACTGATGGCAGGCTCTTGGGGTACGCTGGGGGCGATGAGCGAAGTGAGCCTAAAGGTCATGCCTTGCCCTGAAACAGAAGCCACGCTGGCTCTGCATGTTGCGGATGCGGCCGTTGCCGTTGAAGCGATGTCCGCGGCCCTTGGCTCGCCCTATGAAGTGACGGGTGCTGCGCAAAATGGCCCTGTGTATTTGCGTATAGAAGGATTTGAACCTTCGGTGGCATACCGCTTGGATGCGCTTGAAACAGTTTTGACCCGTTTTGGCGCGATAGAGCGGCTGAATGCCGAAGCCTCGGCCACGCTTTGGCAGGAACTTCGTGACGTGACTGCATTTGCGGGCCATGCTTTCGTGACGCGGATTTCCTTGCGTCCCACAGATATGCCTACGTTCTTGGCGGCGGCTCAGGCTGAGCATCGCTTTGAGACACAGCTTGATTGGGCTGGTGGGCTGGCATGGCTTGCGTCAGACAAGGAAAGCCTTGCCGATTTTGCACAGAGTTACTGTGCGGCGCATGGTGGCCACGCGACCCGCGTGAAGGGCTCATTTGAAAGCTGTGCTTTTCAGCCCGAAGCTGCGGGTGTTGCGCGTTTGAGTCATGGCTTGCGGCAGCGGTTTGACCCCAAGGGGCTATTTAACCCAGCGCTGATGGTGCGGGGATGAGCTTGGGCGCGGTCTATTTCACCGTTTTTCTGGGTGGGCCGCTTTTGATGCTCTTGCTGACGCAGCGGGCAGCAACACAGATGAGCTTTGTTTTGGGCGTGTCCATTGTTGCGGCTTTGATGGCGGCAGCCTTGTTCTCGGAGCGAGCACCTGGGCTCGAGACCTTGGCGATGCTTTGGCTTGCATGGGTCGGTACTGTGGCGCTTTGCGTCCGTGTCGTGATGCGGCGGGTGGAAACAACACGGGGCTTGGCCCTGACAAAAGCGGTAGGCGCTATGGCATGTGTGATCCCTTGGATCGGGCTGGCGGCCGCAGATTGGATGACAGGCTGATGCAAACGAATTTTACCCCTGAGCAGCTCAAAGACTCTGGCACTGCACGTGCCAATGAGATTTTGCGCAACTGTGTGCATTGTGGATTTTGCACTGCGACTTGTCCAACCTATCAGATACTGGGAGATGAGCTCGACAGCCCGCGTGGGCGGATCTACCAGATCAAGGATATGATCGAAAACGAGCGCGTGCCTGACAAGAAGACAGTGATGCATGTAGACCGCTGCTTGAGCTGTTTGGCTTGCATGACGACTTGCCCTAGTGGTGTGCATTACATGCACCTTGTGGATCATGCGCGTGAGTATATCGAGAACACTTACAAGCGCCCCATAACGGACCGCGCCTTGCGCTGGGTCTTGGCGCAAATTTTGCCCTATCCAATGCGCTTCCGTCTGGCGCTTCTGGGCGCAAAGATTGCGAAGCCTTTCAAGGCGATTGTGCCTGATGCACGCTTGCGCGCGATGCTTGAGATGGCGCCGAAAGAAATCCCGCCTGTAAGCCGCAATGACGACCCGCAGACCTTTCAGCCCAAGGGCGAGAAGAAGCTGCGTGTTGCGCTGATGACGGGCTGTGCGCAGAAGGCGCTCAACACCGATATCAACGATGCCACCATCCGCCTGTTGCGCCGCTTTGGCTGTGAGGTTGTGATTGCTGAGGGCGCGGGCTGTTGTGGGGCGTTGACGCATCACATGGGCAAGACCAAGGAGAGCCACGCGACGGCGGAAAAGAACATCGACGCATGGGTGGCAGAGGCCAATAGTGGCGGACTAGATAGTATTGTGATCAACACCTCGGGCTGCGGCACGACTGTGAAAGACTACGGTCATATGTTCCGCGAGAGCGGCAAGTCCAAAGAGGCCGCACAGGTCGCTGATCTCGCACAGGATGTGAGTGAGCTTCTGATGCAGCTTGATCTGCCGGAAGGCGCCGCCAAGGGCATCCGCGTTGCTTATCATGCAGCTTGCAGTTTGCAGCACGGTCAGCAGATCAAAACCTTTCCGAAAGACTTGCTTAAGCGGGTTGGTTTTGAAGTGGTGGAACCGGCGGACAGCCATCTTTGCTGTGGATCGGCGGGCACATACAACCTTATGCAGCCTGAAATTTCCAAAGAACTTAAGCGTCGCAAAGTGGACACGTTGGAGGCAAAGCAGCCTGATGTGATTGCTGCGGGCAACATTGGCTGTATGATGCAGATCGGTGGGGGCACTGGTGTTCCTGTTGTGCATACGGTGGAGCTTCTGGACTGGGCGACCGGTGGGCCAAAGCCACGTGCACTCATGAGTTGAGGGCTGATGCCCTAATTTTGCCATAAGTTTTCGATAGCTCGGCCCTCTGGATTGAAAAAGGCTTCGGACCTTATGCTGCGTGCGCTTCTTTTTGCTGTTTTTTCTGCGCTGGTTGCCAGCCCTTTGGCAGCGCAATCCTCCAGTCTGAAACGGCTTGATACGGGGGATGACAGTCGTGGCTGGGAAGCTGTCGGGCGACTCAATATTGACGGCAAGGGCTTTTGTACGGGGGCTTTGATCGCGCCCAATCTGGTGCTGACGGCTGCGCATTGTTTGTATAGCTCGCAAACAAAAAAGCGCATTGATCATGCGCAGATCGAATTTCTCGCAGGTTGGCGCAACGGGCGTGCATCTGCATATCGGATGGTGAAGCGGGCTGTTGTGCATCCCGACTATGATTATTCTAGTAAAGCGACAGCCGAGCGCGTCCGCAATGATGTCGCTTTGTTGGAGCTACACCACCCTATCCGCAACACAACAATCATTCCATTTGCCACGGATGAACGCCCCGCAAAGGGCGATGAAATTGGGGTTGTGTCCTATGCTTTGGACCGCTCGGAAGCGCCGAGCTTGCAAGAAGTCTGCGGGGTTCTCGCGCGCCAACAAGGCGTTTTGGTAACTTCTTGCACTGTTGATTTCGGCTCGTCTGGTGCCCCTATTTTCAGCTTTCGCGATGGTACGCCACGGATTGTCTCTGTTGTCTCGGCCAAAGCCGAAGTGGAGGGACTCCCTGTCTCACTTGGAACGCAGCTCGAGACGCCGCTGGCTCTTTTGCGCGCAGAACTTGCGGCGGGCGGCGGGGTTTTTCAAGACAAGGGGCCAAGGATGAACCGCATCACCGTGGGGCAGACACGCGATACGGGTGCGAAATTTATCAAGAATTGACTCAGCTTTTGCCCTCTTGAAACTCTGAAAAACCATTCCCACTTTAAAACATGTAAGGCGCCAATGATGGGCCTTGCGACTTTATGGCCTGTCCTTTGAGGAAGGCTGAACCTTTGGTATCGCTCAATGGAGGATGACCCATGCGTAACTTTGATTTGACCCCGCTCTACCGCGCCACTGTCGGCTTTGACCAGATCGCCGACCTCATGGACCGTGCTATGGCAAAAGATGTTGGGCAGGCGAGCTACCCGCCCTATAACATCGAAAAAACCGCTGACGACGGCTACCGGATTTCGATTGCTGTTGCAGGATTTTCCGAGGCTGACCTTTCTGTAGAAGTAAAAGAACACGCGCTTGTTGTTTCGGCGAACAAGGCTGAGGGCGAAAGTGAACGGACATTTTTGCATCGTGGCATTGCAACGCGCGCTTTTGAGCGGCGCTTCCAGCTGGCGCAACATGTCCGCGTGACTGGCGCGAGCCATGCTGACGGGATGCTCCATATTGATCTCGTGCAGGAAGTACCTGAGGCGCTGAAGCCTCGGCGCATTGAAATAGCCTCGGCCCCTGCAGCCGTAGCCGATGTGGTTGAGGCAAAAGCCGTTAACTGAATATTTGGCATCGAAGAAAAAGGGCGCGGGCTTTAAAGCCCGCGCCCTTATGATTGGATGTGGTCGCTTAGACCGCCATGCAGATGTATTTCATTTCGAGGTAGTCCTCGATGCCGTGGTGGCTGCCTTCGCGGCCAAGGCCTGACTGTTTGACGCCGCCGAAGGGGGCCATTTCGGTCGAAATGATACCTGTGTTCACGCCGACAATTCCGTATTCGAGCGCTTCGGCAACTTTGTAAACGCGGCTCAGGTCTTTGGCATAGAAGTAGCTGGCGAGGCCGAAGATTGTGTCATTGGCCATTGCGATCACTTCATCTTCGTTTTCAAACTTGAAGAGCGGGGCCATGGGACCAAAAGTCTCGTCTTGAGCGACCTGCATGTCTTGGGTGACGCCTGTCATGATCGTGGGCTGGAAGAACGTGCCGCCGAGGTTGTGCTGTGAGCCGCCAAAAGCGACTTTCGCGCCTTTGGAGAGTGCGTCGTCGATATGGCTACGCACTTTGGTTACGGCTTTTTCGTTGATCAGCGGGCCAAAGACCGTGCCGTCTTCCATGCCGTCGCCAACTTTCATATCCTTAAGTTTCGCTGCGAGCTTTTCGGCAAAAGCGTCATAGACACCAGCTTGCACATAAATGCGGTTGGCGCAGACGCAGGTCTGGCCGTTGTTGCGGAACTTGCACATGATCGCGCCGTCAACGGCAGCGTCAAGATCGGCATCATCAAAGACGATAAAGGGAGCGTTGCCGCCAAGCTCCATAGAGCATTTCATCACTTGATCTGCGGCTTGGCGCAACAGGATACGGCCCACGGCTGTTGAGCCTGTGAAGGTGAGCTTCCGTACGGTTGGGTTCTCACAAAACTCCAAACCAGTTGAGGAGGCGTCAGACGTTGTCACGATGTTTAGCACACCTGCAGGGATACCCGCGCGTTCGGCCAGAACGCCGAGCGCAAGCGCTGAAAGCGGTGTCAGCTCGGCAGGGCGCGCAACCATGGCGCAGCCAGCCGCGAGTGCGGGTGCGGCCTTGCGGGTGATCATTGCGTTGGGGAAGTTCCAAGGTGTGATTGAAGCGGCGACACCGATAGGCTGTTTGATCACGGTGATACGTTTGTCGCGCTGGTGGCCAGGAATTGTCTCGCCATAGATGCGCTTGGCTTCTTCGGCGAAGAACTCGATGAAGGATGCACCATAACCGATCTCGCCTTTGGCCTCGGCCAGTGGCTTACCCATTTCGGCGGTCAGAATAGTTGCGAGGTCATCGGTGTTCTCGACCATCAGATCAAACCAGCGGCGCAGCACGGCGGCGCGCTCTTTGCCTGTCCATTTGGCCCAGTCGTTTTGCGCAACTTCGGCGGCGGCGATAGCCTCAGTGACTTGTGCGCGCGTCAGGTCAGTGACTTGAGCAATTACATCACCTCGGGCGGGGTTAATCACATCAAATGTGCCCTCTCCGTCGATCCATGCGCCGTTCACATACGCCTGTGTTCTCAGGAGCGTAGGGTCTTTAAGCAAGGATTTGAGGTTTGTTGGTGTATCAAGCATAGCAGCCTCCGCGCGATTGTATCTCGCCAAGGGAAACCATTTGCGCATAGGTTTGTCCAGATGATTTGATCAAATTGGAGGGTGGGATGGAGCTCGATGATGCTTATGCCAATGCGGCTTATATCCCTGAGGGAGATAGCTTTCCAACCAAGTGGGAGACGGATGCTGTTGTGTTTCGCGATATGACAGAGGGTGCGGAGCTGGACTTGGCCTATGGGCCAGCTGCCCGACAAAAGCTTGATCTGTTTCGCCCGCAAGGCCAAGCGAAGGGGCTGCTTGTCTTTGTGCATGGTGGTTTCTGGCGGATGCTCGACAAAAGCTATTGGTCCCATTTGGCGGCGGGTGCTCTGGGGCGCGGCTGGGCTGTGGCGATGCCGAGCTATACGCTCTGCCCAGAGACGTCTATCGGGGGGATCACCCGTGAGATTGCCTCTGCGGTGAGCCTTGCCGCCGGAGCTATCGGGGGGCCAATTGCTTTGAGTGGGCATTCAGCGGGAGGACATCTTGTAGCGCGGATGCTCGCGCGCGGGATGCTGCCTGAGGCAGTGGCGGGGCGTCTCTCGCATGTGATGCCGATTTCTCCCCTTTCAGATTTACGCCCGCTTATGCAGACCTCGATGAATGCAGACTTCAAGCTTGAAGAGGCCGAGGCTGTGGCGGAGAGCCCGATCTTTATGGAGGATCGTGTGGACTGCCCTGTGACTGTTTGGGTCGGCTCTGCCGAGCGCCCTGCCTTTCTGGATCAGGCGCGCTGGCTCAGTGAGGCTTGGGAGTGTGGTCTCGTTGAGGACGCTGGCAAACATCACTTTGACGTGGTGGATGGATTGGCAGATGCCGAGAGTGAGATGCTAAGAATTTTGCTGGGTTAGAGTGCCTGCCACACGGGTAAAGGGTCATTTTCAAGTGCTTTGGCTGCAAAGATGGCGCGGGCGATGGCACGGGCCATGACGGTTGCGGCAGCGTGGCCGAGATAGAGCGTGTCGGCGAGCGGATTCTTGAGCGGCTTGGCGCCCGTGGCCGCCGCGAAGATCAGGTCGCCGTCCATGGGCGTATGCGAAGGCATAAGCGCGCGGGCGTAGCCGTCATGTGCTGCCGTTGCGAGACGGGTGCATTGCGCTTGGGTGAGTGTGGCGTCTGTCGCGACAATGCCGATGGTTGTATTGGCGTGTGCAGCAAGCTTGGTTGGCGGCATGTGCGGCTCTGGGAACTCTGTTGGCAAGCCGTGGCCGCCGAACTCCTGCGCCACTTCAAAAGGCGCAGCCCAGAAGTGCTTGCTTGCGCCGACTGTGGCCGAGCCGAGCGCATTCACGGCGACGAGTGCGCCGATGGTGTGGCCTGAGGGCAGTACAACCGAAGCGGAGCCAAGCCCGCCCATGAGAGTGGCTGTGGTCGCGCCCGTGCCTGCGCCTGTACGGCCAAGCTCAAAGCTGACTGCTGCATTGGCCAGAGCTTCTTGACCAAGGCGTTTGTAGGGGTTCTCGCTCCAATCTTTCGCGCCGCCATTGATGAGATCAAAAAGGATTGCGGCGGGCACGATCGGGACGGTTTGATCTCCAACGGCAAAGCCACGACCCTGCGTGCGCAGAGCGTCAGCAACGCCAGAGGCGGCATCCAGCCCGAAGGCAGAGCCGCCCGCAAGCACGAGTGCATCGACTTGCTCGACGGTCTTGTCTGCGGCGAGCAAATCTGTTTCTCGCGTGCCAGGCGCTCCGCCCATGACGTGGACGCCCGCTGTGAAGGGTGCGTCGGCCACGAGTACAGTGCAGCCTGTTTTGATATTGAAATCAGAGGCGTTGCCCACGCGCAGCCCTGCGACATCTGTGATGAGATTGAGCGGGCCAGCTTGCGGCATGTGACGTCTCCATTTGTGTTTCGATTTATCTTGCCAGATTGCGCAGAATCAGCAATGAGAAAGCACGCGAGGGCGGTGGCGCCGCCTGACTTAAAGCGTCTATCATTCAGTCCTGAACGCCGGGACCTTTCTTGTGCTAAGGAGGGTCATTATGACTGCACGTCCAGAAATGTACCGTTTTCACAACGGTGAAAAAGCGCCGCTGCAATTTGCGGTGAGTGAATATGAAGCGCGCATCGCGAAGCTGCGCAAACTCATGGCAGACATGGGGGTCGAGGCGGCTGTCTTTACCTCGATGCACAATGTTTCTTATTATTCGGGCTTTACCTATTGTTCTTTTGGGCGCCCATATGGGCTGGTTGTCACGGCGGAGGAGTGTGTGACGATTTCGGCTGGGATCGACGCGGGGCAACCTTGGCGACGTTCGTTCTGTGATAACATCACTTATACAGACTGGCAGCGTGACAATTACTGGCGCGCGGTTCTCTCTGTTTCAGGGTCGGGCAAGGTTGTCGGCTATGAGGGCGACCATATCAGCATGGCGCAGATGGCAAAGCTTGAGGGCTTCCTCTCGCCAGCCAAGACTGTCGATATCGCTGGCGCGACGATGGTGCAGCGGATGCACAAATCAGCCGATGAACTTGTCATGATCCGTGCCGGTGCGGCTGTTGCCGATGTTGGCGGTTATGCCATTCGTGACGCCGTGAAAGAAGGCGCACGCGAGATCGATGTGGCGATGGCAGGGCGCGATGCGATGGAGCTTGAAATTGCCAAGCGATTCCCTGATGCGGAGTATCGTGACAGCTGGGTCTGGTTCCAGTCTGGCATCAACACCGACGGTGCGCACAACCCCGTTACAGCGCGTAAACTTGAGCGTGGAGATATCCTGAGCCTCAACACTTTCCCTATGATTTCAGGCTATTACACTGCTCTTGAGCGCACAATGTTTGTGGGTGAAGTGGATGCGGCGAGCCTCAAAATATGGGAAGCCAACGTGGCGGCACATGAGCTGGGCATCTCGCTTTTGAAGCCGGGCGCGAGCTGTTCCGAAGTCACGCATCAGATCAATGCGCTGTTTGAAGAGCACCAGCTTTTGCAGCATCGCACCTTTGGCTATGGGCATTCCTTTGGTGTGTTGAGCCACTATTATGGTCGCGAGGCAGGGCTTGAACTGCGCGAAGATATCGACACGGTTCTTGAGCCTGGGATGGTGATTTCGATGGAGCCGATGCTGACGATTGCGGACGGTGAACCCGGCGCTGGCGGGTATCGTGAGCATGATATTCTGATCATTACCGAAGACGGCAACGAGAACATCACGGGCTATCCTTATGGCCCCGAGTTCAACGTGGTTGGCTAAGCATTCGGATTTGCTTTGCAAATCCGACCGGTCGGGGGAGCGCTGCTCCCCCGATTCATAAGCCTTACGGCTTACGAATCTCCCCCTCGGGATATTTCTGGAAAGAAAAAGTAGTTTTTTGAGCGCCGTACAGCTTGATTAACCTGTCGCTTTTTGCGTGATTTTAGGGGGGTGAAAAGCGTGCACGATGCGTGCACAACCCGTGCACCGCCGAAACGGGCCAATCTTAACCGAAATTAACTTAACGCAGCGTGCGCTGCCTCTGAACTAGAGGCGGATCACATAGTCTTTGCGGGTCGTCTCGACGACTTCCCATGTGCCTGAAAAGCCGGGGCGGATGATGAAGCTATCGCCAGCTGTGAGGCGGGTTTCTTGACCCTCGGCATCGGTCAGGATCGAGACTCCTTTGAGGAGGCGGAAGTATTCCCACTCGTCATATGACACATGCCATTTTCCAACGGTCGACTGCCAGATACCTGCATAGAGCCCGTCCTTCTCCTCAAGGTTCCATGTCGTGAAGACGGGGTCACCTGAGATGAGTTTTTCTGCGGCGGGGCGCTCGACTTCGGGGGCAACGGAGGCCGCGACTTTGAGCAAATTTGCCATGGGGTGTCCTTTGTTGTGTTTGCGCGCGTGTGTGTAAGGTGTTGTGGAGATTATCTGTTAGACGGCGAAGCGGGCCAAGACGGTTTCGACAGCGTGATTGGCGACCTCGTCGATTTCGACTTCTGAAAAGCTTGTCTGGACGCCGAAAATGGCGCGGCTCCAGAGGCGAGCGCGGCAGAGCTCGGAGAATTGCTCGGCGATCATATCGGGATCAACATCATGGAGCTGGCCTCGCTCGATTGCGAGCTTGAGGTAAACGACCATACGGGCGCGGCCCATTTCTGGGCCGTTCTGGTAAAAGGCTTGGCCCAATTCGGGGAAGCGGGCGGCCTCGGCAACGCACGTGCGGAACATCTGGAGAGAGAAGTTCGACAGCAGGAAGCGTGTGAGACTATGGGCAGCGGTTGTGAAGACCTCGCGTGGAGGCGCGTTAAAGTCGATCCGTGCCAGAGTGGTTTCGGCCATGCGCTCGCATTCGACGCGGGTGACCTCACGAAAGAGCTCGCGCTTGTCAGAGAAGTAGCTGTAGAGCGTGGCCTTTGAGACGCCTGCCGCGCGGGCTATGTCATCGACCGATGCGCCTTCAAAACCGTCGCGCAGGAAGATTTCTCG
Source organism: Lentibacter algarum (assembly GCF_040580765.1). GTDB lineage: Bacteria > Pseudomonadota > Alphaproteobacteria > Rhodobacterales > Rhodobacteraceae > Lentibacter > Lentibacter algarum. The sequence continues at coordinate 2,688,231 of NZ_CP158687.1, read as the reverse complement.
GGCCCCGCCGAGCACGTCTTCATATTTGCGCCCTTTCGGGCTCGCTGTGCTGGTATGAACGCTCATGCTGTGCCTTTTTCTACCTCAAGGTTAAACTGAACAGTTTAGTAGCAGCAAGGGATTTTGCTTGTGGAGCGGGCCAGCCTACTATATTTTAGAATAGTTCTAAGTTGGAGGCCATGATGCGATTTTTGACGCAGCGACGCAGATTTAAGGATTTGACGGAGCAAGAGGTTTTGGCGCTTGCGATATCCTCAGAGGAGGACGATGCGCAGATCTATCGAAACTACGCCCAGCAGTTGCGTGCGGAGTTTCCTGACACTGCAAAAATATTTGAGGGTATGGCCAAAGAAGAAGACGGCCATAGGCAAGCTTTGATCGAGCTGCATCGCAAGCGTTTTGGCGAAGTGATCCCGCTTTTGCGCCGTGAGCATGTGGCCGGTTATTACGTGCGACGCCCCGTCTGGTTGATTGAAAATCTCGGGATCGAACGGATCCGAGAGGAAGCCGAGGGCATGGAGCGCGATGCGGAACGTTTTTATCTCACCGCGGCGCAGCGCACGCAGGACGCAGACACCCGCAAGCTGCTGGGCGATCTGGCAGCGGCGGAAGCCGGCCATCAGCGGCGCGCGGGAGAGCTGACGGACGAGCACTTGGATGATGCAAGTCTTGAGAGTGAAGAAGCACAATCCAAGCGGCAATTTTTGCTGACATGGGTGCAGCCGGGGCTGGCAGGCTTGATGGACGGATCGGTGAGTACGCTTGCGCCAATCTTTGCCACGGCTTTTGCAACCCAAAGCACTTGGACTACATTTCTTGTTGGCCTTGCGGCCTCTGTTGGCGCAGGCATTTCTATGGGCTTTACCGAGGCGGCCTCTGATGATGGCGAACTTTCGGGGCGTGGGAGCCCTTGGAAGCGCGGCTTTGCCAGCGGGATCATGACCACGGTGGGCGGTCTGGGCCATGCGCTGCCCTATCTTATCACCGATTTCTGGACGGCGACGGCATTGGCTTTCATCGTTGTCTTTATCGAGCTCTGGGCCATTGTTTGGATCCAGAACCGCTTTATGGACACGCCGTTTTTGCGCGCCACGTTTCAGGTTGTGCTCGGGGGTGCGCTTGTCTTTGCGGCGGGTGTGATTATCGGGGGCGGTTAAGACAGGTTCATCACATCTTCATAAAACCTGCGGTTGAGGGCGCGCGCTTTCTCGAGCGCGCCTTCGGCCCTTTGGGCTTTGCCAATGTGCTTTTGCCAGTTGTGTGGCTTGGCCAGAGTGGGCGGATCGGGGAAGAAGCGGACCTTTTGGGAGAAGGGGATGCAGATGACGCGGCGGCCCAGAAGCAGCGCCCAGTAGGTTCCATGATAGGAGTTTGTCAGCACGGTTTCGCCGCTGGCGAGGAAGTGGACCGCGTCTTTGAGCGACACATCGAGGTTGCTCAGCTCGGGCGTGCCCGCGAGGCGGGGGATATCATTTGAGTAGCGCCCGTGGGCGAACATGACGACATCGCGGCTTGGGGCCGGGGCTGTATCAAAGTGCTCGGACATGGCCGAGGCGCAAGGCACATAGCGCGCGCCCAAATCTTCAAAGCCTGCGCAGCGTGTCCCGATCAGCGAACAGCTTTCGCGCATCTCGGCGTATTCGGGCGAGCGTAGAGCCTGAGGGCCGATCCCGACGCCCCAAAGGATGGAATGTTTGGCGCGGCTGGCATGGCGGCGCTGGGTGCGGATGCAAGACTTCCAGATTTGACCGCCGCCCATAATCAGGCGTTCTGTCTGGGGCACGGGGCCGCCAAAGGCTGCGACAGCGCTGAGGCCGAAATCAAAATAGTCAGCCGGGCTGCAGGCTAAGTCACCGACATTATTTGTGTTGCGGTGATGAAGTAAAAAAGCGTTGAGCATGGGAGCGGCTTTTCAGGGTGTGGAATTGTGATTGATGTTCCTTCATTCTGAACCTAAAGCGTTTTTACTTAAACCTGAAACAGGGTTATGTGGAAACGCTGCACAACAGATTAATGTTGTGGGTGTTTTGAGAAAAACTGGTCATTTAAGTTTATCTCGAAACGCTTTAGGAAAAGACATGATCGAGATTTTTCTAGAAACACTGCCGTTTTTTGCCATCATCGCGCTGGGCTATGGTGCGGGCAAGACGAAGTTTTTTAGTGAAGAGGCGACGTCTTACATCACCAAATTTGTCTTCTACTTTGCGCTCTCTGCGATGCTGTTTCGCTTTGCGGCCAACCTGAGCTTTGCCGAGCTGATTGATGGGCGTTTTATTGCGGCCTATCTCTGGGGCACAGCTTTTGTATACGGCCTTGCGATGGCGGTTTCGTTCTATCTCGGACGGAGTGTCGAGGAGGCTGCAATCGAGGCGCAATGTGCGGCGATCGGTAATGTCGGCTTTCTCGGGATACCTATGCTGGCACTCTTGATGGGCGAAGAAGCCGTGAAGTCGATCATGCTCTTGCTGGCGATTGATCTCATCGTTTTTGGCTCGCTTGTTGTGATCTTGATCACAGGCGCGCGCGATGGTCGGATGAGCATTGGAATTTTGAAAACGGTTGGCCTTGGGCTTTTGAAAAACCCCATGATTGTTTCGATTGTGCTGGGGCTGTTGTGGTCGGCCAGCCGTGTGCCCTTGCCAGGGCCAGTGAATGAATTTGTGTCTATTTTGGGAGCGGCTGCAACGCCGGGCGCTTTGTTTGCGATCGGGGCGTCGTTGGCGTCAAAATCGGCGGAGCGGATCATCGTTCCGAGCTGGCTCAGCTTTTGCAAACTCGTGCTGCACCCGTTGTTTGTCGCCGTTGGTGCGCTCATTTTGTTCCCCGTTGATCCCTATCCTGCCGCAGTCATGATTGCGGCGGCTTCCCTGCCTGTGGCGGGGAATGTCTATATTCTCGCTCAGCATTACGGGGTTGCGCCGCATCGGGTTTCGGCCTCTATTCTTGTGTCGACGGCTGTGAGCATTGTGACGGTTTCGGCTGTGATTGCTTGGGTCACCAAACTCTATTGAGGCTATGATGAGCAAAGATTACGAACCGATCCCGATCCCTGATCATATCAGCAAAGGTGAGGGAGAGATGCGTGCCGCGGCAGAAGCTTTTCGCGCCGAGATGGGCCGCCGTCACACAGTGCGTGACTTTGCGACAACCCCCGTGCCGCGCGCAGTGATTGATGACTGTGTTGCCGCTGCTGGTCTTGCGCCGAGCGGGGCGAACCACCAGCCTTGGCACTTTGTGGCGATCTCTGATCCGAAAATCAAAGCCGAGATTCGCCGCGCCGCCGAAGAAGAGGAAGAGCGCTTTTATGCGGGTGCCGCAGGCGACGAGTGGCTTAGCGCGCTGGAGCCCATCGGGACGGGCGTGAGCAAGCCGCACCTTGAAGATGCACCTTGGCTGATTGTGATTTTTGCGCAGCGCTACGGGCTGCGAGAGGATGGCAGCCGCTTTAAACATTACTATGTGCCTGAGAGCACGGGGATTGCGTCTGGCTTTCTGATCGCAGCGCTCCACCATGCGGGGCTTTCGTGCCTTACGCATACGCCTGCGCCGATGAACTTCTTGCGGGACATTTGCGGTCGGCCCGAGCATGAAAAGCCGATCATGATCCTTGCTGTGGGCCATGCGGCGGCGGATGCGACCGTACCTCAGAGCGCGAAAAAGAAGAAGCCTTTGAGCGAAATCATGACCGTTTTAAGCGAAGATTGACCGTTTTGGGATAGGCCCCGCGCATTGGCCTTGTTATGGCTTGTGGTGAATTTGAGTGACAGCGGAGGCACAGCCCATGGAAACAGTAGCAGAGAACAAGTGTTTTGGCGGGGTTCAGGGGGTGTACTCCCATGCCTCCAAAGCCACGGGCTGTGACATGACCTTTGGGTTGTTTCTGCCCGAGGAAGCGCGCGACGGGCCTGTGCCTGTGCTTTGGTATCTTTCGGGCCTGACTTGCACCCACGAAAACGCCATGGTGAAGGCGGGCGCGCAAGGCTGGGCCGCTGAGCAGGGCATTGCGCTTGTGTTCCCTGATACATCGCCACGCGGCGAAGGTGTGGCTGATGACGACGGTTATGATCTTGGCCAAGGCGCGGGCTTTTATGTCAACGCGACCCAAGACCCTTGGAAGCCGCATTTTCAGATGTGGGATTATGTGGCCGAGGAACTGCCTGCGCTTGTGACCTCAGAGTTTGCGATTGATGCGGAGCGTCAGGCGATCACGGGGCACTCTATGGGCGGGCACGGCGCGCTGACGCTGGCGATGGGACGTAAGGGGCAGTATCGCTCCGTTTCGGCCTTCTCTCCGATTTGTCATCCGACAGCGAGTGACTGGGGCCGCAAGCAACTGAAAGCCTATCTTGGCACAGATGAAGCCGCATGGGCGCGCCACGATGCGGCGCTGATGATGCGCGATGTGGGCTTTGATGGGCCTATGCTTGTGGACACGGGCACGTCTGACCAGTTTATCGACTTGCTCAAGCCCGAGGCGCTGGCAGAGGCCGCAAACGCGCGCCGCCAAGAGGCGACGCTGCGCCTCCAGAAGGGCTATGACCATTCCTATTTCTTTGTTTCAAGTTTCATGGAAGACCACATCGCCTTTCATGCCGAAGCACTTTACGCGTAAGGACTATTTATGGCGCATTATGATCTGATCATCATCGGCTCTGGCCCTGCGGGGCGCGCGGCGGCCATTCAGGCGGGTAAGCTTAAGCGGAAGGTGCTTGTTGTGGACCGTAAGGACCGCTTGGGTGGGGTGTCTGTTCATACCGGCACGATCCCTTCCAAGACGTTGCGGGAGACGGTGCTCAACTTGTCAGGCTACCGTGAGCGCAGTTTTTACGGGCGCTCTTACCGTGTGAAGGACAATATTGACGCGGGTGACCTCAAGGCACGGCTTCATATGACACTGGATCACGAAGTGGATGTGCTGGAGCACCAGTTCAACCGCAACCACGTTGACACATTGCTGGGCATGGCAAAGTTTGTTGGGCCAAACGAGATCGAAGTTGCCACAGAAGCGGGCGACACCAGCCGCATCACAGGCGACAAGTTTTTGATCGCCACGGGAACGAAGACTTATCGGCCTGATTATGTGCCGTTCAATGGCCGCACGGTTGTGGACAGTGATGAATTTCTGGAGATGTCCGAGATCCCACGTTCGCTTGTTGTTGTGGGGGCGGGTGTTATCGGGGTCGAATATGCCACGATGTTTTCGGCGCTTGATGTCACTGTGACGCTGATCGAGCCGCGCGACAGCTTTCTCGACTTTATCGATTCTGCGCTCATTTCGGACTTTACCCATCAGATCAAGGAAAACGGTGTGGACCTGCGGCTTGGGTCGGCGATCACGCAGATCGAAGATGCGGGCAAACATGTAGAGGTGAGCCTTGAGAACGGACGCCATGTGCGCGCTGATATGCTGCTCTTTGCTGCGGGGCGCATGGGCGCGACAGACAAGCTCGGGCTTGAGGTTGTCGGGCTCAAAACGGACCACCGCGGGCGGCTTGAAGTTGATCGCAAGAGCTATCAGACCAAAGTGCCCCATATCTACGCAGCGGGCGATGTGATCGGGCATCCTTCGCTGGCGTCGACCTCGCTTCAGCAGGGTCGCGTTGCAGGATGTCATGCGTTGGACACGCCGACTTTGGGGGAAAGCCCATGGTTTCCTTACGGGATTTATTCTGTCCCTGAGATCAGCACCTGTGGCATGTCTGAGGAAGAGATGCAGGAGCGCGAAATCCCCTACGAAATCGGTGTTGCGCGCTTCCGCGAGACCAGCCGTGGCCAGATCATGGGGCTGGAGCACGGGATGCTCAAGATGCTCGTGAGCCTCAAGACACGGCGCGTGCTTGGTGTGCAGATTGTGGGCGAGGGCGCGACCGAGCTTATTCACATTGCGCAGGCTGTTTTGAATCTCAAAGGCACGGTCGATTACTTTGTGAAGAACACGTTCAACTATCCGACTCTGGCGGAGGCCTACAAAATTGCGGGGCTTGATGCATTTAATCGCATGCCGATCCCTGATGAATTTAAAGTGAAGAAAAAACCGTGATTTATGTGGATGCTGATGCCTGTCCTGTGAAGGACGAAGTAGAGCGCGTGGCGACCCGCCACAAGATCATGGCTGTGATGGTAAGCAATGGGGGGCTGCGCCCCTCTGCCAACCCATATGTGAGCCACGAGATCGTTCCGGACGGGCCCGACATTGCGGATATGTGGATCGCCGAGCGGGCGGGGAAAGGCGATGTGGTAATTACATCGGATATTCCTTTGGCAGCAAAATGCGTGGAAGCGGGAGCGCAAGTGCTTAAGCACAACGGCGAGGCGCTAACGGCGGCCAACATCGGCAATGTACTTGCCACGCGCGACCTGATGTATGACTTGCGCGCGGCGGACCCGTTTCGACAAGGCGGGGGCAAAGCCTTTTCCAAAACCGATCGCTCGCGCTTTTTGGAGGCGCTGGAGCGGGAGCTTCGGAAGGCGGCAAAGTGATTGAGGCGGTTGTCTTTGATATCGGCAATGTGCTGATCGAATGGCAGCCCGAACGCTACTATGCAAAGCGCTTGGGCAAGGCGCGCCAAGAGGCGTTCTTTGCGGGTTATGATTTGCACGGGCTGATGAACGAGATTGACGCTGGCGCGCCCTTTGGCGCAAGTATTGCCGACGCGGCGGCCGCGTACCCAATGTTTGGCGAAGAGCTGCTCATGCTGCGTGACGAGTGGCTCCCGATGACGGATCATGTAATGCACCGCTCTGTACGGCTGCTGCGCGCTCTAAAAACGGCGGGTGTGCCTGTTTTTGCCTTGTCAAACTTCGGCTCGGAAAACTTTAGGTGGAGTGTTGAGGCGCATCCTTTTTTGCAGGATTTTGACCGCGCATATATCTCGGGCGACATGAAAATGCGCAAGCCGTTTGACGAGATTTACGCCGCTGTTGAGGCCGACTGCGGGATAGCGCCCGAGCGTCTTCTTTTTGGTGATGACCGCGATGATAACCTTGCCACCGCCCGCGCGCGTGGCTGGCAGACCCATCGCGTTGACAGCGAGGACAGCTGGGCGCAAGCTCTGGTGTCACACGGATTGCTAAGCGAGGAGGCTGCGAGATGAGCATTGAAATGGTCCCGTTCCACGAGGGTGAGAAGCTGCTCGACTGGGTTGCTCTCACGCGGGCTTTTGAGGCGGGGCATAAGCTGCCCAAGGCCGAGATTGGCGACACCTTTCTCTACCGTGGCAAAGACACGCTCTTGAGCCGTGCTGCATGGATCGACGGGATGGGGATTGCTGTGAAATCCGCCACGATCTTTCCGAACAATCCGCAAGCGAACAAGCCTGTCGTGGGCGGCGGGGTGAACCTCTATTCTGATGCTGACGGGAGCCTTGAGGCGATCGTTGATTTTCATCTCGTAACCAAATGGAAGACGGCAGGGGACTCTTTGCTGGGCGCTCTCAAGCTTGCCCGTAAAGACAGCCGCAAGATCCTGATCATCGGTGCGGGGACTGTTGGGCGTTCGCTGCGGCAGGCTTACGGCGCGGGCTTTCCTGATGCCGAATTTACGGTCTGGAACCGCACGCAAGCCAATGCTGAGGCGATGGCGGCAGGCTATCCAGGAATGAAAGTGGCCACGAGTCTTGAGGCCGCTGTCAAGGAAGCGGATATCATCACATCGGCGACGATGGTGACGGAGCCAAACCTTATGGGAGCGTGGCTTCAGGCGGGGCAACATATCGATCTGATTGGCGCCTATCGCCCTGACATGCGCGAGGCGGATGATGAGGCTTTGACGCGCTCGCGGCTCTTTGTGGACAGCTACAATACGACGGTCGGCCATATCGGCGAGATTGAAATTCCGCTCCAATCGGGGGTGATCCAACGCGACGAGCTGATCGCGGATTATTACACACCTGAGAAGATGCAGCGCAAATCAGATAGCGAAATTACGCTTTTCAAAAATGGCGGCGGCGCACATCTTGATCTGATGACCAGCCGCTACATTCTGGAGGCGTGGCGCACGCGCTAAGCCTTTTAAGCGGCCGCAGCCAGTGGCTTTTCGCGCACTGGCAAATGAACAAGTGCGGAAAACAATCCGACGCCAACCCCGAACCACCACACGGCGGTATAACTTCCATAGGCGTCATACATCCGCCCGCCGAGCCAGACACCTAGGAAGCTTCCGAGCTGATGCGAGAAGAAGACGATCCCATAGAGGGTCCCCATGTAACGCAGTCCGTAGATATGGGCGATGAGCCCTGAGGTGAGCGGGACGGTGGCCAGCCAGAGTGAGCCCATGGCAACTGAGAAGATCAGCACGGTGGCGGGGCTCATCGGGGTGAGGATAAACGCGGCGGCGACAAAGGTGCGCGCGAGGTAGATGCTGGCGAGTAGATATTTCTTGGAATAGCGCTTGCCGAGGTAGCCTGCTGTGAGTGTTCCAGCGATGTTTGCCAGCCCGATGAGCGAGATCGCGACAGCGCCCAGAGCGGAGGTGGAGGACACGCCGATGTTGTCGAGCATGGAGCCGGAAACGATGGGGCTGCACATCTCGGTGACAAAGGCGGGGAAGTGCGCTGTGACAAATGCGAGCTGGTAGCCGCAAGAGAAAAAGCCAAGAAAAATCAGCGTGAAAGACGGGTCGCGCGCGGCACGTTTGAGGATGGATCCCATACTCTCTTCGAGCTCTTGCTTGGTGGCTGCGACAGGCGCGCGCATGAAGGGCAAGAGCATGATCAGCGCGAGCACGGCGGCTGCGAAGACGAGGAAGACATCCTGCCAAGACATGAAGCCCAGAAGATACTCGGCCACGGGCGCGCCGACGACCTGCCCGCCGCTGGCCGCCGCTGTGACAATAGCGAGTGACATGGAGCGGTTTTCATCCGAGCTGGCCCGCCCGACGACCGCAAGAATGACGCCAAAGCCCGTGCCTGCAACGCCAAATCCAATAAGGATTTCATAGAGTTGGTGCTCAAGCGGGCTGACGGCGAAGGACGAGAGCACGAGCCCCGCCGCATAAACTAGTGCGCCGATAATAACAGCCTTACGATCACCTATTTTTTCGGCAATCGCGCCAAAGAAAGGCTGTCCGATGCCCCATGCGAGGTTTTGCAACGCGATGGCGAGGGAGAACTCGGCGCGGGGCCAGTTGAACTCCTGAGCGATGGGAATTTGAAAGACACCGAAGCTGGCCCGTATAGCAAAGGACACAAGGATAATCACGCAGCCTGTGATGAGCACGGGGGTGAAAAGGGAGGCTTGTTTTTGCATGGGGGTCTCCTGATCGCAATTGATCATTGGCGCGGCTCTGGGAGAAGGTCAATTATTCATTTGTTAACTTACCTTAAAACGTAGCGTTCGCCCGAAAAGGAGGGGGGTGAAAACCGTGCACAAGGCGTGCACAACCCGTGCACCGCCTAAACGTTAATTTCTGTTAGGGAAATTTGGTTACTGAGGCGTTCGATGCTTGGAGTAACCTAAGTACTTTTTGTGCAGCGCAGCGAGGTGTCTGAACGGAAAGCGGCTCTTTTTGGGCTTCAGTTTTGGTGCTGGGAGCACAGCGCTTTGGCATGGACCAATGGAGGTGTTGCTGCTGCATGTGTGATGGCGTCTTTGATTGTGTGATCGTAGTCCCATGTTCGCGGAGTCTTTGTCGTGGGTCGGCGCTTGTTGCTGAGGTGCTTCAGGCACTGCTGTTTCACAGCGCTGACAGAGAGACATGATCTGGCGGGGGGGCCATTCAGGATTTTATTGGGTGTGGGACGTCTTCCAAAAATGTTGGCCAGCGCCTGACGCTCGGTCGGAGAGAGGCCATTCACAACCATAGGCCCGAGCAGCAGCGACTCCGTCCAACAGCCATTGGCGCGAACAACTTCATGTTGGTCGCAGGCAAAATGGACCCATGTGATCTGTGATTTGCCCTTCATGTGGCGGATCCCTGACAGGCCCGTCAGGGATTTGGCACTTGCAAATGCCTCTTGCGTGAAAATGTTCTGTAGCTGACCAGCCCCCCCGACAAGGATGCGGTGTTGGGGTGAGACGATCAGATCAGCGGCTGGACGGTTGTGGCCCAAAGCGCCTGCTTTGATTTGTACTGGCTTGTCGTCCTCCTTGGAACCTTTCAGCATATCCAGACGACTTCGGACCCAGCGAATTGGTTGTGGGCCATGATCGCGCGTCAAGACCAAGTCTCCCGCTGCCAGAGTTTCTACGAGGCGCGCGCCCTCGGGAGTGTCGATGAGCATACCAGGGGCGTAGCAAACGATGGAGGCGTTTTGGACATCAGAGAATCCCGCATTGATGCCTAACGCGGTGGAGCTGTTCAGGCTGATCAGTGAGATTGACTGTATGGCGAGGCCGTCTAGCGGGTTGGCGGGATATTCGGAAATGAAGACATCACCGTTTGTCGCCTGAATCACCAGAACAGGCACAGATAATGTGGACCCGTTGCCGAGCAAAACACTAGCATTGTAAAGCGATGAGCTATCAAGACCCACGTTGATAGGGCCGCTGCCTGTGTTGTAGCTCAGGTAGTCAACATTGCCGTATTCGTCATCATAGATGACGCCATCTTCGTTAACATCAACTTCGCTTACTTCCGTGATAACAAGGTTGCTAAAGGTCCCTAAGACAAGATTTGGATTTTCATTGTCAGAATCTGTTTCGTCCGTGTCCATATCGGCAAAGTTGCCGGCATAGAACATTTCGACAGTGTAGGTTGTAGCCATAACGTTGTCCCTTGCTGTGCAGGGGAGGATATATTTTGCAGGTAAATAATTCGTTTGGCGAGATGTGGAAGATCAATAGATTAGCTTTCATTTTAATAAGTTGGCGCTTTTCGCACTCTTTCTGAGGGGGGCTTGCGCCTACGGTTTTGGGCTCTTGTAACTCTTGTTTGACCGCACAGCGCCCAGCAGGCTGGGGTGACTTGCACCGAGGGTGCGAATGGCTTTAGGAAGTGCCCTATGACGCGCGATATGATCACTGAATATGCGGCCCGTGTGGCTGATGGGACGCTGCGGGCCGATGCGGCGCAAGAGGCGGCTTTGCCTGAGCTCGAGCGCATTCGTGCGGCGCTGGCAGAGCCTGTGAAGCGAGGCTGGTTTGCCAAGAAGCCTGAGCCGATCCGTGGGGTTTATATGTGGGGCGGGGTCGGGCGTGGCAAGTCGATGCTCATGGACCTTTTTGTTGAGTGTCTCGACGTGCCTGTGCGGCGGGTGCATTTTCATGCGTTCATGCAGGAGATCCATAAGGGGATGCATGAGGCGCGCCAGAACAATGTACAGGACGCGCTTGCACCTGTGGCCGCCAAAGTCATCAAGGAGGTGCGCTGCCTTGCCTTTGACGAGATGCAGATCACCGATATCACCGATGCGATGATTGTCGGGCGCTTGTTTGAGGCGCTGTTTGAGGCGGGGGTTGTTGTTGTAACCACATCCAACCGTGTGCCTGATGAGCTTTACAAGAACGGGTTGAACCGTCAGCTTTTTCTGCCCTTTATTGCCCTTATCAAGGAGCGGCTTCAGGTCCACGAGCTGGTGAGTGCGACAGACTACAGACAGGACAGGCTGGCAGGAGAGGCAACGTATTTTGCCCCTGCGAATGAGGCGGCGCGCGCGTCGATTGCGGCGATCTGGGCGGATATGGGCGGGGCGCAGGCCAAGCCACTGCGCCTCAGCGTGAACAAACGCGAAGTTGTTTTGCCCGCATTCCACAACGGGGTTGGACGGGCGCGGTTTCACGAGCTCTGCGGCAAGATGCTTGGCCCTGCGGATTATCTGGCGATTGCCGAGGCGGTGCGGGTCTTGATCCTTGAGGATATCCCGAGCCTATCCCGCAGCAATTTTAACGAGGCGAAGCGATTTGTGACGCTTATTGACGCTTTGTATGAAGCCAAGGTGCGCCTCATTGCGAGCGCCGCGGCCGAGCCTGAGATGCTTTATCTTGAGGGCGAGGGGACGTTTGAATTTGAGCGGACAGCGAGCCGTTTGCGCGAGATGCAGGGCGACGGCTGGGGCGAAACCTAGGCTGCGTTTGCTCTATCGGGAAAGAAAGGGGGCCGTTGGCTCGGCCCCTCTTTCTCCTGCCGATAGATTAAGAGATAACACTCTTGCCCTCGTAAACTCTTACCCCGAGGTGATCTCGGGGATACTCAGCCGCTGGCCCGCGCGGACGCGGTCAGGGCTAGATAGGATCTGGCGGTTGGCGTCAAAAATCGACGTGTAAAACGCGGCGTCGCCATAAAAGCGGTGCGCGATTGCGCCGAGGCTGTCGCCAGATTGAACTGTGTAGAAATTGTAGCGTTTGGTTTCGCCTGCGCGCTGGACCACGCGGACTTCGACACCATTGCTGTTGGTGTCGATTGTTGGTGTGATAGCGGCCTCTGGATTGGATTTGCGAACGAGCGCGGCGAGAAGCGTTGCTGTGTCGACGCGGCCGGCCTCCGTGCGCAGCGCGCTGGGTACGGCGATGCTGCCTGTGGCGGCGGCTTCATTGATCAGCGCGTCGATGTAGGCGTCGGACTGGCCCTGCTTGAGGGCTTGGGTCACGAGGTCTTGCATGCTTGCGCCTGTGGCGGGGCGCTTCGGCGCTGGACCTGTTAGGCTGGCGAGCACACCTGCTGTCATGCTGCGCAGCGGGTCGTCTTGGGCGGGGGCTGTGGTGGTTGCTTTGGGGGCGCCTGAAAGGCTGGCGAGAACGCCTGCCGTGATCTCGTCGACTGGCGCATCTTGTGACGCTGTGGGCGTGCGCATGAGATTGATCAGGCCCGTATCTGCGCGCGCGACTGTGTTGTCGTCAGGCGTGTCGCTGTAGGGCGTCTCGATTTCGGGAAGCTCGGCCAGAGAGCTGTTGGATGGCTGCATCAGAATGAGGGCCAGCGTAACGGTCAGAAAGGCTGCGCCGATGATCAGCAGGCGGACAAGATGCGGGTTTGGCGGGGTGTGCTGCTTCATGACGTGGGCTGCTGTATCGAGAGACCGAGGAGGAGCCAGACCTGCATGCCGCCACGGTAGTATTTGATCTTTTCGGCGGGGTATCCTGCGCTGCGCAAGGCTGTGATCGCGTGAAGAGATTGCTCACACCATGGGCCGTTGCAGAAGAGCAGAAGTTCCTTGGCGGCGGCAAAATCCCATGTTGTACCGTCGGACTGCGCGCCGAGCGCCTTGATGATTTCGTCGCGGTAAGGGTTGCTTGCTTCGAGCGTGGCAAAGGGCACGTTGACTGCACCTGGAATGGTGCCTTTGGCGAACCACTCAGGCATGCGGCTGTCGAGCAAGAGGCCGTTGCCTGCGGCAACCGAGTTCTCGAGGAAGGAAATGACTTCGATTTCGCCAACCGTCTCGACGCCTTCGCCCGCACTCATCTCCTGAATGCAGAAGGGTGGGCAGGCGCGCGATGTTTTTGTGAACTCGCCTGAGAGCTGGTGGGCGGTGTCTTGGATCCGCTCGATCACGAGTGTTTCGCCTGTTGCGAGTGTGATCGACTTTGATGGAATGTCAGGTGTGAGGCGCACATCCTGTGCGATGGTCACTGCTGGCATAAGGCACGCGCCAGCGAAAAAAAGGCCCAAAAGGCGTCTCATTACTATCCCCCAAATCATGGCATGCTTCAATCTGTGGCGCAGGGCATGCTTAGACTGCTGGCTCAATATATAGGCGAATCAACGCGAATCGGTCAACATAAAGTGATTCGGAATTCAGCGAATCGGGGGTGGCTTTGGGCTAAGTCCTTGGAAGTGATTCGCATTTTTTCAGACGGCCACGCAAGATTTGGGCATCTGTTTTGGCAGAGGTGGCCAAAGCGGACCGCTTTAGCTGTGCTCGCGTAGGATATGACCTGCGAGATAAAGCGATCCACAGATGAGAATTCGGGCTTGAGGGGCATCGCGTAAGATATCGTGCAGTGCGCTCATCACGCTGTCTGCGGCATGGGCGCTCATACCGGCCTCCGTGGCGGCGGCGGCTGTTGTTTCGGCGGGGAGGGTGTTGGCCTCTCCTGGGATCGAGACGGCATGCAGCGCTTTGATGTGCGGTACGACGGGGGCGAGATAGCCTGCGATGTCTTTGGTGTTGAGCATGCCGCAGATCATATAGGTGGGCCGCTTGGGCAAGCGCGTGAGGCTTTCGGCAAGAGTTGCGCCACAGGCGGCGTTGTGGCCGCCATCAAGCCAAAGCTCGGCTTCGGGAGCGGCGTCAATCAGCGGGCCTTGGGCGAGTTTTTGCATCCGAGCGGGCCAAGTTGCGCGGGTGACTGCAGCCTCATAGCTGCTTTCGGGCAGGCCGAGGTGACGCAACCCTGCGAGGGCCGCGCCAGCGTTTTGGAACTGGTGTGCGCCCATCAGCGAGGGCGGCGGAAGATCAAGCAGGCCAGTCTCGTCTTGATAGACAAGGCGGCCGCGCTCTTCAGAAACATGCCAGTGCTGGCCTTGGGCAATCAGCGGCGCGCCAAGGCTGGCGGCCTTGGCTTCGATCACCTCGGCGGCGTCTTCGGGCTGTCCCGAAAGGACGAGGGGCACGCCACGTTTGATGATCCCTGCTTTTTCAGAAGCGATCTTAGCGACGGTGTCACCCAAGAATTGCGGATGATCAAAAGAGACGGGGGTAATTACTGTGAGGGCGGGTTTGTTGATGACGTTGGTGGCGTCAAGTCGCCCGCCGAGGCCGACTTCGAGCAACGTATAGTCGGCAGGGGTGCGGGACATGGCAAGGAGGCCAGCGACGGTTGTGATCTCGAAATAGGTGATCGTGTCGCCATTGTTGGCATCGTAGCATTCGTTCAGAACCTCAGTGAGATGAGGCTCGGAAATCAGCTCGCCTGCGAGGCGGATGCGCTCGTGAAAGCGGGCAAGGTGGGGCGAGGTATAGGCGTGTGCCTTTAGGCCAGCGCCTTCGATACCGGCGCGGAACATGGCCAGCGTCGAGCCTTTGCCATTGGTCCCTGCGATATGGATCACAGGGGGGAGTTTGTCCTGCGGGTTGCCGAGCGCGTCGAGCAGCTTCCACACGCGATCCAGCGTGAGGTCGATGATCTTGGGATGAAGCGCCATCATCCTTTCGAGGATGACATCCGATCCTGTGTTCATGTCTTGGCGTCTGCCTTTGTCTCGGTTGAGTCGCCCGCATTTGGCGCGGGCAGATCGCCCGCGACGGCCGGCGGCATATCCATGAGCATACGAATGATTTGGATCAGCTCTTCGCGCATCTCTGTGCGGGGCGTGACGCGGTCGAGCATGCCGTGATCCAGCAAATACTCAGCGCGCTGGAAGCCTTCGGGAAGCTTTTCACCAATGGTCTGTTGGATCACGCGGGGGCCAGCAAAGCAGATCAGCGCATTTGGCTCGGCGATCTGGACATCGCCCAGCATGGCATAGGAAGCGGTGACGCCGCCTGTTGTTGGGTGTGTCAGAACGACGATGTAGGGCAGGTCCGCTTCTTTGAGCATCTGCACAGCGACTGTCGTGCGCGGCATTTGCATGAGGCTAAGAATACCCTCTTGCATACGTGCGCCGCCAGCGGCGGAGAACAGCACGAGGGGGCGCTTGAGCTTTACGGCGCGTTCGGCGGCCGCGATGATGGCGTTGCCGACGTACATGCCCATCGAGCCGCCCATGAAGGAAAAGTCCTGCGCGGCTGCGATGATCGGTGTGCGGCCAATCTCGCCTTGGACGACCAGCATGGCCTCTTTCTCGCCGGTCGATTTCTGAGCGGCTTTCATGCGGTCAGGATATTTTTTCTGATCGCGGAATTTGAGCGGGTCTTCGATCGGCAGGGGGACATCAACCTCTGTGAAGATGCCGCCGTCAAACAGCGCTGTGAAGCGGTCGCGCGGCGTGATGCCCATGTGGTGGCCACAAGAGGTGCAAACGTTGAGATTGCCTGCGAGTTCACGGTGAAACAGCATGGTTCCGCATTCGTCGCATTTTGTCCAAAGGTTCTCAGGCGTATCGCGGCGCGAGAAGATCGAGTTGATGCGGGGGCGAACGTAGTTTGTGATCCAGTTCATAGAGAGGCCTTTGCCGTTTCACTTGTCTAGGGTCCAGATAATCAGGACGGGCGGGAAATGCAATCAGCGCTTCAGACCAATGCGTGCGGCGAGCCACATGAGACCGAGAAGGAGGAGCTCAAGCGCGAGCTGCCAGCTGATGCTGGCGCTTGAGCCAGTTGTGAAGGTGTCACCCATGGATTCTGGTGGAAAAAGAAACAGCGCAAAGCCAGACGATGGCCCCCCAGCCTCACCATAGAGCAAAAACGCGAAAGCATTGTTGGCCAGATGAAAGGCGAGCGCTGGGCCGAGCGTGCCTGAACGGGCCGTCAGATCGGAGGCGGCGAGGCCAAAGCAGAAAGCCCATGTGACGTATTGCATGTTGTGGACGAGGTCACTCTCTATATCCCAATGGGCGAAGCCGAAGGCGAGGTTTGTCAGGATGAGCCAGCTCGCGGGATGTGCAAAAAGCGCGGCGAGCTGCTGTTGTAGATAACCACGATAGAGCAGCTCTTCGGCCGCAATTTGCACGAAGATCGCCCCAAGAGAGAGTGGCAGGAGCGCCAGCCAGAGAAGTGGTGGGCGTGTGGCTTGCAGGGCGTCGACGCTCCACCAGGGCGGGACAAACTCCAGCGCAAACAAGAGTAGGGTCAGTGGGGTGAGAACCGCGAAAAACTGGCGTAGGGCCGCGCGTGGCGGGCCTATAAGACCGCTGGGTGCGCGGTGATGGAGCCTGCGCACCACGAACATCACGATCGCGGCGAGGATGCCAAACGACGCGAGCTGTGCGCCGAGGCCCAGAGGGGTTGATCCTGTGAAGAAAGCGGCAATCCAATTGGGCTGAAGCGCAAGCAGCAGTGCTTCGATCACATCATAGGTGAGATAGTAGCCAAATTCGATCAGGCAGTAGCCGAGGACCACGGTAAACAATGTGCCGCTCAGAAGAGCAGGGGCTACAAAGGCGCGGTGTGCGGCGTAGGGAGAACGGCGCATGCGTCAGCGTCCGAGCGAGAGCCGCGCAGTGAGCCATGCACAGAGCAGTATCATCAGATCATAGGGCATCCACATGGGAAGAAGCGTGGGGTCGGACAGTTCGAACGGGTAGGTGTAGAGCGCGAGGCCATAGAGCGTATCCCCGGGAGAGACATAGAGCAGGCCGCTGAAATTGAGGAAGAAATGCAGCGCGATGGCGGGGGCGAGTGTGCCTGAACGGGCGGTCAGATCGCCTGCGGCGAGACCGAAGAGCGTGGCGCTAAGCACAAGGAACCACGCGTTTGGGCCAGCGACCGAAGGTTCAAAATGCAGCGCACCAAAGATCAGTGCAGGCAGGGCGAGCCAGACCAATGGATTGGAGAACCGTGCGGCGAGCTGACTTTGGCCATAGCCGCGAAAGAGCAGTTCTTCGGCGGTGACCTGAATGAACAGAAGCGGCAGGGCGAGCGGCAGGAGCGCGAGCCAGCGCAGATAATCCAGATTGTGAAAGGGCTTCAGGATATCGGGCTCTGGAAGAAACCAGAGCAGAACGGCAAAGCCGCCAAGCGCTGTGCTGACGCGCAGGCCGTGACGCAGGAAGACGGCGCCTCTGCCAAAGAGTGTGGCGAGCGGGCGCTGGTGTAAGAATTTGAGCACGAGGCCTAGGGCGATGATGATAAAACCGAAGGAGGCGAGAATGGCCAGCATCCCGCGTGGGCTGCTGCCGCGGTCAATTTCGGCGGCCAGAAGCGGCCAGTCTTGTGGCGTGACCATTTCGGCGAGCAACGTGAAGTAACTGTGACCCAAGGTGAGGTAGCAGGCCACCACAAGCGCCAAGCCCAAGGCAAAGCGCCAGAGCTCAGGGCTTTGGCGGGCGGGGGCAGTTAAAAAATCTTGGCCCTGATATCGCATCTGTCAGGCTTTAGCGCCAAATGGGCGGCGCGCAAAGCTTTACCCTGCACAGGGGACTTATTTTTGCGCGGATGTGGCAGGGCGGTGTGCGTGCTTGATATGAATCAAGGCGCATATGCGGGTGGACGCATAAGCATGGGCCATGCAAGATTTATTGACCGCCTTGAATGATCCGACCCGCCGCGCCGCACTTGCCATTGTTTGGGATGGCGGGGAGCATTGTGTTTGCGAGCTTATGGCGCGGTTGGACGCGAGCCAGAGCCGCATGTCACGCCATATGAAGGTGCTGCGTGAGGCGGGGTTGGTCACTGACCGGCGCGATGCGCAGTGGGTGCGCTTTCGGCTGAACCCGAAGTTGGCAGCGGAAAGACGTGCTGTTGTCGCTGCTGTTTTGGCGGCAGAGCGGATATCGGAAAGGGACGTCGCGTGAGCAGCAAAACACTTGAGCGCCACAGTGCTGCGACTGACTGGTTTTGGTATCTGGGTGTGCCTTTGGCTGGGGTTGTGCTCTGGCTTCTCTATGGGCAGCTCGTTCCGTTTTCCGAATGGATAACAGGGCTTTTGCCTGTGACGCGGACGAGCCACACGGGCGAGGCGATTGCTTTTTTTGTCTATGACGTGCCGAAAGTGCTTTTGCTGCTGACGGGGATTGTCTTTGTGACGGGTGTGTTGCGCAGCTGGTTCAGCCCTGAAAAGACCCGCGCTATTCTCGCGGGCAAGCGCCAGATTTGGGGTTATCCGCTCGCGGCCTTTCTGGGGGTTTTGACACCGTTTTGCTCCTGTTCTTCGGTGCCTTTGTTCATCGGCTTTGTCTCGGCGGGTATCCCTTTGGGCGTGACCTTTGCTTTCCTTATCGCGGGGCCGATGGTTGGGCCTGTAGGGCTTGGGCTTCTTTACGGGCTTGTTGGCTGGAAGATCGCGACGATCTATTTGGTGTTTGGCTTCTCTATCGCCACGCTGTCGGGCTATGTGCTTGGTCAGATGCGCCTTGAACGTTATTTGCAGGACTGGGTGCGCGAGCTGAATGCGGGGCCTGTGGGCGAACTGCCAGAGGAGGCGCTGACGCTGGTAGAGCGGCTCAAGATCGGCGTTGAGCAGGTGCGCGAGATTGTCGGGAAGGTCTGGATCTGGGTGCTTGTTGGCATCGGGATCGGCGCGGCGATCCATGGCTATGTGCCTGAGGCGATGATGCTCAAGGTGATGGGTGGTGATGCTTGGTGGTCTGTGCCGTCGGCTGTGGCGCTGGGCGTGCCGATGTACACGAATGCGGCGGGGGTCATTCCGATTGTTGAGGCGCTTCTGGGTAAAGGCGCTGCGCTGGGCACGACGCTGGCGTTTATGATGTCGGTGATTGCGCTGTCGCTGCCAGAGATGATCATTTTGAAGCAGGTTCTGACCCTGCGGCTCATTGCGATTTTTATTGCCGTCGTGGCGGCTGGGATCCTTGCGACGGGTTATCTTTTTAACGCAATTCTCTGAAGGGAAACACAATGAAAACGATTAAGGTTTTTGGCCCCGGCTGCAAACGCTGTGAGACCACGGCGGACATGGTCAAGGCAGCGGCGGCCGAGCTCGGGCTTGAAGTTGACGTTGAGAAAGTCACTGATGCACGGGCGATTGCCATGGCAGGTGTGATGTCGACCCCCGGGATTTCTGTGGAGGGTACGCTTGTGCATGCAGGCGGCTTGCCCGATGCGGGCAAGCTCAAAGACTGGCTCTCAGCATGATGCGCGCGGTTGTTTTGGCGGCGGCGTTGGCTTTGCCGAGTCTGGCGAGCGCGCTTGAGGTTGTGCCTGTGGCTGAGGACGTCTGGGCGATTGTCGGCGAAAAGGAACAACGCAGCCCCGAGAACCTTGGCAACAACGCCACCTTTGGCCTTGTTGTGAGCGCGGCGGGTGCTGTTTTGATTGACCCGGGCGGATCATGGAAGGGCGCTGAGGCGCTGCACGCGGCGGTGCGCAGTGTAACGGACGCGCCTGTGAAATACGTGATCAACACGGGCGGGCAGGACCACCGCTGGCTTGGCAACAGCTATTGGCAGGCTGAGGGCGCAACCGTGATTGCCTCAAATGCGGCCATCGAGGACCAGCGCGCGCGCGGCTCCATGCAAATGACGGGGCTGCGCCAGCTGATTGGTGCAGGGCTCGACGGGACAGAGCCTGCAGAGGCTGATGTGAGCTTTGATGCAGAGTATGATCTTGAGCTGGGCGGGCTCAGCTTTGAAATCCGCCATGTTGGGCCTGCGCACACGCCGGGGGATGCCTTTGTCTGGTTGCCGGCGCGTGACACTGTGTTTACGGGCGATATTGTCTATGTGGAGCGCATCTTGGGCGTGGGCGATCAGAGCTCTATCGCGGGCTGGCCTCTGGCCTTTGAAGCTGTCGAGGCGACGGGTGCTGCGCATGTTGTGCCGGGGCACGGTGCGCCAACCACGCTGGCGCAGGCACGGGCGCATACTTATGACTACCTGATGAACCTGCGAGGGCAGATTGGCGCTCTGATTGAAGAAGGCGGCGATATCATCGCCGCCCCTAATGTTGACCAATCCGCTTTTGCAACGCTGGAGCAGTTTGACGCGCTCGCAGGGCGCAACGCGCAGACGGCGTTTCAGCAGATGGAGTGGGAGTAGGTTTAGCCTTCGATCTCGTTGATCATGTCCACACGCGTGCCGTGGCGGCCGCCTTCGAACTCGGCGGAGAGGAAGGCGTCAACGATATCGAGCGCGAGGCCCGCGCCTGTGACGCGCTCGCCGATCGAGAGCATGTTGGCGTTGTTGTGCTGGCGGATCATGCGGGCCGAGAATGTCTCTGAGCAAACGCCGCAGCGGATGCCTTTGACTTTGTTGGCCGCCATCATGATGCCTTGGCCTGTGCCGCAGAGGATGATGCCAAGATCACAGTCACCTGAGGCGACGAGCTCTGCTGCAGCTTGGCCGTGTTTGGGGTAATGGGTGCTTTCGGGGCTTGTTGGCCCGATATCGACAGCCTCATAGCCCTGAGCCGTGATGTGTGCGGCAATGGCTTGGCGCAATTCGATTGCGGCGTGGTCACTTGAGAGGGCGATGCGTTTGGTCATGGGTATTATCTTTCGCGGTCGGCGGGGTAGACGCCGATGATTTGGATGTAGGATGTGAAATAGTCGAGTTCTTCCAGCGCCAATTTGACGTGGGGGTCTTCTGGGTGGCCGTCGATGTCTGCGTAGAAGCGGGTTGCGGTGAAGGATCCATCAACCATGTAGCTTTCCAGCTTGGTCATGTTGACGCCGTTGGTGGCGAAGCCGCCCATGGCTTTGTAGAGCGCGGCAGGGATGTTGCGCACTTCAAAGACGAAGGTTGTCATCATGTTGAGCTTACCACGGCGCGACATGTCAGCTTCGCGGCCCATGATGACAAAGCGGGTCGTGTTGTGGCCGTGGTCTTCGATATCGGAGGCCAGAACTTTGAGGCCATGAATTTCGGCGGCCAGCTCTGAGGCGAGCACGCCTTGATCCTGTGCGCCTGAGGCGGCGAGCTCGGCGGCGGCGCCTGCGCTGTCGGCCGCAGAAATCGGCGTGATACCGTGCTTTTTCAGGAACGTAGCGGACTGCGGCAGCAGGACAGGGTGCGCGCGCACGCTTTTGACAGCAGAGAGGGGCACGCCCGCGTTGGCCATGAGCGCGATGCGCACACGTACGAAAGCTTCATCGACGATGAAAAGACCACAATCGGGAATAAGGCGGTGATTGTCTGCGACGCGGCCATAAGTCGTATTTTCGACAGGGAGCATGGCAAAATCGGCTTGACCAGATTTGACCGCCTCGATGGCAGCTTCAAAGGAGGCACATGGCACAGGGACAGCATCGGGACGAGCTGTTGTGCAGGCTTCGTGGCTGTAGGCGCCTAATTCGCCCTGAAATGCGATCCGTTCAGACATATTTTAACCTTTTTGATGCACCCCGAGAGAGAAGGGGCGTTTGGCCGCAGAAACTACACCTTGCGTAAAGGGAGTGGAAGCGGATAGAAACCGCCAAAAGCTACCAAACGGAATCTGGCCCATGTTTGATACAATGACATCCACCAAAATCCTCGGCGCGGTTTGTGGCGCGCTCCTGCTGTTTCTTTTCGCCAAGTGGGGCGCTGATGCGCTCTACACCGTTGGCGGCGGTCATGGTGCGCACGGCGAAGAGCATGTTGCGGGCTACCTGATTGAAGTAGAAGAGAGTGCCGAAGCCGAAGTCGAAGAAGAAGGCCCCGATTTTGCAACCATCATGGCATCAGCCGATGTTGCTTCAGGCGCGAAAATCTTCAAAAAATGTTCGGCATGCCACAAAGTTGAAAAAGGCGCGAACGCCACAGGCCCATACCTTCACGGTGTTGTTGGTCGTGCAATCGACTCAGCTGAGGGCTTTGGCTACTCGGAAGCTCTGTTGCAAGTGGGCGACGCCTGGACGCCTGAAAACCTCTACAAGTTTCTTGAGAACCCGAAAAAAGCCGCACCCGGAACAAGCATGAGCTTCTCCGGCCTGAAGAAATCATCTGATCGTGCGGATGTGATCGCCTATCTCGACAGCCTCGACGACTGAGATTGATCGACAGACCAGACTTTGAAGCCGCCAGCCCCGCAACGGGCTGGCGGTTTTGCGTTGTGGAGCGGCCTATCACGAATTCTCAACTTGAATGTCATAGGCCTTGGAAACTAGGGTGGGCCAACTATAAATAGGGCCTGATAAGTTTGTCTGGCTCAGGGAGGCATTGGCATGTTGAGATCACGCATTGGCGCGAAAGCTGCCGTACGGCAGGTGAGAGATGTGGCGTCTCTGGCGCTTGTGAGCTTTGTTTTTCTGACCGCCTCGGCGCTCGTGTTGCGAGCGGAGAGCGAAATGATCAAGAGCCACGGGTATTCTTACTTCGGCAATTTGAGCTACCCTGAAGACTATACGCACTTTAACTATGTGAACCCTGATGCGCCCAAGGGCGGGGAAATCTCCATCGCGGTGGCGGGCACGTTTGACAGCATGAACCCTTACACGCGCAAGGGGCGTGCTGCGGCGCTGGCGACCGTGGGCTACGAATCGCTTTTGGGCTCTGTTTTGGCGGGGTCTGGGGCATTGCCTGCGGATGTGGACGGGGAGTATTACGGTCTGCTTGCGCATACGCTGGAATACCCTGCGGACAAAAGCTGGGTGATTTTTCATATGCGTCCTGAGGCCAAGTTCTCGGATGGCAGCCCTTTGACGGCGCATGATATTGCCTTTAGCCACAACCTTTTGCTGGATCAGGGGCTGAAGTCTTATGCCGATGCGGTGCGCAAGCGCATCCCCAAGGTTGAAGTGATCGACGACCACACCATCAAGTTTTACTTTGCCGAGGGCATTTCGCGGCGCTCTCTGATTGACCAAGTGGGGTTTGTGCCTGCGTGGTCCAAAAAATGGTATGAAGAGACGGGTGCACGGCTTGATGAGAGCCGTCTTGAGGTTTCTCCAGGGTCGGGGCCTTATGTGATCGACCGAGTCGATGTGAACCGCTCGGTGATCTATAAGCGCAACCCCGACTATTGGGGCAACGATCTGGCGATCAATAAGGGCCGCCACAATTTTGACACCATCCGTATAGAGTATTTTGCAGATGCGACGGCGGCTTTTGAGGCGTTCAAGGCTGGGTCTGTGACCTATCGCAGCGAGAGCGACCCCAAGCGCTGGGCGACGTCATATGACTTTCCTGCCGTAAATGATGCTTTTGTGAAGCTTGAGGAAATCCCTGACGGGATGCCTCCAGCCAACACGGGAATTATTATGAACCTTGATCGTGAGGTTCTTAAAGACCGTCGCGTGCGTGACGCTGTGGCGCTTGGGTTTAACTTTGAGTGGACCAATGCTTCGCTGCTCTACGGGCTGCAAAGCCAGCAGCATTCTTTCAGCACGGGTACAAAATTTGAGGCCAAGGGCGCGCCCGAGGGTGAAGAGCTTGCGCTTTTGCAGGGGCTTGCCGCGCAGCCTGACCCTGAGGTTTTGACAGGTGAGCCGCGCTTGCCGCATGTCTCACAAAAAGAGCGCCTGAATGATCGCCGCAATTTGCGCGCGGCTATGAAGCTTCTGGACGAGGCTGGCTGGGCTGTGGGCGATGACGGCAAGCGGCGCAACGCGGACGGCGCGTTTCTGAGCCTGAACCTTTTGTTCAATTCCTCGGACACTCCAACCAACAAGGCCTTGGCGGAGAACTTTGTCAGCAATCTGCAAGTGATGGGGATTGAGGCTACTTTCGAAGTGGTGGACCCCTCGCAATATACCTCGCGTGAGCGCGACCATGATTATGATCTGGTTTTGGATGGTTATCCCGCACTGTTTGGTGTGGGCACAGGGCTTCAACAGCGCTTTGGCTCGGAGGCGGCGAAACTTTTGTTTAACCCCGCCTCACTTGCCAGCCCTGTTGTGGACGAGATCATCGAGAAGGCGCTTCTGAGCGAGACGCAGGAGGAAGAAGACATGATGCTGCGGGCGCTTGACCGTGTGCTGAGACATGAGTTTTTCTTGATCCCGACAGGGTATGTGGCCGATCACTGGGTTGCGTATTGGGACCAATACGGGCGGCCTGAAATGATCCCGCCTTTTGCGCTCGGGACGCTTGATTTCTGGTGGTATGACGCAGCAAAAGGGGCATCCCTGAAAGAGCAGGGGGCGCTGAGGTAACCTTATGGGTGCTTATGTCCTGCGGCGCTTGCTGCTGATTATTCCGACGCTGTTTGGCATTATGCTGATCAACTTTGCGCTCACGCAGTTTGTTCCTGGTGGGCCTGTGGAACAGGCGATTGCGCGGGCGCAGGGCGAGGGCAATGTCTTTGGCAGCTTTGCAGGGCAGGATGGCTCTGAAAGCACGCTCGGCACGGGGACGAGCGAATATGTTGGCGCGCGAGGCTTGCCGCCTGAGTTTATCGCTGAGCTTGAGCGCGAGTTTGGCTTTGACAAACCTCCAGTAGAACGCTTTTTCCTGATGCTGGGCAATTACATGCGCTTTGACTTTGGCGAGAGTTATTTCCGCTCGGCGACTGTGATTGAGCTGATCAAGGAAAAGCTGCCTGTGTCGATCACGCTTGGGCTTTGGTCGACTTTGATTGCCTATATGATCTCGATCCCGCTGGGTATTCGTAAGGCTGTGAAGGACGGCACGCCCTTTGACACTTGGACCAGTGGCGCGATTATTGCGGGCTATGCGATCCCCGGGTTTTTGTTTGCGATCCTGTTGCTGACGCTGTTTGCGGGCGGCTCTTACTGGCAGGTATTCCCGCTGCGCGGGCTGACCAGCGACAATTTTGAAACGTTGAGCGCTTGGGGCAAGATCAAGGATTATGCGTGGCACATTACGCTGCCTGTGCTGGCGTCCAGTATTGCGGGTTTTGCGACGCTGACGCTTCTCACGAAGAACAGCTTTCTGGACGAAATGAAAAAACAATATGTGATGACTGCACGGGCCAAGGGCCTGTCTGAGCGGGCGGTGCTGTATGGTCATGTGTTCCGCAATGCGATGCTGATTGTGATTGCGGGGTTTCCTGCGGTGTTTATCGGAGTCTTTTTTGGGGCGTCGCTGATCATCGAGACGATTTTCTCGCTGGATGGCCTTGGGCGTCTTGGCTTTGAGGCGGCTGTGGCGCGCGACTATCCTATTGTTTTCGGAACGCTGTTTATCTTCGGTTTGATCAGCCTTGTGGTCGGGATCATCTCGGATCTGATGTATGTTCTCGTGGACCCGCGGATCGACTTTGAGCGGAGGGAGGGATAATGGCTTTGCTGACACTCTCGCCCATCAATGCGCGCCGTTGGCGTAACTTCAAGGCCAACCGCCGCGCGCTTTGGAGCCTTTGGGTCTTTTCAGTTCTTTTTGTGATGAGTTTGTTTGCTGAGTTTCTGGCCTATGACAAACCCATTCTGGTGAACTATCGCGGCCAATATTACGCGCCGATTTGGAACTTTTACCCCGAGACAGAGTTTGGCGGGGATTTTCAGACGGAGGCGGTTTATCGCGACCCTGAGGTGCGCTGTTTGATTGCCTCGGGTGGGCTAGAGGACTGCTTTGACGACCCTGAGGGAATTGTGAGTGAGATTGATGCGGGTACATTTGCGGCCGAGGGCTTTCTGGAGGGCTGGGCGATCTGGCCGGTTATTCCGTATTCGTTTGATACGGCTGTCGAGCGTCCTGGCGCTGCGCCCTTGCCGCCCAATGGCCAGAACTGGCTTGGTACGGATGCAACGAAGCGCGATGTGATGGCTCGGGTGATCCACGGCTTCCGTCTTTCTATCCTGTTTACCCTGATTGTGACGGGTCTCGCCTCGATCATCGGGGTCGCAGCGGGGGCTGTGCAGGGGTATTTTGGCGGCTGGATTGACCTTGTTTTTCAGCGGATCATCGAAATCTGGACCTCTACACCTCAGCTTTATGTGATCATTATTATGTTCGCCATTCTGGGGCGAAGTTTCTGGCTGCTTGTGTTTCTCATGGTGCTCTTTGGCTGGATGTCGCTTGTCGGCGTTGTGCGAGCCGAGTTCTTGCGGGCGCGCAACCTAGAGTATGTCCGCGCGGCCAAGGCACTTGGCGTGGGCAACACAACGATTATGTTCCGTCATATGCTGCCCAATGCGATGGTTGCAACGCTGACGATGCTGCCGTTTATTGTGACAGGGACGATCTCGTCCTTGGCGGCGCTGGATTATCTCGGCTTTGGGCTGCCTTCGAGCGCGCCGAGCCTTGGCGAGCTGACGCTTCAGGCCAAGCAGAACCTTGAGGCGCCATGGCTGGCCTTTACCGCATTTTTCACTTTTGCCGTCATGTTGTCGCTGCTTGTTTTCATCTTTGAAGGCGTGCGCGACGCGTTTGACCCGAGAAAGACTTTCCGATGAGCTTGCTAAACGTCCGCGATCTCACAGTGACCTTCCGCCAAGACGGCAAGGCCAATCAGGCTGTGAAAGGTGTGAGCTTTTCTGTCGGGCGCGGGGAGACTGTTGCGCTTGTGGGGGAGAGCGGCTCTGGCAAGTCTGTGAGCGCCCTGAGCACGGTGGCTTTGCTTGGCGATAGCGCCGAAGTGGGCGGCTCTGTCACCTATGACGGGCAGGAAATGATCGGGGCGAAAGACAAGCTTCTGCGCCAAGTGCGTGGCAACGATATCAGCTTTATCTTTCAGGAGCCGATGACATCGCTTAACCCGCTGCACACGATTGAAAAGCAGCTTGGCGAGAGTCTTGAGCTACATCAGGGGCTGACGCGGGGTGCCGCGCGGGCGCGTGTTCTTGAGCTGCTTGAGAAGGTTGGCATTCGTGATGCACAGAGCCGCCTTAATGCCTATCCGCATGAGCTTTCGGGCGGGCAGCGGCAGCGCGTGATGATTGCTATGGCGCTGGCGAATAAGCCTGACATTCTGATTGCGGATGAACCGACCACGGCACTTGATGTCACGATTCAGGCGCAGATCCTTGAGCTTCTGAACGAGCTGAAGGAAAGCGAGAATATGGGACTTTTGTTCATCACCCATGATCTTGGCGTTGTGCAGCGCTTTGCTGACACGGTTTGTGTCATGAAAAACGGTGAGATCGTCGAGCAGGGACCGGCCAAGGCGGTGTTTGATGCGCCTCAGCATGAATATACCAAAAAGCTCCTCGCGGCGCGGGCTGTCGGGGTTCCGACACCAGTGCCTGCGGGGGCGAAAGAGATTGTTGCGGCAGACAAGCTGCGGGTCTGGTTCCCGATTAAGTCGGGGTTGATGAAGCGGGTCACAGGCCATGTAAAGGCAGTCAATGAAGCGAGCCTGTCTGTGCGTGCGGGCGAGACGCTTGGCATTGTCGGGGAGAGCGGATCGGGCAAAACCACGCTGGCACTGGCGATCATGCGACTGATCGGCTCTGAAGGCGGGATCACCTATCAGGGCGAGGATGTGCGCCTCTGGAGCACCAAGAAGCTGCGCAGCCTGCGCCGCGAAATGCAGATTGTGTTTCAAGACCCGTATGGCTCGCTCAGTCCACGTATGAGCTGCGCCGAGATTATTTCTGAGGGGCTTGGCGTTCATGGCAAGCCTGAGGGGCAGAGTGCGCGTGAGCTTGTCTCTGAGGTGATGGAAGAGGTTGGGCTCGACCCTGCCACGATGGACCGCTACCCGCACGAGTTTTCAGGGGGGCAGCGCCAGCGGATCGCGATTGCGCGGGCGATGATATTGCGCCCCAAGCTTGTTGTGCTGGATGAGCCGACGAGCGCGCTTGATATGACGGTGCAGGTGCAAATTGTGGATCTGTTGCGCGAGCTTCAGCGCAAATATGGGCTGGCCTATCTTTTTATCAGCCACGATCTCAACGTGGTGCGCGCGATGAGCCACAAAATGATTGTGATGCGTCAGGGCGATATTGTAGAGGCGGGCACGTCGGAAGACCTATTTGAGCGGCCACAAACAGACTACGCCAAGACGCTTTTGAGTGCAGCGCTCGAGCTGAAGGCGGGCGGCCCAACGCTCGACTGAAGCGTTGGGTAGCGTTTTGCTCAGATGGCTGAGCTGTGGCCCGCTTTGCTCAGATCATAGGCGTCAAAGGCGCGGGCGATCAGGCGGGTGAGCGGGCGCATCTCTTCGGGGATATAGAGACCTTCTGCGCTGGTTTTGAGGCGGTTGCCGAAGCTTTTGTTGGCCTCGTTCAGCATCGCTGCGAGCGCGGCAGGCGCGATATCGTACTCTGCCAGAAGTTCGGCAGACGAGACGCGGAAGTCGCACATAATCATTTCGATGATACGGCTGCGCAGCTTGTCTTCAGCTGAGAAGACATGGCCCCGGGACGTCGAGAAGCTGCCTTCGGAAATTTTCTTGGTATGTGCCGAAGTGGCAGGCGCGTTTTGCGCATAGCCTTGCGGGAAGCGTGAGATGGAGGACGCACCGAGCCCGACGAGCACATCGCTCGTGTCATCGGTATAGCCTTGAAAGTTGCGGCGCAGGGTGCCGGCTTTTTGGGCGCGAGTTAGCCCGTCTTCGGGGCGGGCGAAATGATCAATCCCGATTTCGGCGTAGCCATCCCAGACGAAGAGTTTGCGTGCTGTTTCAAAGAGATCAAGCCGTTCTTCTGGTGTTGGGAGCGCGTCAGACGGGATCATCTGCTGGCGCTTGGCCATCCACGGCACATGCGCATAGCCATAAAGGGCGACACGATCAGGCGAGAGCGCAAGAAGCTTCTGCACGCTTTCTGTGATCCGCGCTTGGGACTGGTGAGGCAGGCCAAAGAGGATATCGGCATTGATGCTTTCCACGCCATGGGCACGGATCATATCGATTGCGCTACGGGTGGCTTCAAAGCTCTGTATGCGACCGATGGCTTGCTGGATTTCATCGTCAAAATCCTGCACGCCAATGGAGGCGCGGTTCATCCCAGCGGCGGCGAGCGCATCAAGGCGTGTGCTGTCGATTTCATTGGGGTCGATTTCTACGGAGAATTCATAATTGGGCGCAAAAGGCGCAACCGAGGCAATCTCGGCGGCGAGATCGCGCATCATATCGGCGCTCAGGAGCGTGGGCGTTCCACCGCCCCAGTGCAGGCGGGCCAAGGTGACACCTTTGGGAAGCGTTTGCTTGAGCAAGGCCAGCTCTGCTTTGAGAATTTCAAGATAGGCGCGCACGGGTTCTTCTTTTTGAGTGCCTTGGGTCCGGCACGCACAGAACCAACAGAGCCTGCGGCAGAAAGGCACGTGGATATATAGTGAAATTTCACTTCCCGCAGGGATCAGAGTGATCCACTTAGCGAACATATCGCCTGTAATTGCTGGGGTGAATTGCGGGGCCGTTGGATAGCTTGTGTAACGCGGCACCTTCGCGTCAAATAGCCCCATGCTGGCGAGTTGAGTTTTTGTCATCATCCGACTAGATTTATGGGGATGAGTCTGTATCGTCATTGATACAGATCAAGCGCGCGAAGTGAATAAATGCAGAAGTCAGTAACGGTTGATGTGCCACGCGAGTGTGGCGAGTGCCCTATCAGACACAGAGCTGTCTGTGCGCGTTGTGAGAGCGACGAGCTACTCAGGCTTGAGGAAATCAAGTATTATCGATCCTATGAAGCGGGCCAAACAGTGGTGTGGTCTGGAGATCGTATGGAGTTTGTCGGCTCTGTAGTGCGGGGTGTGGCCTCGCTGACGCAGGCGATGGAAGATGGCCGCACGCAGATGGTCGGGCTTTTGTTGCCGTCTGACTTTGTTGGCCGCCCTGGTCGTGACTCTGCGGCCTATGATGTGGTTGCGACAACCGATCTGGTCATGTGCTGTTTTCGCAAGAAACCGTTTGAAGATATGATGGTGCGCACGCCGCATATTGCACAACGTCTTCTCGAAATGACATTGGACGAGCTTGACGCCGCCCGCGAGTGGATGCTCGTTTTGGGCCGCAAGACTGCGCGTGAAAAGATTGCCAGCTTGCTGAGTATTATTGCCCGTCGCGATGCGACGCTCAATCTGGCGGGCGTTGAAGGTCCGCTTGAGTTTGATCTGCCGCTGACGCGTGAAGCGATGGCAGACTATCTCGGCCTGACGTTGGAGACAGTGAGCCGACAGGTCAATGCGCTTAAGCGTGATGGCGTGATCGACCTCGTTGGGAAGCGGCACGTGATCGTACCAGATTTTGACCGCCTCTCCGAAGAAGCAGGCGATGATTCTGATGGTGGGATGCTGAGCTGATCTTGCTCTTTCCCAAGACATCCTGAGCCGACTTGTGCAAAATCTGCACTCAGGTGTGGGGGACGGATCCCCCACGCCGTTTGGATTTCGCGAAGCGAAATTCGAACCAAACCTAATGCGCCATAAGAACAGGCAGTTTGGATTGCTCAAGCATGTAGCGTGTTGCGCCGCCAAGGATGGCTTCGCGGAAGCGGGAGTGGCCATAGGCCCCCATCACGATTAGATCTGCGTCTATATCGCTGGCGTGGCGCAGGAGCACATCTGAGACACGCGGCATGGTCTTTGACAAAACGTCTATTTCAACATGCACATCGTGGCGCGCGAGCCAAACGGAGAGCAGACCACCCGGATCGGAGCGGTTTGGCCCGTGTTTGGGCGGATCAATCACGACCACATGCACGTTCTTGGCTTGCTTCAGGATAGGCATCGCCGCGCGAATTGCGCCGAGCGCTTCGTCGCTCTCGTTCCAGCCGATGATCACGGTTTCATAGGCGCCAACGGGTGCGCGCTTTTCGGGCACAATAAGCACAGGCACGCCTGCTTCGAAAAGGCAGGCTTCCACAAGGGCTTCTTGTTCTTGGCCGCGGTCATCGCCGTAGGGGGTGGGCAGAACGGCGATGTCAGCAAAGCGGGCGCGGGCAGCGGCGTGACGCCCGATATCGGGCAATTGAGCCACCCCGTGTTCACAACTCCAGCGCAGATCAGTTTTGCCAAGTTGTGCCTCGGCAAAGGCTTCAAGGGCGAGGGCCTCTTCGCCTGCCTTCTCGATGACCTCCTGTAAGATCATCGCATTTGCGCCCGCGTAATAATAACCGGTCTGGCTGCGATCGACACCAAGGCAAAGCGCCTCGAGGTGGGCGTCATTGGCCTGAGCCATGGCTCCTGCATGGTCGAGGATCGGCTTTGCGAGGGCGTCCTGAGATAGGGCTGTAAAGATTGTTTTGTAAGACATGTTTTGTCCTCCGCCATAAAAATTAGGTTCAACTTAGGCTTCAAACGCTGGATTTTCTTTGAACCAGATCAACAAATTTGGGCTGGCTTCTTGATGCAGATCAAGGCGGCGCGACGGCCCTCGGAGGAAAACGACCTCAGTCAAATCCCCCTGACGTGCGGAATCGAATCGTGCGCGGGTAAGACCGAAGGGACGAAACATGGGTAACTACATCAAACTGGTTGTGCTCGGGATGATTGCGCTTTTTGCGCTGATCGCGACCAACTACGCGCGTGACTTGGCATATCTCGTCAACGCGTTGACTGTTGCGCTTGCCGCAGGTGGACTTTTCATCTGGACATTGCGCCAAACAGGGGAGCCGACCAAGACGGTCGATCTTTCCGGTGAATATATGGACGGCGTCGTACGCGCTGGCGTGGTCGCAACGGCGCTTTGGGGCGTTGTTGGCTTCCTCGTTGGGGTCACAATCGCCTTCCAACTGGCTTTCCCCGCGCTCAACTTTGAGTGGGCACAGGGTTTTGCGAACTTTGGACGCCTGAGACCGCTGCACACAAGCGCGGTTATTTTTGCGTTCGGGGGCAACGCGCTTATTGCGACGTCGTTCTATGTGGTGCAGCGGACAAGCGCTGCGCGCCTCTGGGGCGGCAATCTGGCCTGGTTTGTCTTTTGGGGCTTCCAGCTGGTGATCGTATTGGCGGCAACGGGCTATGTGCTCGGTGCGACACAATCAAAAGAATACGCAGAACCTGAATGGTATGTGGACTGGTGGCTGACAATCGTATGGCTCGCCTATCTTGCTGTTTTCGTGGGCACGCTCGTGAAACGCAAAGAGCCACACATCTACGTCGCCAACTGGTTCTACCTCAGCTTCATCATCACCGTTGCGATGCTTCACGTTGTGAACAACCTGAGCATCCCTGTCAGCATCTTCGGCTCCAAGTCGGTTCAGGTGTTCTCGGGTGTGCAGGATGCGATGACACAGTGGTGGTACGGGCATAACGCCGTGGGCTTCTTCCTCACAGCGGGCTTCCTTGGTATGATGTACTACTTCATTCCAAAGCAGGCCGAGCGCCCTGTCTTCTCTTACAAGCTGTCGATCATCCACTTCTGGGCGCTGATCTTCATCTATATCTGGGCTGGTCCTCACCACCTTCACTACACAGCGTTGCCTGACTGGGCGTCTACGCTGGGTATGGTGTTCTCGATCGTTCTCTGGATGCCTTCATGGGGCGGGATGATCAACGGTCTGATGACGCTCTCTGGCGCATGGGACAAGCTGCGCACCGATCCGATCATCCGTATGATGGTTATCTCGGTGGGCTTCTACGGCATGTCCACATTCGAAGGTCCGATGATGTCGATCCGTGCTGTGAACTCGCTTTCACACTACACCGACTGGACAATCGGCCACGTGCACTCAGGTGCTTTGGGCTGGAACGGTATGATCACCTTTGGCGCGCTCTACTTCCTTGTGCCAAAACTGTGGAACCGTGAGCGCCTTTATAGCCTGCGTCTTGTGAGCTGGCACTTCTGGCTCGCCACAATCGGCATCATCCTTTACGCGGCATCCATGTGGGTGACGGGTATCATGGAAGGCCTGATGTGGCGCGAAGTTGATGCAAACGGTTTCCTTGTGAACTCGTTCGCGGACACTGTGAGCGCGAAGTTCCCGATGTATGTTGTGCGTGGCTTGGGCGGAACCCTGTTCCTCGCTGGTGCAATCATCATGTGTTACAACCTCTGGATGACGGTCAAACGTTCGCCGGCAGTCGATGCCACGAACCAGCTCGTCCCAGCAGAATAAGGAAGGATAGAGAATGGCTATTCTTGACAAACACGCGATCCTTGAGCGCAACGTTACGCTCCTTGCGATCTTCGCCTTCCTTGTTGTGACTGTCGGCGGCATTGTGCAGATTGCACCGCTCTTCTGGCTCGAAAACACGATTGAGGATGTAGAGGGCATGCGCCCCTACACCCCTCTCGAGCTGGCAGGCCGGGACATCTATGTCCGCGAGGGCTGCTATGTCTGCCACTCGCAGATGATCCGCCCAATGCGCGACGAAGTGGAACGCTACGGCCACTATTCACTGGCGGCGGAGTCACAGTATGACCACCCGTTCCAGTGGGGCTCAAAGCGGACGGGGCCAGACCTTGCCCGCGTTGGCAACCGTTACTCGGACGACTGGCACGTTGATCACCTGCGCGATCCGCAGTCTGTTGTGCCTGAATCTGTGATGCCCAAATATGGCTTCCTCGAAAATCGTATGATCGAGGGCGAATATATGGGCGATCTTCTGAAGACACATGCCTTTGTAGGTGTGCCGTATAACGAAGAGATGGTGGCGAGCGCGCAGGCCGACTTCCTTGCACAAGCGGACCCTGACAGCGACTACGATGGCTTGCTTGAGCGCTATGGTGAAAACGTCAACGTACGTAACTTTGACGGCCAGCCTGGTATTTCGGAAGCGGATGCGCTGATTGCTTATCTTCAAATGCTTGGCACGCTGGTCGACTTCTCGACCTTCACTGCCGATGCAAGCCGCTAAGGAGGGGTAGATATGGAAACCTATTCACTCTTACGGCAATTTGCGGACAGCTGGATGCTTTTGGCTTTGTTCACGTTCTTCGTTGCTATGATCCTCTGGGTGATGTTTCGCCCAGGGGCAAGCAAGACCTACAGCGATGTGGCGAACATTCCGTTTCGGCATGAAGACAAGCCTGCGCCCTCTGGCGAAAAGGAGGCCTAAGACATGGCTAAACAACCTGTAAAAAAAGAAGATCCTTCAACCACCGGCCACAGCTGGGATGGCATTGAAGAATTCAACAACCCTCTGCCGCGCTGGTGGCTCTGGATTTTCTACGCCTGTATCGTTTGGGCGATCTGGTACTCCATTGCTTATCCAGCTTGGCCGGGTGTGAAGAGTGCAACAGCGGGCTATCTGGGCTTCTCGACACGGGCTCAAGTTGCGGAAGACATTGCAACAGCTGAGGCCAAGAACGCTGCGATCAACGAAAAGCTCGCTTCGGTCGAGTTGGCGTCGATTGCAACGGACCCTGAGCTTGAGGGCTATGCCAAATCAGCGGGTGCTGCTGTGTTCAAGACATGGTGTGCCCAGTGTCACCAGACCAACGGTGCGGGCGCTGTAGGCTACCCCAACCTGCAGGACGATGACTGGCTCTGGGGCGGCACAATGGAAGATATCCATTTGACGCTTCTGCACGGCATTCGCAGCGAGACAGACGATGACTCACGCTACTCGGAGATGCCAGCATTTGGCCGCGACGAGCTTCTTGAAGAAGAAGAAATCAGCCAAGTCGTCAACTTTGTGATGTCTCTGACGCCAAATGTGAACCCACCCCAAGACCCCTCCATGGTCGAAGCTGGTGCTGTTGTCTTTGAAGACAATTGTGCGGCCTGCCACATGGAAGACGGCTCGGGTGATCGGGCACAAGGCGCGCCAAACCTCGCAGATGCGATCTGGCTCTATGGCGGCGACTATGCCGCGATCAGCGAGACTGTGCACAACTCACGCTTTGGTGTGATGCCTGACTGGAACGAACGTTTGTCAGAGGCGCAGATTCGCGCTGTCGCAACATATGTTCACCAGCTTGGTGGTGGTGAGTAACGAGTTCTGAGGGCGTTCGCGCCCTCGGAAGAGACACCGGCGCTTCCGTCCTGTTCGCGCGTTTCCTGGAGGTCCGGTGTCTCTATTTTAACGAAAGGCCGAGGGATAACACCTTCGGCCTTTTGCGTTGAGCGGGGTCGAACAGACTGGGCCATAAGCCGCTGCGCTACAGTCTGGTTTGGCCGATAAAGAACACAAAAATAGACGACTTGATTTAGATTAAGGAAAGGTCTCAGGCCGCTCATTAGCTATGAAGCTAGGCTTGGCTCTTGTTTTTCCCTCGGAAGAAACTGGTGACAAGTGAGAGGCCTCCCGAAACCGGGGGCCAAGAGCTGATGTAAATCGGTCTTTTGACACTGGTGCTTCCGTCCTGTTCGCGCGTTTCAGGAAGCCCAGTGTTTTCTTTTTTATCATACTGCCGCGGAATTCACAGAAAAGATGCGTCAAAAATATAAATTTGATACAGGTCAAAGAGGAACGCGGCCCAGACTGCGAAAACCACAGGGAAGAAACCCCTCTAACGGAGTGAGTCCGTGTCAGATTCTGAATTGAACACCCCCCCGAGCCTATACGCCGCGCGCGAGCCTATTTTTCCGAAAAAGGTCTACGGCAAGTTCCGCAATCTCAAATGGCTGATCATGATCGTTGCCTTGGGCATCTATTACATCACGCCATGGATCCGCTGGGACCGTGGGCCAAGCCTGCCTGATCAGGCCGTTTTGATCGACTTGGCGAGTCGCCGTTTCTACTTCCTTTGGATCGAGATCTGGCCCCACGAGTTCTACTTTGTTGCGGGGCTTTTGGTGATGGCGGGTCTGGGGTTGTTTCTCTTTACCTCGGCTTTGGGGCGCGTTTGGTGTGGTTATGCCTGTCCTCAAACTGTCTGGACCGATTTGTTTATCTTGGTTGAACGTTGGATTGAGGGCGACCGCAATGCGCGGCTGCGCTTGCACCGCCAGAAAAAGTGGGACTTTACCAAAGTTCGGATGCGGCTAACCAAATGGGTCAGCTGGTTCTTGATTGCGCTGGCGACAGGCGGGGCATGGGTGTTTTATTTCACTGATGCGCCGACATTGCTGGGCAATCTACTCCACGGTACGGCACACCCTGTGGCCTATACCACGATCCTTGTTCTGACGGGCACGACCTTCTTCTTTGGTGGCTTCGCACGAGAGCAAATCTGTATCTATGCTTGCCCTTGGCCGCGTATTCAGGCGGCTATGATCGATGAGGACACGCTGACTGTTGCCTATCGTGATTGGCGCGGGGAGCCGCGCGGCAAGCTTCACAAAGGTGTTGTCTCGCCTGACAATGGCGACTGTATTGACTGTATGGCCTGTGTGAACGTTTGCCCCATGGGGATCGACATTCGCCATGGGCAGCAGATGGAATGTATCACGTGTGCGCTGTGCATTGATGCCTGCGACGAAGTGATGGACAAGATCGGCAAGCCGCGTGGCTTGATCGACTATATCGCCCTCACTGACGAAACCAACGAGCGTGCGGGGATGGCCCCAAAGCCGATCTGGAAGCACGTTTTGCGGCCTCGCACCATTCTGTACACAACGCTGTGGTCTATTGTCGGTATCTTGCTTGTGGTGGCGCTGTTCATCCGTTCCGATATCGAAATGACGGTCGCTCCTGTGCGGAACCCGACTTATGTGACCCTGTCAGACGGCTCGATCCGCAACGTGTACGAAATCCGTCTGCTCAACAAACATGGGGAAGACAGACCTTTCCGTGTCACTGTGAAGGGCGATCCGTCTGTGCGGTTGCAGCTGGAAGGCAGCCCCTATGAAACTGTGACTGTCCCTGCCGACAGCACCTATTTGGTCCGGACCTATGTTGTGGCGCCTCCCGGATCGGTGCCTGCAGAGAGTGAACGTGTGGACATCCGCATTTGGGCGGAAGATATCACCTCTGGTGAACGCGCATACAAAGACACGATTTTTAACGGAAGGGCGAACTGATGAACGCTGCTGTCGCAACACCTAAATCAGGCGGAAAAGGCTTTCTCTATTTTGCCGCTCTGTTTTTGCTCGGGCTCGCTGCCAATCTTGTTGGATTATACGGTGGCTACTGGCTCGGGCTTCAGCTGAACAAAGTGTTGGTCGGGCTGGGCGTGTCTTTTGGAGAATACTCTTGGATGATTTTGCCATTCTTTCTGGCGATTATGTTCTGGGGTGTTGCCGCGGCCACTGTGATTGGCTCGTCAGTGACGCGTGTGGGGCAGTTCATGGGAGGGCATATGTTTGTGACTGTGCTCTTGGCCTTCACAACGATTATCGGCGTCAATCTGGCGTTGGCCTATAATGCTGTCGCCACTTTCCCAGGGCTGGAAGTGAAAAACTCCTATGTCGCGAGCCAAGAGTTTAACAAACGCAAGGCCGCGCAAGAGGCCTTGGGCTGGGATGTGAGCGCCAGTGCCGAAGACGGTATCTTGCGGCTTGTTATGAATGGGCCAGACGGCGCCCCTGTCTATCCAACCGAAATGGAAGCGATATTGGGGCGCGCAACCCAGATCAAGGATGATCAGGTGCTTGAGTTTACGCATGATGGCAAAGCTTTTGTGGCGCCTGTGACGCTCGCACGGGGCAACTGGAACATCCGGATGACCGCCACAGCCGAAGACGGCACGCTGTACAGCCGTCGGCTTGTTTTGCATGTGAAGAAGTAAGGAGCCACGCGTGAGTACTGGTATCTCAGCCTGTCCTGCCTGCTCTGCGGCGCCTGCCGCGGAAGACTTGGCCGAACGTGCCGCGCAGAAAGATGCGCGGCTTGCTCTGTCTTTGCCAACGATCCACTGCGCCGCCTGTATTTCTGCGGTTGAACGGCGGCTTGCGGCGGAGCCTGGGGTCAAGAGTGCCCGCGTAAACCTAACGTTGAAGCGGGCAACGATTGAAGCTGAGAAAGACGTGAGCGCGCGACAGCTCGTCGAGGTGCTTGGCGAGATAGGCTACGAGGCGCATGAGCTTGACGCAGGGACGCTGAGTGCGACGGAAACCGACAAGGCAGGCCGCGAGCTTTTGATGCGGCTGGCTGTGGCGGGTTTTGCAGCTATGAATGTCATGCTTTTGAGTGTTTCGGTCTGGTCGGGGGCAGCGGATGCCACGCGGGATATGTTCCACTGGATATCGGCGGCGATTACGCTTCCGACGGTGTTGTTTTCGGGGCAGCCGTTTTATCGCAGCGCTTGGAGTGTCCTCAAGCATGGCCACCTCAACATGGATGTGCCGATCACGCTGGCGATTGTGCTGGCGGTTGTGACCTCCCTTTGGGAGACAACGCTTTCGGGGGCGCATGCTTATTTCGACGCGGCCTTGGCGCTGACGTTTTTCCTGCTTGCTGGGCGGTATCTTGATCACCGCACACGGGCGATTGCACGTTCGGCGGCGGAGGAGCTTGCCGCGCTTGAAGTGCCGCGCGTGACTCTCTTGATCGACGGGGAAGAACGCGAGCTGCCGACGGCTGAGCTACGCCTTGGTGACGTTATTCTGGTGCGCCCTGGTGGACGGATGCCTGTGGACGGCGAAATCGTCGAGGGGCAGAGTGAGCTCGACCGCTCGCTGCTGACGGGGGAGAGCGTACCTGTGTTTGCGGGTGTGGGCCAAGCTGTTTCGGCGGGTGAAGCGAACCTGACAGGGCCATTGAAAGTGCGCGCCACCGCGGTGGGCGAGGAGACATCCTTGCACCGTATGGCGGACTTGGTGGCGATCGCTGAGTCTGGCCGCTCAAAATACACCTCGCTGGCGGATGCGGCGGCCAAGCTCTATGCACCCGGGGTTCATATCCTGTCTGCTTTGGCTTTTCTGGGCTGGTTGCTTTACTCTGGTGACATGCGCGTTGCGCTCAATATCGCTGCGGCTGTTCTTATCATCACCTGTCCCTGTGCGCTTGGGCTTGCTGTGCCTGCAGTGACCACGGCGGCGAGCGGCAAGCTGTTTCGCAAGGGGATGCTGATCAAGCATGAGACTGCGATGGAGCGTTTGGCGCAGGTTGATACTGTTGTTTTTGACAAGACAGGTACGCTGACTGAGGGCACACCTGAGCTGACCAATGGAGCGACGATCTCGCGGCAAGATATGGCGCTTGCTATGGCGCTTGCGGAAGGGTCTTCACATCCGCTTTCGCGCGCGATCTGGGCGGCGGGCAAAGCGACGGGTGTAACGCCTGTGGTGCTGACTGCGCAGAGCGAGGTTCCCGGTTATGGGGCGGAGGGTTTGCTTGATGGGCAGCGCGTCCGTCTTGGGCGTGCCGCGTGGGTTGGCGCAGACGCGGGTGAGCAGACCAGCAGCTGGCTGCAACGTGGCGAAGGCCCAGCGGTGGCTTTTGAATTTGCCGACAGTTTGCGCGCAGGCGCAGAAGAGGCTGTGAGCGCGCTTAAGGCTTCGGGGAAAAACGTGATCTTGATGTCAGGGGATACGCGCCTTGCCGTTGAGGCGATGGCAGCGCGGCTCGGTATTGAAACATGGATTGCCGAAGCACTGCCGCGTGACAAAGCTGAGCGTATCGCGGCGCTCGCGGCAGAGGGCCACCATGTCCTGATGGTCGGGGACGGGCTGAACGATACGGCGGCACTTACGGCGGCGCATGTCTCGATCTCGCCTGCGAGTGCCTTGGATGCGGCCCGTGTGGCCAGCGATATTGTACTGTTGGGCGGAAATCTTGCACCCATCGCCGAAGCGACAGAAACAGCGCGCTCTGCTGTGCGCCGTATCAAAGAGAACTTCCAGATCGCGACGATTTACAATATTATCGCGGTACCGCTGGCTGTAGCGGGGATGGCGACGCCGCTCATCGCGGCTTTGGCGATGTCGACCTCCTCGATCACAGTTTCGCTCAATGCTTTGCGTCTGAGAGGATAGGATTTGAATATTCTGAGTTATCTGATCCCGATCTCTTTGATCTTGGGTGCTGTCGGGCTCGGCTTCTTTATCTTTACGCTCAAGACCGACCAGTATGACGACCCAGAGGGGGATGCGCGCCGCATCTTGTCAGACGAGTACGACAACAAGCCCAAGCAAGACTAGGCCGGACGGACTGAGCTTAAGTTTGTGTGTCGGTTCTGCGCCTTCGGCAGGCTTAGCCTGGACCCATCATGAAGCACGTGACATTGCGCGCCTGAAGCCGGCGGCAGGCAGTTTCTGCCCTTTCGCGCGTCAGGCCGTTGAAGTTTGCTTCAAAGCCTTTGGGACGTTTCACAACACTGCGCAGAGAGCCATCGAGGGTTTCCATCTCGTTGAGGGCCGTCTTGAGCAGGGCGCGCTCGGCTTGATAGCGTGAGTTGAAGCGGCCCACGTTGATACCCCAGTGTTTGCCACCCGATGTCGAGAGGCGGGTGACCACTTCACGTGGCTGTACCGCGGCTCGGGGCTGAACAGAGCTTTGAACGGAGGCAAGGACCAGATCGGTCGGCCGAGCTTCGGGCTTGACGGAGGGCGCGACCACGATATTTGCGGCTTGGGCCTGTTGCAGAGCTTCTTTTATATCGTCCTTCATCGCCACAAGCACAGGTTCAGGCTCTGCCATTGGGCGCATTTGTGGCCGCAGGCTTGTTTTGACCGCAGTGATCAAGCGAATGGTTTTGCCAGCTTTGCCGTCGTTTGAGCCGCCATTGTCGGCGATCAGCGGGCCTGTCTCTGTGCCGTAGTCAGGCGTGTCGGGCTTGTTGATCCGCGCGCGGCTTGGCGCTTTGCGGAAGCCAAGGTCTAGCAGTTCAGCGATGCGGGCGTTGCGTGTGGCTGTGGAGCGGCCGCCAAAGACCGTGGCAATGATACGCTCGTTGCCGCGCTGGGCAGAGGACACGAGGTTGAAGCCAGCTGCACGGGTGTATCCCGTCTTGATCCCGTCGGCGCCTTTGTAGGCGGCGAGAAGGCGGCGGTTTGTGTTGGCGACTTCGCGGATGCCTGCGTCAGCGGTTCTGCGCGAAAAGAGGTTGTAATACTCGGGGTAGTCATAGAGCACGTGACGGCCAAGAATGCTCATGTCACGCGCTGTCGACATGTGTCCGCTTTCTGTGAGCCCGTGTGCGTTTTTAAAGGTTGTGCGGGTCATGCCGAGGGCAAGAGCTGTGCGGTTCATGCGGCGGGCAAACTTGGCCTCCGACCCTGAGATAGCCTCGCCGATGGCGGTGGCGCAGTCATTGGCGGATTTGATGGCCGCAGCGCGGATGCAGTGGCGTAGCTTGATGCGCTGGCCTGCCTGAAGCCCGAGCTTGGACGGCGGCTCGGAGGCTGCGTTCTTGGAAACGCGGATGTTTGTGTCGAGGCTGATCTCGCCTTTTTCGACCGCTTCAAAAGCGATGTACAGCGTCATCATTTTGGTGAGAGAGGCGGGGTGAAGGCGCGTGTCAGCGTTTTCGGAGTGCAGAACTTCGCCTGTTCTCGCGTCCATGACCAGTGCAGCATAGGGTGCTGCGACCGCGGCCATTGGAAGCGCAATCAGCATCATTATCCATGCAAAGAAGATCTGGCCCAAACGGACCATAGAGATACACTGTCTCACAGCTCTTGCCTTTTTCTGCCTCAGATGCCGCCGATTTTCTCGGCTGACGAATTTATTGAATAAAGGCTAACATATCGCCGCTATTGAATAAAGTTTTCATTTTATGCTGGAGTCGATGAATTTTCGGCACATCTAGTGGTCCTTGGGGGAAGACCCCCTAGATGCTGCATTGTGGCGAGAATGTGGCGGGGTCTGCGGCGTTTTGAGGCGGCAGACCCAGCGGGTGATTTGCTCAGGTCAGCTTGACGATTTGCTTGCCTATATTGCGCCCTTCCAGAAGCCCCATGAAGGCGCGGGGGGCATTTTCAAGCCCCTCGACGATATCTTCGAGGTAAGCAAGCTGGCCTGTGGCGACGAGCGGTGCGACCTCTTTGAGGAAGGTGGGATACTCATCATAGTGGTTTGAGATGATAAAGCCATTCACCGACATCTGCTTGACCAGAATGGAGCGCCAGAGCACGGGAAGCCTGTCTGGCCCCTCCGCGACAGCTCCGCCGCCGAGCGCGCCTGCGTTGTAGCCTGAGATCATCCCGCACACGGGAATGCGCCCGAAGGTGTTCATCAGGGGCAGCACGGCTTCAAAGACTTTGCCGCCGACATTTTCAAAGTAGATATCAATGCCTTTGGGGGCCGCTTCTGCAATGGCTTTGCGCAAGCTGCTGGCATTTTCATGTGCATGGTGGTCGATTGCCGCGTCAAAGCCAAACTTCTCAAGCGCCAGCGCACATTTGTCTGCGCCGCCTGCGATAGCGACGGTGCGGAGGCCGCGCGCTTTGGCCATTTGGCCAACCATGGAGCCGACAGGGCCTGTTGCAGCCGCGACAACGAGGGTTTCCCCTGCTTTGGGGCGGCCCAGCTGTGTGAGGCCGTACCATCCTGTGAAGCCCGGCATTCCGAGGACGCCAAGGGCTGTTGACGTTGGCAGCGTATCATCGAGTTTGCGCATCTGGTTGGCAGGGAGGCATCCGTGACTTGCCCAGCCGAACATACCAAAGGCCATATCGCCCACAGTAAAGTGCGGGGACTGGGAGGCAATGACTTCTCCAACACCACCCGCTTCCATGACGCCGCCTATGGGCACGGGGGCAGCGTAGCTCTTGGCATCGTCCATGCGTCCGCGCATGTAGGGATCAAGCGAGAAAGCATGGAGGCGCACAAGCACTTCGCCTTCTGCAGGTATTGGCAGTGGTTTTTCGACCAAAGCGAAGTCGCTGTCCTTAGGCGCGCCGACGGGGCGGGCGGCAAGGGTCATTTGCTGCATCGTGTCGCTCATTTGGTCTCTGTCCTTTGTTCTGTGCCGCGATAGCGGAACACGGCTGTGGCTGTCGCGATAAGCGCGCCTGTGCTGTCATGAAGCTCGCCCGAAGCGAAGGCTGTTTTTCGGCCTCCGCCTGTCTTGCGCCCAGTGGCTGTGACGGCCTCACCCGTGGCAACACCGAGGTAATTGACGTTGAGCGAGAGGGTCATAACGAGCTGGCGCAGATCTGGATCACCCGTATAGGCAACGGCAAAGCCCATGGCTGTGTCGAGCAGAGTTGCATGCACGCCGCCATGGAGGATGTGATAGCGATTGCCAAGATGATCATGGAGCGGCTGGGTCAGTGTGCAGGCGCCATCTGACCAATCTGTGACGGTAAACCCGAGAGTTTCCTGAAAGGGGTATGGAGCTTCGATAAGAGAGGTCATGTAACAGTCCTTGCGGCTTTGAGACCCGCTTC
Organism: Lentibacter algarum; assembly: GCF_040580765.1. Classification (GTDB taxonomy): domain Bacteria; phylum Pseudomonadota; class Alphaproteobacteria; order Rhodobacterales; family Rhodobacteraceae; genus Lentibacter; species Lentibacter algarum. Next base: position 2,644,932 of record NZ_CP158687.1, on the reverse strand, counting down.
GGCGAAGGCGGGAACGTAAGCGCCGAGGCGCTTGGCTTGGTCAGGGGAGGAGGCGTTGCCATCCAACGCGCGCTTGAGTACGCCTTGCAGGATAGCGCCCATACGGAAGTAGGAGAAGGCCAGGTAGAAGCCGAAATTGTCGATGCCTGAAAGGCCACGGCGCGCGCAGTAGGCTGCGATGAACTCTTCATCGGACATCAGGCCGTGGGCAGCGCGGTCAACCCCGAGAAGGCCGCGCCCCTCGGCGCCTTGGGGCATGGACCATTGCATGATCACAGCGGCCAGATCGGCGTAGGGATGACCTATTGTGGACAGCTCCCAATCAAGCACAGCGCTGATCTGGGCGCTGTCAGGAGCGAAGAGAAGATTGTCGATGCGGTAGTCGCCGTGCACAAGGGTGCGCTGGCCGTCGTCTTCGGGCATGTTGTTTTGCAGCCAGTCGATAAGCGCAGTCATATCTGGGATCTTGGTGGTCTGACTGGCCTCGTATTGCTGAGCCCAACGGCTGATCTGGCGGGCGTAGTAATTGCCCTCAGGGCCATAGTCGGCAAGGCCCGCAGCGGTGATATCTACGTCATGGATTGCCGCCAGAACGCGGTTCATCTCATCAATAACGGCGTGGCGTTCGGCGGGTGCGAGGCTGGGCATTGTCGGTTCGCCAAAGCTGCGGCCTTTGATGGCGTCCATGACATAAAAGGCCGAACCGATCACGCTTGTGTCTTCACAAAGCACATGCATGTGCGCGACAGGAACATTGGAGGCTGCCAGCGCCTTTTGCACGCGAAACTCGCGCTCTACGGCGTGCGCTGACTTGAGCAACACCCCCGCGGGCTTGCGGCGCAGCACGTAATCACGCGTTGGGGTTTTGAGCAGATAGGTGGGGTTGGATTGGCCTTGGGCAAATTTTTCGGCCGTCAACGGGCCTGAAAAGTCGTCCAGATGAGTGCTGAGCCACTGGCTGACCGCCTCTGTATCAAGTGTGTTTGCGTCCGTCATTTTTGCCTCAGCTATAGGTCAGCAGCCGCGCTTCATTGGCGGCGGTGATATGGGGTGTTTCGTTGAACGTGCTCAGGTGTTCGGCACGGGGCGTCACGATGAGCCTCGCCATGGCGCAGTTCTTGATCTGGAGTTGCAGCCGGATCATGGCGTCGGCAGGCGCGCCCATGACGTCGCCCACAGTCTGGCCGATGGCGCCACCTGAAGAAACGACAAGCACAGTCTCATGGCCTTCGCTCATCGCTTCGGTGCGGGCTGTGCGCACGCGGGCGGCGAAGGCGGCGTAGCTTTCGGGCGGATCGCTGATTTCACCTTGCTGCCACTCCAATACCGTTTCGCGCAGGGCTTTGAAATGCGCACGGCGCTCTGTGTGCAGGTTGTCAGGGCGGGCGCGGCCAGCATAGCGCGCCTCAAGCAGACCGCTAAAGTCAAACTCGTTGAAGCCTGGGAGGATGCGTGGCGGTACGATATGCCCGAGTGCTTGGTTTATCCCCTCCCACGTTTGGCGGTGGCGTTTTTGTGCGCCAAGGCAGACAGCATCGGGGACAATCCCAAGTGCTTTGAGCGCTTGTCCAAGCGCGCGGGACTGTTCATGGCCAAGCGCCGAGAGCTCGTCATAATCAGCCGCCCCAAAGCTGGCTTGGGCATGGCGAATGAGAATGAGCGTGGGCATTAAGCGCGCTCCAGATAGCGTAGGCCAAGCCAGCGGGCGGCGAGTGCTGGCTTTGTTTGGCCTTCGATTTCGACGCTGACATCATAGGTCAGCATATATCCACCGTCGGCCCGCAGGGATATCTCGGCCAATGTAAAATGCCCGCGCACGCGAGCGCCTGTGGGCACTGGCGAGAGGAAGCGCACGCGCTCAAAGCCGTAGTTGACCCCGATCGCTTCCCCTTGCAGAGCCGGCATTTCATAGACCATGGCAGAGAGCAGCGAGAGCGTCAGAAAACCATGCGCAATCGTGCTGCCAAAGGGGCTTGCAACGCCTGCGGCGTCATCAAGGTGGATGGGTTGCCAGTCTTCAGTCACATCGGCGAAGGCCTTGATGCGTGCAGCGCTCATCTCATACCAGCGGCTTGTGCCGACCTTTTGGCCGAGCTGCGCCTGCATCTGTTCTACTGTCAGTTGGCTGGCCACTAGAGATCCTCGTTGAAGATCGAGATCGGCGCGGCAGATTGCATTCCGCCTGAGAGTGGCAGGATTGCGCCGCTGACATAGGCCCCCGCGCGAGAACAGAGAAACTGGAGCGCGCCTGCGATGTCTTCGGCTGTACCGACGCGGCCAAGTGGCACGCCTTTGGCGGATTCTGCGCGGCCCTCTTCAGAGCCGAGAGCGAAGTCTGTCATCTTGGAGGGGAAGGGGCCAGGTGCGATGGCGTTGACGGTTATGAACTCAGGAGCAAGGTCGTTTGAGAGCACGCGGGTCATGTGGTGCACAGCTCCTTTGGACACGGCGTAGGAATATGTCGCTGTGCCTTTGGGCACCTCGCCCATGACAGAGCCGACATTGACCACGCGGGCGGGGTCTTCAGGGCTGGCGGCTTTGAGGAGCAGGGGCAGGAGTGATTGTGTTAGGTGGAACATGCCTTGCACATTGAGTTTGAGAAGCTTGTCCCAAGCGTCATAGGGGTGCTGGCCCATTGGTGCGCCCCAAGAGCGGCCTGCGTTGTTCATCAGGATGTGAAGTGTATCTGTGCGGCTCTGCACCTCGGCCACCAGAGCGGCGATGCCCTCTTCGGTCGCCACATCCCCGCCAAAGCCCTCAGCTGTTCCTGAATATCCCTTGGTGTTCAGCTCCGCTGCAACGGCCTCGCAGGCCTCAGCTTTGCGGGATGCGATAAAAACCCGCGCACCTGCTGCGACAAGGCCCTCGGCGGCCATGCGGCCAATACCTGTGGCGCCACCCGTGACGAGGGCGACCTTGCCTGTGAGATCAAAGAGGTTTGACGGGGTCATCATGTGCGCAGCTCCGGAAGTGTGTAATCTTCAAATTGTTTTCGTAGGGTGAGTTTGCTCACCTTGCCTGTCGCGGTAAGTGGCAGGGCTTCGACCCAGACCAGATCATCAGGCAGCTGCCATTTGGCGAAATGCTCGGCCATATGCGCGTGCAGTTCTTCAAGGCTGGGCCGCGCCTCACCCGCAGGCACGGCGACAAGAACGGGCCGCTCGTCCCATTTGGGGTGAGCTATCGCAATGACGGCGCAGCTGGCGATATCGGGGTGAGAGATAGCTGTGTTTTCTAGATCAATTGAGCTGATCCACTCGCCCCCTGATTTCACCAGATCCTTGGCGCGGTCCTGAATGTTGAGGAAACCCTGCGCATCGATGCTGGCGATATCGCCTGTGCCAAACCAGCCTTCGGCGTCAAAGGCGGATTTGTTCGCCTCTTCGTTGTTGTAGTAGCCCGAGATGATCCCGTTGCCGCGCACGAAGAGCTCGCCAGCAGCGGCGCCATCATGGGGGAGGCGGTTGCCGTCTTCGTCGTTGATTTTGAGGTCAACACCGAACATGCGGCGGCCTTGCAGAGACTTTTTGTCGATTTGCTCGTCAAAGCTTTTCGACTTAACCCATTCGGGCATTTTGCCGTGGGTGCCGATTGGGCTCATCTCGGTCATGCCCCATGCATGAACGACATCGACGCTTAATTTCTCAAAACCTTCAATCATAGAGCGAGGTGCAGCCGAGCCGCCAACCACGACTTCAGAGAAACCTTCTGGCTTGCGGCGCTGAGCTTTGATCTCGGTCATGAGGCCCTGCCAGACCGTTGGCACGCCCCAAGCGGAGAAGACCTTTTCGCTGTCCATGAGCTTGAAGAGACTGGGGCCATCAAGCGCACCACCGGGCATGACAAGGGAGTGACCCATGAGCGGAGCCGCATAGGGCAGACCCCATGCGTTGACGTGAAACTGTGGCACGACGGGGAGAATTTTGGAGGCAGGCGGATAGCCCGCGCCGAGCACCAGCGTGACGAAAAGCGCGTGCAGCACTGTGGAGCGATGCGAGTAAAGCGCGCCTTTCGGATTGCCTGTTGTGCCGGAAGTATAACAAAGCGCGGCGGCTGTATTTTCGTCCATCTGTGGCCAGTCGATATGCTCTGGCTGCCCTTGGAGAAGCTCCTCATAGCAGAGCGCGCCAAGCGTATTCTCAGGCATATGGGCGCGGTCCGTCATGACCACGTAGGTGAGGCCTTGGGGCAGGTGATCTTTCACAGCCTCCAGAAGCGGCACAAATGTAACATCGGTGAAGAGCATCTTATCGGAGGCATGGTTGACGATATAGATTAGCTGTTCGGGGGATAGGCGCGGGTTGATTGTGTGCACGACCGCGCCGATGCCCGAGACGCCATAGTAAAGTTCAAAATGGCGGTAGCCGTTCCAAGCAAGGGTCGCCACGCGATCCCCTGTCTCGATGCCTTTGGCTTTGAGTGCATGTGCAAGCTGGGCCACACGTGCCGCTGTTTCACGGTAGGTTTGGCGGTGAAGGTCGCCTTCGGTGCGCACTGATATGATCTCACTGTCGCCATGTGCATCGGCGGCGTAGTTCAAAATATCACTGATCAACAGCGACTGCTGCATCATCATGCCCTTCATTGGGGCCTCCTCCCGTTTGTTTTGCGCAAGCCTAACCGTGAGACAGGGCGAACTCCAAGCCTGTTTCGCGGGGGCTGTGCTCGTGACGTTGCGACGGAACAGGGGATTCAAATCCTGCCAGAAATCTGTGATAGGGAGAACAGACAGTTTAAAGGAATCAGTCCATGCCTCTTTCACCCGATCATATCCCCGCCGATTTGCTGCCTGTGATGGAGGCGTTGACCCGTGTCGGGCGTGACGTTGCCGCGATCATTGCACGTGGTGCGCTGGGCGACTCGCTCAGTGTTGAAGTGGGTGAGAACAGTGATGGCGACGGGCAAAAGGCGCTTGATGTCATGGCGGACGAGATGTTTGAGGCCGCGCTGCGCGATACGGCTGTGCGCTTTTATGCCTCCGAGGAACAAGAGGGTGTGCTTGATCTTGGTGCGGGGAAATATGCTTTGGCGATTGATCCGCTTGATGGGTCTTCCAATATTGATGTGAACGTCTCTATTGGGACGATCTTCTCGATCTTTGAAGCAAAGGACGGCGCGGAAGAGAGCTTCTTGCGGCCTGCGGGAGAGCAAGTGGCTGGGGGTTACATCGTGTTTGGGCCGCAAACAGGCATGGCTGTGACCTTTGATGACGGTGTTCTGATCTATGCGATGGACCCCGAGACGGGCGAGTTTGTCCTTGTCGAGACCGACAAAAAAATCCCTGCTGCGACGAAGGAATACGCGATCAATGCGAGTAACCGTCGTCACTGGGTGTCTGGCGCGAAGGCTTATATTGAAGAGTGTGAGGCTGGAGAGACGGGGGCAAAGGGAAAGAACATGAATATGAGATGGGTTGCGAGCCTTGTGGCGGAAACCCACCGTATACTGACCCGCGGTGGTGTGTTTCTTTATCCTGCAGATGCGCGCAAAGGCTATGAAAACGGACGCCTGCGCATGCTTTATGAGTGTGCGCCGATTGCCTTTTTGATTGAGCAGGCGGGGGGAGCCGCGCATGACGGGGAGGTGCGGATTTTGGACAAGACTGCCCCAGAGCTGCACGCGCGCACGCCATTTATTTTTGGCTCAAGTGATGAGGTCGCGAGCGTGAAGGCGCATTACGAGGCCTGAATTCGAATGGCCCTTTGGGCCATCCGACCGGTTGGGGGCGCTGCGCCCAACCCCCGGGATATTTTTGGAAAGAAAAAGATCAGGGATTGTCCCGCTTTCGAATGTTTTGTTTTCGCTAACGGGCTGGCTCTTTTGGCGGGAGGCGTGATAAGCAGGCGCAAATCTGCTTTTTTACATCACGAGGTTCCTGATGGCTCTTATTACGCTTCGCCAATTGCTCGACCATGCTGCTGAAAATGACTACGGCGTGCCGGCATTCAACATCAACAACATGGAGCAAGGGCTCGCTATTATGAAAGCGGCCGAGAAGGCGAATGCGCCAGTGATTATGCAGGCGAGTCGGGGTGCGCGCGCCTATGCTGGCGATGTGATGCTTGCGCATATCATCCGAGCGCTTGCTGAGATGTACCCTGCTATTCCACTTTGTATGCACCAGGACCACGGAAATAACGAACAGACCTGTCTTTCGGCGATCAAGCATGGCTTCACATCTGTGATGATGGATGGCTCTTTGGAAGCGGATATGAAGACGCCTGCGGACTGGGATTATAACGTCGATATCACCAAGAAAGTCGCGCAGATGGCCCATTGGGTTGGGGCGTCTGTTGAGGGTGAACTCGGCGTTTTGGGAAGCCTTGAGACAGGGGAAGCCGCTGAAGAAGACGGCTCTGGCGCGAGTGGTAAGCTGAGCGAAGATCAGCTGCTGACCGACCCTGACGAGGCGGCAGAGTTTGTGAAGCTTACGCAGGTAGACGCGCTTGCGATTGCATGTGGTACGAGCCACGGCGCGTATAAATTCTCCAAAAAACCAACGGGCGAAACCCTTGCGATCAAGCGGATTGAAGAGATCCATGCGAAGATCCCGAATGTGCATCTTGTGATGCATGGATCCTCAAGCGTGCCGCAATATTTGCAGGACTTGATCAACGAATATGGCGGAGAGATGCCGCAGACATATGGCGTACCTGTCGAAGAGATCGAGCGCGGCATCAAGTCAGGCGTACGCAAGGTCAATATCGACACGGACAATCGTATGGCCATCACGGGGACATGGCGCAAAATTGCCAAGGATATGCCCAAGGAATTTGACCCGCGCAAGTTTATGATCCCTGCCATGGAAGCGATGGAAGAGGTCTGTCTGGACCGTTTTGAACGCTTTGGTACAGCTGGAAATGCGGACAAGATTACCCCGCTCAGCATGGACGCGATGGCGAAACGCTATGACAGTGGATCACTTGATGTTTGATCGTAATATTAAGATTGCCCCCTCTATTCTGAGTGCAGATTTTGCCAACTTTGGCCAAGAAATTCAGGCGATTGAGGCGCAGGGCGCGGATTGGGTGCATATTGATGTGATGGACGGGCATTTTGTGCCCAACCTCACCTTTGGGCCTATGGCTGTGAAGGCGTTTCGTCCGCATGTGAAGACAGTGATGGACGTTCATCTTATGATCTCGCCTGTGGACCAGTACATCGACGCCTATGCCGATGCAGGGGCTGATGTCTTGACCGCGCATATCGAGGCGGGACCACATATTCACCGTACTTTGCAGGCGATTAAGGGTGCAGGGATGAAAGCCGGTGTGGCGCTTAACCCAGGCACGCCAGCGGATGCTGTTGCGCATCTGCTTGAGTTAACTGATCTTATTTGTGTGATGACGGTGAACCCTGGCTTTGGCGGGCAGAAATACATCGACATGACAGGCAAGGTGCGCGCGCTTCGCGAGATGATCGGGGACCGCGAGATTCATATCGAGATTGATGGCGGGATGGACCCGAACACTGCACCTCTCATGGCTGCGGCAGGAGCGGATGTGCTGGTTGCGGGATCGGCTGTGTTCCGTGGTGGCTCGGTGTCTCGCCCCGAAGTGTACGGCGAAAACATACGCGCGATCAAAGCGGCGGCAAACGCCGCGCTTTAAGGCGGCTCTTGAACATGGTCAGCGAGCTTCGCATAGTACGCCTCTAAGGAGACGAGCTATGAGCCTTGCTGACCGATTGAGCGCAGAGATTGCCGCACGGCGGGATGACCTTGTAGAGCTGTGTCAGGACCTCATAAAAATTCCGACGTTGAATCCGCCGGGGGAAAACTATCGCGAGATATGTGACTATCTTGATCGCCGCCTGTTAAAGAGTGGTTTCCATACAGAACTCATCCGCGCCAAGGGTGCGTTGGGCGATTCGGATCGCTATCCGCGCTGGAACATTGTGGCCCGCAAAGAGGGGCCGCGCGGCGGGGAGTGTGTGCACTTCAACTCCCACATCGACATCGTGGAAGTGGGGCGTGGCTGGACCACTGACCCGTTTGGCGGCGAGGTGATCGACGGCAAGGTTTACGGGCGCGGGGCCTGCGATATGAAAGGCGGGCTGGCGGCAAGCATTGTGGCTGCCGAGGCCTTTATTGCCATTTGCCCCGATTTTGCAGGGGCTATCGAGATATCTGGCACGGCTGATGAGGAAAGTGGCGGCTTTGGCGGCGTGGCGTATCTGGCCGAGAAAGGCTATTTCAACCCCGAAAAAGTGCACCATGTGATCATCCCTGAACCGCTCGGTCACGACCGCATTTGCCTTGGGCACAGGGGCGTCTGGTGGGCGGAAATCGAAACTTATGGCGAGATTGCGCATGGCTCTATGCCCTTCCTTGGCGACTGCGCTGTGCGCCATATGGGGGCTGTTGTGAGCGAGATGGAACGCTCGCTTTTTCCTGCTTTGGCGCTGAAACGCACGGATATGCCTGTTGTCCCTGAAGGGGCGAAGCAGAGCACGATGAACATCAACTCGATCCATGGGGGCGAGGCCGAGCAAGACCCAGATTATACTGGTTTACCAAGCCCTTGCGTGCCTGATAGCTGCCGTATGGTGATTGATCGCCGGTTCCTGATTGAAGAGGATATCGACGAGGTGCAGGAAGAGATTCACGGGCTGCTCAGGCATGTGCAATCGGAGCGCGAGAACTTTACCTTTAATGTGCGAGAACTTCAGCGGGTCTTGCCCACGATGACTGAAAAGAGCGCGCCTGTGGTGCAATCTGTTGCTCGGGCGATCAGTGATATTATGGGAAAAGAGGCAGATTATGTTGTTTCCCCAGGGACTTATGACCAAAAACACATTGACCGTATCGGGCGGTTGAAAAACTGTATTGCCTATGGGCCTGGCATTCTGGACCTTGCGCATAAGCCTGATGAATATGTCGGAATTGACGAGATGGTACAGAGCGCGCAGGTGATGGCGAGGAGCCTTTTGGACCTGCTGGACGGGCGGGAAAATTAACGCACCGCACCGCATAGTTAACGACCTCAAAAAACGCTGATTCTAGGGGGGTGTTTTCCGTGCACGATGCGTGCACAAGGCGTGCACCGCCGAAACAGGCAAATTATGAACGAGAGTTAACTTAATGGTGCGTTCGCACGGCTAACGCAGGTGGCCTGTCTGCCCGTTCTGGGCGCGTGTTCTGGAGTTAGCACTTGAAGAGTCTGCCTGTTCGGGGGCAAACTTGCACAAACGGGCTATGGAGTGGCCTGACCAAAGGGAGAGAGACGATGAGACTGATGAAATTTGCGACGGCGAGCGCTTTGGCAATGATCGTGGCCACTGGCGCAATGGCCAAGAGCGATATCACGCTGGCGATGCAGCTTGAGCCGCCACATCTCGACCCGACAAGTGCCGCCGCTGGCGCGATTGACTCTGTCCTGTACTCCAACGTCTTTGAAGGGCTCACACGCTTCGCGTCTGATGGCTCGATCATTCCGGGTCTCGCGCAGAGCTGGGTGATTTCGGATGACGGGCTGACCTATACGTTCAAGCTTGCCGAGGGGGTCACCTTTCATGACGGCACCACCATGGACGCGGAAGACGTCAAGTTTAGCCTTGATCGCGCCCGTGCTGAAGACAGCGCCAATGCGCAGAAAGCACTGTTTGCAAGCATTGCTGATGTTGAGGCGGTCGACGCGAGCACTGTTAAGATCACTCTGAGCGCGCCGAATGGCTCGCTTCTGTTCAATCTGGCTTGGGGTGACGCTGTGATTGTCGCGCCAGAGAGCATCGAAAACATTAAGCAGGCCCCTGTCGGCACAGGCGCCTTCAAGTTTGCCAACTGGGTTCAGGGCGACAATATCACGCTTGAGAAGAACGCTGACTACTGGGGCACGCCTGCCAAGCTTGATAAGGTGACGTTCAAGTTTATCTCCGACCCGACGGCGGCATTTGCTGCTGTGATGGCGGAAGATGTGGATGTGTTTGCGGGCTATCCCGCGCCTGAGAACGTGCCACAATTTGAAGCGGATCCGCGCTTTCAAGTTATTGTGGGCAATACCGAGGGTGAAACGATCCTGTCCACAAACAACAAGATGCCGCCGTTTGACAATGTGAAGGTGCGTGAGGCGATGGCCCATGCGATTGACCGTCAGGCTATTATTGATGGCGCGATGTTTGGACTTGGGACGCCGATTGGCACGCATTTTGCGCCGCACAATCCTGACTATGTCGATCTGACTGCTGACAGCGCCTATGACCCCGAGAAAGCCAAGGCGCTTTTGGCGGAGGCGGGCTTTGCCGAAGGCTTCACGACAACCCTGAAGCTGCCACCGCCCTCATATGCACGTCGTGGTGGAGAGATCATTGCGGCGCAGCTGCGCGAGGTGGGTATTCAGACCGAGATCACCAATCTGGAATGGGCGCAGTGGCTTGAAGAAGTGTTCAAGGGCAAGGATTATGGCCTGACGATTGTGAGCCACACCGAGCCGATGGATATCGGGATTTACGCGCGCCCTGACTATTATTTCCAGTATGATGATGCGGATTTCCAAGCGATGAACACTGCGCTTGAGGCCGAGGCAGACCCCGCCAAGCGTTCGGCCCTTCTGGAGCAGATGCAGCGCAAGATTTCTGGCGATTATGTGAACGGCTATCTCTTCCAACTTGCGATCCCGACGATTGCTAAGGCGGGTGTTCAGGGGCTTTGGGAAAATGCACCGACGCAGGCCAACGACATGACAGCTGTGTCTTGGGCTGAGTGAGCCAATCAAATCCAGCGCCTGTGTATTTTGCGGGCGCTGGTTTTGGATATTTAGAGCGAATAGAAAGACAGGGTGAGGCGCAATGAGCGGGCGGAGCGCATGCTGAGATTTGTGGCAAAGCGCTTGATTTCGCTCATTATTTCTCTTGTTGTGGCCTCTATTGTGATCTTTCTTTTTGTTGAGGTCGTGCCCGGCGATCCTGCGGCTTATATGCTTGGCTTGAATGCGCAGGAGGACACGCTAGCGGCGCTGCGCGAGCAGCTCGGGCTGAACGGGACGTTGCTTGAGCGCTATGCAAGCTGGGTCGGCGGGATGCTGCGCGGCGATTTTGGCACATCTTACACTTATCGCACACCTGTGAGCGAGATGATTGGCGAGCGGATGTGGATCAGTCTGCCGCTGGCAATCTATGCGCTGACGCTTTCTACGCTGATTGCTTTTCCTGCGGGGATTTGGGCGGCGAGCAAGCGGGGAAGCCTCGCTGACATCTTGGTGATGGGCTTTACTCAGCTTGGCGTGGCGATCCCGAATTTCTGGTTTGCGATGTTGATGGTTTTGGTCTTCGCGATCAATTTGCGCTGGTTTAGCGCGGGCGGCTTTGCGGGCTGGGACGCGGGCTTTGGACCAGCGATGAAGAGCCTGACGCTGCCCGCGATTGCGCTGGCCTTGCCGCAGGCGAGTATCTTGGCCCGGGTGATGCGAAGCTCGCTTTTGGACACGCTGGGAGAGGATTACATTCGCACGGCGCGGGCCAAGGGGCTGAGCCGCCGCCAAGCGCTTTGGCGGCATGCTTTGCGCAATGCGCTTATTCCTGTGCTGACGATCATCGGCTTGCAGTTTTCCTTTCTTATGGCGGGGGCGATTATCATTGAAAATGTCTTCTTCCTGCCAGGCCTTGGGCGGCTTGTGTTTCAGTCTATCGCCGCGCGCGACCTTATTGTTGTCGAGAGCGTGGTGATGCTTCTGGTCTTTGCCGTGATTGTTGTGAACTTTTTGGTCGATGTGGCTTATGCCGTTGTTGATCCGCGCCTGAGGGTGCGGGCATGAACCGTTCGCTGATCATAGGGGCCGCGCTTTCGGCGGTGTTTGTTATCGCCGCACTCGTGAGCTTTGTCTGGACGCCGTATGACGTGCTTGGCCTTGATATTCCGAACAAGCTGAAGGAACCGAGTGCTGCGCATTGGCTGGGCACGGACCATTTTGGCCGTGATATTTTCAGTATGATTATGGTCGGGGCGCGCACCTCGATTGCTGTGGCCGTAGTGGCTGTGGGGATTGGCATGCTGCTGGGCGTACCGCTTGGGCTGGCTGCGGCGGCGCGCACGGGGACGCTTCTGGACGAGGTGATCATGCGCGGGAATGATCTTGTCTTTGCCTTTCCGAGTCTGCTCATTGCGATCATGATCACGGCTGTGTTTGGGGCGAGCGCTCTGAACGCTATTATTGCCATCGGGATATTCAACATCCCCGTGTTTGCGCGGCTGGTGCGCGGGGCGGCCTTGAGCCTTTGGACGCGGGATTATGTCTTGGCGGCGCGTGTGTCTGGCAAGGGTGTGGCGCGGATCAGCTTTGAGCATATTCTGCCGAATGTGACCAACTTGCTGATTGTGCAAGGGACGATCCAGTTCTCGCTTGGCATTCTGGCCGAGGCGGGGCTGAGCTATGTCGGGCTTGGGGCGCAGCCGCCGACGCCTAGCTGGGGCAGGATGCTGGCGGAGAGCCAGACAATGTTTAGCTTTAAGCCGCATTTGGCGATCTTTCCTGGCCTTGCGATTTTGCTCACGGTTTTGGGGCTTAACCTTTTGGGCGACGGCTTGCGCGACTGGCTTGACCCACGCTTGCGGAGGGCGAAGCGATGAGCCTTTTGAGCGTTGAGAACCTGAATGTGAGCATTCATGGCACGCAGATTTTGCGGGATGTCACCTTGAGCGTAGAGGCGGGGCAGATTGTCGGGGTGATTGGCGAGAGCGGGTCTGGCAAGTCGATGACGGCGCTGGCGATTATGCAGCTTTTGCCGGAGGGCGCGCAGGCAGAGGGGCGTGTGGCGTTGAGTGGGCACGAGATGCTTGAGCTTGAGGAAGGCGCGCTTTGTGGCCTCAGGGGCAACGAGGTTGGCATGGTGTTTCAGGAGCCGATGACGGCGCTCAACCCTATCCAGACGATTGGCCGCCAAGTGGCGGAGACGATCCGTATCCATGAGAATGTGAGCCGCCGCGAGGCTATAGAGCGCGCGCGCGAGGCTTTGCGCCGTTGTGAGCTGCCTGAAGAGCGCTTCCCCTTGAGCCGCTATCCACATGAGTTGAGTGGCGGGCAGCGGCAGCGGGTTGTGATTGCTATGGCGATTGCCTTGCAGCCGAAGCTTCTGATTGCCGATGAGCCGACAACGGCGCTCGATGTGACGACGCAGGCGGAGGTTCTGCGGCTGTTGAAGCGGCTGGCGCGCGAAGACGGGATGGGGCTTTTGCTGATCACCCATGACCTCGCTGTTGTTGCCGATATGGCCGACGAGATCGTGATTATGCGCAAGGGCGAGGTTGTGGAGAGCGGCGCAAGCCCTGCGATTTTCGAGACGATGCGGCACCCTTATTCGCTCGCGCTTTTGGAAGCGTCAGACCATCAGCCCGCGCGCTCAGAGCATGTGTTGGAAGCGCCTTTGCTCAGTGTGCGGAACGTTGTGCGCGACTATGCTTTGCCGCGCGCGGGCCTCTTTGGTGGAGCGAAGCATTTTCGCGCGGTGAAGGGCGTGAGTTTTGACATCCGGCGTGGCGAGAGCCTTGGGCTTGTGGGCGAAAGCGGCTGCGGCAAGAGCACTTTGACGCGGGCCATTCTAGGGCTTGAGGAGGTGCAGGGCGGCGAAATCCTGCTGGATGGTGAGCCCGTGTTTAGTGGTAAGCGGCCCAACCGTGCCGTGCGCCGCAAGATGCATGTGGTGTTTCAAGACCCATACGGGAGCTTTAACCCGCGCTGGAAAGTCGGGCGCTTGGTGGCTGAGCCGTTTCATTTGCTGGATGATCCGCCTGTGGGCGGCGCGCGTGAGATGGCTATTATCAGCGCGCTTGAGAAGGTGGGCTTGAGCGCGGCGGATGCGGATAAGTATATCCACGAATTTTCGGGCGGGCAGAGGCAACGGATCGCGATTGCGCGGGCGCTGATTATCAAGCCTGAGCTGATCATTCTGGATGAGGCTGTCAGCGCTTTGGATGTGAGCATTCGTGCGCAGATACTCGACTTGCTCGCAGATCTCGGGGCACGCTTTGGGCTGACCTATCTTTTTATCTCGCATGACTTGAGTGTGGTGCGAAATGTGACTGACCGCTGCCTTGTGATGCAGGCGGGCGAGATTGTGGAAGAGGGCGCGACAGCGGATGTTTTTGAGCGCCCGAAGCATGCCTATACGAGAGAGCTGATTGCTGCCGTGCCACAGCTTCCGAAGAAACGCAGCGCTTGAGAGGAGAGCGATATGAGCCTTGAGGATTTGGGGTTTGACCCTGCGAAATGTTTGATTGGCGGCGCGTGGGTCGCACCTGCAGGTGGGCAGACCTTGCCATTGATGAACCCCTCAACAGGAGAGCAGATCGGCGAGATTGCGCGGGGGCAAGAGGCCGATGTTGACGCGGCCATTGACGCCGCGCGGCGGGCCTTTGAGGGCGGCTGGGCAAGGACGCCAGCGGCGGAGCGCGGGCGGATACTCATGCGGCTGGGCAAGCTTGTGGAGGGGCGTGTAGAGGCTTTGGCGCGGCTTGAGGCGCTTGATGTGGGCAAGCCTTTGAAACAGGCGCGGGCCGATGCGCTTGCTCTGGCGCGCTACTGCGAATTTTACGGTGGCGCGGCGGACAAGCTGATGGGGGAAAGCATCCCTTATCTGGACGGGTACACCGTTTACACGCTGCGAGAGCCACATGGGGTGACGGCGCACATCGTTCCATGGAATTACCCGATGCAGATCATTGGGCGCTCTGTTGGCGCGGCTTTGGCGGCGGGGAACTGTTGCGTTCTGAAGCCTGCGGAAGACGCGTGCCTTACGGCGCTGGCATTTGCGGACCTCGCCAAGGAAGCGGGCCTGCCTGACGGGGTTTTGAACGTGGTTCCGGGCCTTGGCAGTGAGGCGGGCGCAGCTTTGAGCGGGCATGACGGGATTGACCACATCTCTTTCACGGGCTCGGTGGCGACGGGGAGTATGATCCAGATGGCGGCGGCGCGGCATGTGAAACCAGTGACGCTGGAGCTGGGCGGGAAGAGCCCCCAGCTTGTCTTTGAAGACGCGGACTTGGACGCGGCGCTACCGTTTCTTGTCAATGCGGGGATACAGAACGCGGGGCAGACCTGCTCGGCCTCTTCACGCATTTTGGTGCAGCGCAAGATTTATGACGAGGTGACGGCGCGGATGGCTGAGCGCTACGGTGCGCTTAAGGTTGGGCAGGCGATGTCCGATCTGGATGTGGGGCCATTGATTTCGGCCAAGCAGAAGGGGATTGTCGCAGGGTTTTTAGCTCAGGGCGCGGACCTTGAGATGGCAGCGCAGGGCGTTTTGAGCGACGCACCCGAGGGCGGAAACTTTGTGGCGCCGACACTTTTTGCAGGGGTTAGCGCCGACCATGCGCTGGCGCGCGACGAGATTTTTGGGCCTGTGCAAGTGATCATCCCGTTTGAGGACGAGGCGGAGGCTGTCGCGATTGCCAACGGGACGGAGTATGGGCTTGTTGCCTCTGTCTGGACACAGAACGGCGCGCGACAAATGCGGCTGGCGAAGGCCATTCGCGCGGGGCAGGTCTTTCTCAACAATTACGGCGCGGGCGGTGGTGTGGAGCTGCCCTTTGGCGGCGTGGGCAAGTCAGGCCATGGGCGCGAGAAGGGATTTGAAGCGCTGTATGGCTTCACCACGTTGAAAACTGTCGCTGCGTTTCATGGCTGAATTGGTGCTTTCCATTGGCGCGCAGGCGGGCAATGATCAAACCCTTATAACAAGGGGCGTGTGATGCGCAGGTTTTTGGCTTCTCTGATTTTCGTCTTTGGGCTCGTTGCGCAAACAGGCTTTGCCCAAGAGGGGCCAAGCAAGGCAGAGATTGTACGTATTTTGGGCGAAATTCCAACTTTGCCAGGGATGCGCGAGTCTATTGAGCAGAGCGGCTATGCTGGGGAAAATCTTGATTTGGCCATGGCGCAGATGAAGCGAATGCTGGGCGATCGTCAGATTGCCAACCATATTGCAGAGCGAATATTGGCGGCAGGGCGTGGCAACTGGCAAAATGCTCAGGCGGCGCAGGGGCTGCTCCAGCCGCTTTTGGACCTTGGGATGGGACATCTAGCGCCCAGCGAGCTGGTTTATTTCTTTAAGGTCGAGCAAGTTGTGGTCGAGGCGCTTGGCAAGCGGGACTGTGGCCTTATCTTTAAAAATCGCTTGCCTGCCAACGAAGTGGCGCGGCGGACCGCAGAGACGGCGGGGCGGCTCAATACACCTGCTTTGAAAGAATACTACCGAATCCAGTATAAGGCAGCCAAGCTGGGTGCCACGCGCGCGCCAAAGCAGCTTTCATCAGCCATGCAGGAACGTGTGAGTGAGGAGATTGCAGCGGCTTTGAGCGCAGCGGCAGAGGCGGACCCGACGGCGGAGGCTGCGCTTGCGGCGTTTGAGCGGCTTGAGAGTGTCAGCAATGCGCAGGCCTGTGCTGCGGGTAAGTTCTTTTTAGATGTTGTGATGAAGATGGAGCCCAAGGCGCGCCATGAGGCGCTCTTGGTTTTGTCGGTGAGCGAATAGGGAGAAGACGCGATGCGACTTGAGGGAAAAACAGCGATTGTCACGGGCGGTGCGAGCGGCTTTGGCGCAGGGATTGCGCGGAAGTTTGCGGCAGAGGGCGCGCAGGTGATGATTGTGGATATCAACCACGATGGAGCCATGGGCATGGCCGAAGAGCTGGGAGCAGGGTCTTTTGGCCATGTGGCGAATGTGGCTGTGTCGGCTGATGTTGCTGAGACTGTCGCGACCGCGCGGCAAGTCTTTGGTGAGGTGGATATCCTTGTGAACAATGCTGGCGTCACCCATTTGCCCAAGCCGATGGAAGAGGTGAGCGAGGAAGAGTTTGACCGTGTTTTTGCTGTGAATTGCAAATCGGTCTATCTTTTTGCGCATGAGCTTGCGCCCTTTATGAAGCAGCGTCGCGCGGGTGCGATTTTGAACATCGCCTCGACTGCGGGTGTGAGCCCACGCCCCAACCTGAACTGGTACAACGCCTCCAAGGGCTGGATGAATACGGCGACAAAGGCGATGGCTGTGGAATTGGCGCCGCATGGCGTGCGGGTCAATGCGCTCAACCCTGTTGCAGGGGAGACGCCGCTTTTGGCAAGCTTCATGGGCGAAGACACGCCTGAGATGCGCGCAAAATTTATTTCGACCATTCCAATTGGGCGATTTTCGACGCCTGAAGACCTCGGCAATGCGGCCTGTTTTATGTGCTCGGATGAGGCGAGCATGATCACGGGGGTCTGTATGGAAGTGGATGGCGGGCGGTGTATCTGAGATCGAATTTTCCTTTGGAAAATCCGACCTGTTGAGGGCAAACCCGCTCAAACTCCCCCGTTAGCTGGGGAACGCTATCCCCCAGACCCCCTGGGATATTCGGGGAAAGAAAAAGAGCCGAAAGGGCAAAAATATGCGCGTTGATTTGATTTTGCTGTGTTTTGCTTATGTGTTGAGCCAGTTTTATCGGGCGTTTCTGGCAGTCTTGACTGAGGTTCTCGAGCGCGATGTGGGCGCGAGCCCTGAGGATCTGGCGACGGCTTCGGGGCTTTGGTTTTTGGCCTTTGCGGCGATGCAGATTCCTGTCGGGTGGGCTTTGGATAAGGTTGGGCCGCGGCGCACAGCGTCTGTTTTGTTGCTGATTGGGGGCGGGGGCGGCGCGGCTGTGTTTGCTCTGGCGAGTGCGCCTGTGCATATCTCGATTGCGATGCTTTTGATTGGGGTCGGGTGTTCGCCTGTCTTGATGGCGTCTTACTATATTTTTGCGCGCACCTATCCTGCGGCTGTGTTTGCCACATTGGCGGCGGTTATTCTGGGTGTTGGTTCTGTGGGCAACCTTGCATCGGCTTTGCCAACCACGCTGGCAGTAGAGGCCTTCGGCTGGCGGGCTGTTGTGGGCGGCACGGCTGTTGTGAGCGTGCTCACAGCGCTGGGGCTTTTCTTTATTGTCCGCGATCCTGAAGCGGCGCAATCCGATGTGAAAGGCTCGCTTTTTGATTTGCTCAAGATGCCTGCGCTTTGGCTCGTCTTTCCTCTGATGGCGTTTCAATATGCGCCCGCTGCGGGGGCGCGGGGGCTTTGGATCGGGCCATTTTTTCGCGATGTTTTTGGCGCGGGGGACGGGCTTGTCGGCAATGTTACGCTTTTGATGGGCGCGGCGATGATTGCGGGGACCTTTGCGTATGGGCCGCTGGATCGCCTGTTGGGCACGCGTAAATGGGTGATTTTTGGCGGGAACATCCTGTCGATGGTGGGGTGTTTCTGGCTTGGGCTCGTCTCGGTGCAGAGTCTTTGGCTCGCAGTTGGTATCTTTGCAATGATCGGCTTTTTTGGCGCGTCTTTTCCTATGATGATGGCGCATGGGCGTGCGTTTTTCCCGCCGCACCTTGTGGGCCGCGGGGTCACGTTGATGAACCTTTTTGCCATTGGTGGGGTCGGTGTGATGCAGATGTTGACGGGACGGCTTTATGCGCGTGTGGCCGAGGGGGCTGTTAGCCCCGCCGAGCCTTATCAGGCGCTTTTTGTCTTTTATGGCGCCCTTGTGGCACTTGGGCTCTTTATTTACGTCTTTGCGCAGGATCGAACCGACTAAGACTGCTTCGCAGTAGAGTTGAGGCATAAAAACAATTTGAAGGGGCCTATCGGCTGCCAGAGCGCGCGCGTTTTGCTTGAAACGCGTTAAGGCTCTTTATTCTGGGCGCACACTGGGCTATGGGGCCATGTCCTAGACATAAGGAGTCTTTTTGATGGGCTATAACGTTGTTGTCGTCGGCGCCACTGGCAATGTGGGTCGTGAAATGCTGAACATCCTCGCGGAGCGCCATTTTCCCGTGGATAAGATCGCCGTTTTGGCGAGCCGCCGTTCTATCGGTACGGAAGTGAGCTTTGGCGACAAGACCCTCAAGACGACGGATCTGGACACGTTTGATTTTGCGGGCTGGGACATGGCATTGTTTGCTGTCGGCTCGGAAGCGACAAAGACCTATGCGCCGTTGGCTGCGAAGGCTGGTTGTGTTGTGATCGATAACTCCTCGCTTTATCGCTATGATTCAGAGATCCCGTTGATTGTGCCTGAGGTGAACCCAGAGGCGATCCATGACTATGCCAAGAAGAACATCATCGCCAACCCGAACTGCTCGACCGCGCAGATGGTTGTGGCGCTGAAGCCTTTGCACGATCGCGCGCGCATCAAGCGGGTTGTTGTGAGCACGTATCAGTCTGTTTCGGGTGCGGGCAAAGAGGGCATTGACGAGCTTTGGGACCAGACCAAGAGCATCTACAATCCGACGGACAATAAGCCGCCGAAAAAATTCACCAAGCAGATCGCTTTTAACGTCATTCCGCACATCGATGTGTTTATGGAAGACGGCTCCACCAAAGAAGAGTGGAAGATGGTCGCAGAGACCAAGAAGATTATCGATAAGTCGATCAAAGTGACGGCTACCTGTGTGCGCGTGCCTGTTTTTGTCGGGCACTCCGAAGCGATCAACATTGAGTTTGAGGACTTCCTCGACGAAGACGAGGCGCGCGACATTTTGCGGGAATCGCCCGGTGTGATGGTGATCGAT